>JBGQLM010000219.1:0-5983 GCA_041500085.1 Geobacteraceae bacterium
CCTTACCAAATATCAGCGTAGTAACCACCAGGACTCCATAAGGTGCGAAGTCGGGTATTGACAAAGTCTCTTTCCAAGTCATTCTGAGGATGCACTGCATTGAATACTGCATCATACCTTCGACCTGAGAAAAATTCCCCCATTACACCAATGTCAACCTCCTTAAAATGTTGACTAAGCTGAATGGCTACTTCAGTACTACGAACAACCAGCAGTACCTTGGAGTTTCGACTGATCATTACTACCTCCCTATTAGGCTAAAGAATTCTGCGCGTGCTTGGGGAACATCTCTGAAGAGGCCTCGTACGCTGCTTGTATGAGTCAGAACATCAGGTGTATTAACACCTCTACAAGCCATACAAGAATGTTCTGCTCGAATGGTTACGATGACGCCTCTTGGGTGGACGTGTTCATCGAAGATGTCAGCAATTCTGTCACAGACCACTTCCTGAAGGCTAGGCTTCTCAGTTCCGACCGCTTGTACAAGTCGAGTGAGCTTCGACAAACCCACCACCATCTCATCCGGAAAGTAGCCAATGGCTGCGCGCCCCAGGGCAGGGAGGAGGTGGTGCTCGCAAGCCATCCTAAAGGGTATGTTGGACTGAGCAATGAGACCATGTGCTCCAGGATGCTTAAATCCATCGCCAAGGATCTCCCTATAGTCATGTTTCTGACGGAACTCACGAAGGTACTTAGCCACCCTCCTAGGAGTCTCCATTAAGGATGGATCATTAATATCCAACCGGAGAAGATCAAGGATCTGTCGAACGTGACTTTCAATCTCCCCCGTAGGATCAGTTACCTGAGCTCCATGCTGAATAGTAGGATACTGTTGATGTAGGTTTGGATTGTCTTTAACCATGACTGTATCAGTCTCCTTTCTTTGTCCCCCAGGTGAGGACATGCAATTGTGGGAAGATTGTAACTTCTTTGAGGAGAGGTTCACTAAGGACCCAATCGCTAACTCTCCTGAGCCCTGCCATAATTTCAATCCTCGTATCGAGTTCATCAAGTCCTTGAGGAGTTCCAACCGAGAGGTACATTCTAACAACTGGCCACCTCTTTGCGATCGCAACTGCATACTCAAAATCCTCTCGGGTAAAGATGACAACTTTGAAGCAAACATTTGGAAGGAAGATATAGGGACGAAGTTTCTCCCAAGTTGCCTTTTCGTACATCCCGCTACTTGGACCTTTTGGGCTAACTGTTACCATATCGCAGTATTTGATCCAATCCTGCCAAAGGAAACCGTTGCGGGGAAGATTCTTGACAGGGTTGTGGCCCTGAGAAGACCAGCTTAGAAAGCCTAGTGAACTATCTGGTTGAGCAGCTCAGGATGCAGGATTGCACCCTTCAGTTTTGCTTTTAGTGACTCAAGCTCGGATGATGCCGCCTCCTTTGTTATCTTGCCGCTCTGGTAGAGGATCCGCAGGTTTTTTCTGACCGACTCTGCTGCCTTGAGAGCATGCTCTCCTGTCGGGTCAGCTTCCAGCCATGGCGAAGAGTTTATATTCGAAAGTGTTCCGACCACAGCTTCAGTCGAGAGGAGAGTCATTTCGGACCGTTCCTCTTCGTTCAGCTGATGCCGTGAGACATCGTTCATTGCCGACATCAACTGCTGCCACTTCTCCAGACGGTTGACGAGCAGAATCGAATTGAAGATCCTCTTGTTCGTATTGAAAGAGAAAAGCGTGTTGGAGATAACCTGGCGGAGCAGCTGGTCATTATCTTCAAAATGCTCCAGGGCAACCCTCCGGCCCAGGTTCCACAAATCAGGGTCGACGAAACTGTCGAAGCGGACCTCCCAATAGGCATGATTCAGCGCTACCGTCTGATAGCTCCTCATGGCGCTGATCGGCACGTAGTAGCAGTGGGCCACGACATCAGCTGCCAGATGGGAGATATAGCCGTAGGCGCAGGCTCTCTGCGAATCGGAGGAAGCCTCTTCGAGAAGCCTTTTCCCCACATGCCAGCGATGGCAGTGAAACAGGTAGTGAGTGAATTTTTTCCCGAGGGTGATATCGGCGGCTATGCTGCCGTAGAGAAAGTCGTTCGGGAAGGCGTCAATGAGTGACGCGACCGAAGCCGGCAGTGAGCTGAGGTTACCGAGAAGAGACATCCCGAGTTGCAGGTGAAACCCGGGCCCCCATGCCGACGACTCTGCCGGCAGGAACAGAACGAGCAGCACAGTTATAGCGATTGGAATCATTCTGCTATCTTATGGGGTGTATTCAGAAAAGTAAAGGGTATAGGGATGACAAACCATAATGATCGGTCTGAACTTGCCGGAGCACTCCGGAGCTATCTCGAAGAGCTGAAGGATACCGGAGTTGATGCTCTGCCGATCAGGGCGACCGAGCCTGCCGCTTTTGGAAAAGCCCGACCAGCGTCCGGAGTGATGGCCTCAAAGCAGACCGTCACAGTAGAGACTCTCGATGATATCCGTAATGATCTGGGAGATTGCCGCAGGTGCATCCTCTGCGAAACCAGAAAGAATCTGGTATTCGGAGTCGGAAGCCATAACGCGCGAGTTCTTTTCGTCGGCGAGGCACCGGGACGGGACGAGGACCTCCAGGGAGAGCCCTTCGTGGGTGAGGCCGGTCAACTCCTCACAAAAATGATCAAGGCGATGGGGTATGAACGGCAGGAGGTCTATATCTGCAACGTGCTCAAATGCCGCCCTCCTGAAAACCGTAATCCCGCACCAAAAGAGATAGCCGAATGCAGCCCCTTTCTGCTGCGTCAGGTACAGTCGATAGCGCCCAAAGCGATCGTAGCTCTCGGAACCTTCGCCAGCCAGACGCTCCTTGACAGCAGGGATCCGATCAGCAGGCTCAGGGGGAGGTTCCACGACTACCACGGCATACCGCTCATGCCGACCTTTCACCCTGCCTTTCTGCTTCGCTCTCCGGAAAAAAAACGCGAAGTGTGGGAAGATCTGCAGAAGGTCATGAAACTTATGTTAGAATAGATGACTGGAAGTTAATGACCTGCTGTCAATAGCGATTCCGGATCAATCAATAATCACGAATGCAATAAGGAGGGATCATGTACTCAGGCGACCCGGCCAGAAACACTCTTGCAATGGTCCTCGCGGGCGGCAAAGGGGAACGGCTCAGCCCTCTGACGCAGAGCAGGCCGAAACCCGGTGTGCCTTTCGGAGGCAAGTACAAGATAATAGATTTTGTACTCAGCAACCTCTTCAACTCGGGCATCAAGCAGGTCTATGTACTGACCCAGTACCGGGCCTATTCGCTCATGAAGCATATCCGCGAGTCCTGGGCCAAATGGACCGGTCTGAACGAGTTCTATGTCGCCATCTCACCCGAGACCAGGAATGAATCCGAAGAGTGGTTCAAGGGGACTGCCGACGCCATCTACCAGTACATACGCTTCATCGAATCCTCGGATGCCGAATATGTGGCCATATTCGGTGGCGATCACATCTACAAGATGGATATCAGCCAGATGATCAACTTCCACCGGATGAACCGGGCCGACATCACCGTCTCATCGATAGAAGTGCCCATGGATGAAGCGTCGAGATTCGGCGTTGTAGTAGTAGATGACGACAACCGGGTCATCGGCTTTGAAGAGAAACCCGACAACCCGACACCCGTTCCGGGCAAGGAGGTCTGTTTCGCCTCGATGGGAAACTACATCTTCTCGACCAGAAAACTGATAGAAGTGCTTCAGGAAGGGAAGAAACGTCACGAAGATCTCGACTTCGGCAAGCATGTCATCCCGATGATGCTTGCACAGGGTGACCGGGTGTTTGCCTACAACTTCAACGACAACCTCATCCCCGGAATGAAGGCCGAAGAGCGCGGCTACTGGAAAGATGTCGGCACCATCGAGTCGTACTACGAAGCCAACATGGACCTGATTCACGTCTCTCCGCAGCTCAATCTCTACAACTACAAATGGCCGGTACTGACGAACCAGGGGAACCTGCCTCCGGCAAAGACCATCTTTGACGATGACGATCGCCGCGGAGTGAACATTGACTCCTATGTCTGTGCGTGCTGCATCACCAGCGGCGGCATCGTGCGCCGCTCGATCATAGGTCCCAGGACACGGATCAACAGCTACAGCCTGGTAGAGGATTCGATTGTCTTTGAAAACGTCACCATCGGCAGACATACGAAGATAAAAAGGGCGATCATCGACAAGAACATCGTCATACCGGACAACACGGTCATCGGCTATGACCATGAAGCTGATGCCAGGAAAGGGTATACGGTCACGGAATCGGGCATAGTCGTGGTCACAAAGCAGTAAAACCAGGCTGAAGTTGAAGGAAGCCTTGCTTTACAGCCTTTACCTTCAGCCTTCAGCCTTCAGCCTTCAGCCTATCAACCACGGTATTTATCATTTTCAAGCCTTCCAGCGCCCCGGCCGGGATGGATATCTCCCCGGGCGAGATCTGGGCTTCCCGCGGGTTTATCCTGATCAACACGGCTTTGCTCCTGCCGGCCAATCTCTCACCCATATGACGTATCGTCGGGATCGCCGTCCCTGCCCCCAGCTCGATGATTACCAGCCGCTTTCCCACATGATCGGTCATAAATTCGTCGAACTCCCGCTCCTGCCTGCGCGTCCGATCGGACAGCCAGGAGAAGTCCCCGAACATCAGGATATTCGGCCTCGCGACCCCGCCGCACTTGATGCATTTCGGGATCTGCTGCGCTCTCATTGTCCCGAAATCGACCGGGATTTCCTCCCGGTTGGCCCAGATGGCATTCGAGCAGGGCGAAAGGCACTGCAGGTGGTGGATCGAGCCGTGCACCTCAAGAATGGACTCTTCGCCAAAACCCGCTTTCTGAAACTGCCCGTCAACATTGGACGTCACCACGAAGTGCTGCAACCCGTAATCGGCCAGCCATCTCCTGATGATCCGGAATCCTTCATGCGGCAGGGTCTCGCGATAAAGATTGGTCCGGTGGCCGTAAAAACCCCAGCCGAAAGCCGGGTCACGCTCGAAATGCTCCGGATTTGCCGCCTGCACGAAGCTGAGGCCCAGCTGTCGGTACATCGGGTAGGCGTTCCAGAAACCGTGATCGCCGCGAAAATCCGGCAACCCCGAATCCACCCCCATCCCCGCCCCTGCGGTAATGACCAGCGCGTCGGCATTTCTGATTGCAGCGGCTGCCCTGGATAACTGCTGCTCAAGCTCCATGGTTTCCTCCTTCCGACAGTTCTGGCATTGCGACATCACAGACTGTTCAGGCATGTCAATTTTTACATGCCAGCTTATCGTGTCAACTGCACGGCAACAATAGTTGTTTTTCATAAACGGTTGATATGAGCCGGATCGCAGCCGGTATGTTTCGGGGCCTGCTCGAAAGCGTTTCCAGTTGTCCCTACGGACTTGTTTACCGATGGTGTAGTTGTTGCCGCTATTCTCTGGTATACTGCCACGGAGTTTATCGAATACCGCGGATATCACGTTCGCAAACACGGAGAACAGAATGCACGGAAAAGTCTCGCTGCTCTATGTCGAGGATGATACCATCACCAGG
This sequence comes from Geobacteraceae bacterium, assembly GCA_041500085.1. Lineage (GTDB taxonomy): Bacteria > Desulfobacterota > Desulfuromonadia > Geobacterales > DSM-12255 > VEOV01. The sequence continues at coordinate 5,523 of JBGQLM010000219.1, forward strand.
GAGCTGGTGACGAACATACTGAAGCTGAACGGTCACAACTGCATCGTAGCGGAAAACGGGCACCAGGGCCTCGAGCTTTATCGCAGACATACTCCGGAAATCGTGCTGAGCGACATCATGATGCCGGACATGAACGGGCTGGAGATGGCGCGCGCAATACGCAAGGATTTCCCAGAAGTCCAGTTCGTCTTCATGACCGCCCTGGGAGAGAGCAAATCCATCCTCGAAGCCATTGACATCGGTGTAACCCAGTACGTTGTCAAACCGGTCGAGATATCCAAGCTCCTGGCAGCACTTTCGCACTGCGATGCCATCATACAGCTGAAGGCCGAAGCGCGGCGGGTAAAACATCTTGAAGCGATCGGCGTTCTGGCGGGCGGTCTGGCCCATGACTATAACAATCTGCTTCAGGTGGTCATGGGGTGTGTCTCCCTCGCCAAAATGAGTGTCGAGGAAGACAG
>JBGQLM010000220.1:0-5960 GCA_041500085.1 Geobacteraceae bacterium
ACAGGAGCTTGAGAAGCGTCATGATCTGCTGCTCTTGAGTAGTTTGCGGAAGTTTGTCCCGGTCAGCAGCTTCAGGTCATTGCGATGAAACCCGTGATTCAGATACAGGGAGCGGAAGAGAGAACAAATCATCGCTGCAGCTGCCACAGCAAATCTATTCCTCGCGAGCATGTTCGGCAGGTGAGTCTTGCACAGGATGCTGCACGAGGTGTAGACCCTGGTCAGCGGAGCCCAGCCGAAATGACGTATTGTGACAGCCAGAGACTCCTCGCTGTTATTGTAAAGCGTATCGTTGCTGATACTCTTGGATGTCTCGTGCAGCCGGTAGGTTGCGAGCAGGCGAGGGACATACCGACAGGGAAAACGCCTGCCGATCCTGATCCAGAGATCGAGGTCCATCACGAAATCCAGCGTCTCGTCCAGACCCCCGACCGCCTCGAAAGCTTTTCTTCGGAAAAAGGCCGTAGGCTGGCAGACGATGTTGGCGGAGGCCAGTTTGTCGAGGTTTAACTCTTCGCTACGGTAGTTGCCGATGACGGCTCCTTCGGCGTCAATATAGTTGGCATCCCCATACATTAACCCTGCGCTCGGGTGGTCCCGGAAAAAGCCGGCCGCCGTCTGCAGGGCACCCGGCAGATACGTATCGTCGGAATTAAGCCAGGCCAGTGTTTCACCCTGTGACATGCGAAAGCCCTTCATAAGGGCATCGGTTTGTCCTTTGTCCCGCTCACTTATCCATCGATAGGTTATTCCCCGGCACGCAACCGGCCATTTTCCATTATGCAGGTGAGCCTCATAATTCCTGATAATATCAACGGAATCGTCGCTCGAACCGCCGTCAACGATAATGTAGTCAATTGCAAAGTCGCCTTCCTGGCCGATGACGCTCTCGATGGTTTCGGCCAGGAAGGCGCCCTGGTTGCAGGAGGGGGTAACGATGGAGATGACGGGGAATTCAGGGCCTGAATTATTCATGTCTTAGAATCTCCCGGTAGAGCGATTTATGCCGTACAGCAACCTTTTCCACGGCAAATTCCTGTTCCACCTTCTGCCGTGCCTGTAGCGACAGTCTCTTCCGGCGATCTTCATTTTCCAGCACCCAGGCAATGCCTCGTGCCAAATCGACCGGTTCATACGGATGTGCCAGGTAGCCGTTTTGCAAGTGGTCGATCACATCAGGCACACCCCCCTGGTTGAAAGCAACGCATGGGGTGCCGCATGCCATTGCTTCCATGACGGTATATCCGAGGCTTTCCAGAAGGGATGGCATGACGAAAACGTCTGCTGCGGCATAGAGTAACGCAAGAGCGGTGTCGTCATGCTGCCACCCCAGGTAATGCGTCCTGAAGCCTGGCTTCGGTGGCGGGTCCGGTTCCGACGAGCCGAAGACGAGCAGTTCAATTGTGTCATTGTGCTCGCAGCCGCTGCTCAACTCCTGCATCGCCTGTACGAGCAGATGGAAGCCCTTGTTTCGGTCTTTAGTGGCCGATTTTGCGCCGTACAGGATCAGTTTCTTGTCTTGGGGAAGGGATAAAATATCGCGTGCAGAACGCTGGTCAACCGGTTTGAAACGATTCAAGTCAAGTCCGTTGGGGATGACTTCAATGCGTGAATTGCGAAAGAGCGAACTTGTCTGGGCGCATGCGGCCATCCACCGACTCGGGGCTATAATCGTCAGGTCCATATCGTGCCAGGCTTTTTGCTTTCTGATCCATATACGCCGCGACAGGTCATTCTCCCGATCAGATCCAAGGACCGGGCATGCCCCGCACGACTCCCGGTAGCGGGTGCAGCCGCCGGGCAGATAACAGCCGCCGGTAAAGGCCCAGGAATCGTGCATGGTCCATACAAGCGGCACGCCCAAGCCTTGCAGCGTTTCCAGACGCATCATGCGAGCCACCCAGTGGAGATGGATGATGTCGGGTGCCTTTCCGGCCGCCTGTGACAACAGCCCGTCCGGCAGGAATGAGGTACAGAACGGTCCATTCACTTTTCCCGGCGTGATGCCGAACATGTGCTGTTCGATAGTCGGCCGTACAAAGCCTAGAGCCTTGCCGAGCAGTGAGCGGGGTCCATCGACCAGCGGATCGTCGCCGTATTTTCTCTGTACATAAAGCCGAGCGTCGAGCCCCTGCGCTCTAACACCATGCAGAAGGCTGGTTGCAGCGCGTGAAGCGCCACCCTCGATATCGGAACCATTGAAAAAAAGAACCTTCATCGTGTCCAGAACCCCCGCAGCTTCTCGGTAAAAATATCCAATGGCCAGTTACGGACCAGGTGCCGGGGGATTTGATAGGGATCCGTCCAGCGATGAGCCTGGCCGGGAAAGTTGGTGGCGGCCTTGGTGAACCCGATCTCTCTGCATAATGCGACACTCTCCTTCGTGTAATGGTTGCGCCGACCGTATGGATAGGAAAACACCTTGATTTTTAGGTCAAGCCAGTTCTCCAGCTCCCGTTTGGAGGTTTCAATCTCTGCTCTTTGAGCGTCAGCAGTGAGGGAGGATAGTTTAGTGTGGGTCACGGTATGGGCGCCGATGGTAGCCCAGCGGCTCGCTGCCAGGAGCCGGAGCTCTTCAATCGACATGGTGCGGTGGTTGTCGCCGGCACTCTCCGCATTGATCCCTGACTTGGCGCGGATCTGGTTGATCAGGTCGTTACGGCCCGGTGTATCGGCGTTCGTCATCAGTTGCACTACCCCGCGAAAAAACTCCTGGCGCTCACTGAAGAAGCCGGTAGCCCACGTTCTCTTGAGACGACCGACCGTCAGGGTGATGTCGGGGGGTAGATTCTGACTATTCAGAATTATCCGTTCCAGTTCGTGCCACCAGAATTCCTCCGTGGTGCCGATTGTCCCGGTGCTGACGAAGAAGGTGGCCGGCACCCCGACTTCTTCAAGGATCGGCAACGCCTCCCGTACATTGTCGGCATAGCCGTCATCAAAGGTAACGCAGACTGACGGCTTCGATATCTTCTTCCAATCCTCTTCGAATCTGACAACAGGAAAATTGTTTTTCAGGTACCGCATCTGAGCACGGAAAGTTCCAGGTGTCACTGCAAGCATCTCCGGGTCTGACCGGAGCGTCGTGACACGATGGTAAACAAGAACGATTACCGGCGGATCAATGCTGTTGATCAGGCGGTTTATGGGCGTACAGACCAGCTTGCGTGCCGATCCAAGTATGTTCCCGGTAATTTCCGTCATAGTCGAGTAACCGTTGTCTGCAGACTAGTGGCGACATTCATGCGCCAGATGGTGTGTATCTTCATGGCCTGTTGGAATAAATATAAAACTTAAGTTCGTGATGGTTGAATTCATTGATTTTGACAAAAGGTGAGTCAGTGACCACGGTATCGTGACATTCCGGATTGAAGTAAATTATGGTCGCTTTCCGGGGCTTGTTCGTCAACGAAGCGCGAATGTTCCTTATGACAGTGTCCATGACAACGGCCGGAAAGGGGCTGAAAAAATAGAAGTAATTGAACTCGTCAAGATCGGCGAAATTTACTGCGTCGCAGACATTCATTGTGACGTTTCTGATGTCGAGCTTGGCGAGATTTTCTTTCGCTATGGTTACCAGGTCAGGCGATATCTCCACGCCCGCGATTCTGGCAAAGGGATAGCGAGACAGCGTGATGAGCGCGCCCCCCTTACCGGAGCCGAAATCCACAACGGAGTCCCGCACCGTTATCTTCAAGGTCTTGAGAACCTTGTCGAGGTGCGGGCCGCCGGAATTGGCGTAGTAGTGGCAGCGATCTTCCGGCAGATTCAGTTCCTCAAGATACGTGTTTCGCAGGTCTATTTTTTGAGTATGGACCCGAATACGGAAGATGAACTCACGCCACTCGCCCCGGCAGAGAAGGGACAGGGCATCTTTTGCATATACGACAACCGACATGTGATACTCCGATTCACGGCATAAGCAGAGAGACCTGGCAGTCAGGACGGCATGTGATACAGCCGTCGGCTTATAGCCGCTTCAACCCTGTTTTGAAGCCGTGAAATGAATCCTCTCTCGTGCTGCACGACGATGGCCTTTGTTGGTCCATACATGCTTTTCCCCAACTCCATAAGCAACTGCTTGATATCGGTCTCCGGCATGTTCCGGTACAACCGGTCCTTCAACGGGCAGTCGGATCTGGAATGAAAGACGATTTTGACCTTAGAGCGTTTTTCGATAACAAGTGCCGTAATATAGGGGAAAACCCGGCAATCAATCGGCCTTTGCAGGTAAATGCGACAGCCGTTTGGTCCCCAATGCGGACAGGCATTCCCCTCTTTTGAAGAGACAATGATAACTTTGTTGGACTGTTTTATCGCAAGCTCTTCCCGGTGACTCTTGAAAAGAGTCCTGAATTCGTCCGCGCTGAGCACCAGGCCGCTCAAACGTGAGCAGCAGTGTTGACCGGTGCTGCATGCAAGACATGGATTCCCTTTGACGTTACTCATTGCTGCAACTTTTCATCCGGTCGGTGTTGATGCCGCAGATCCTGAAAAACCTGCTGTTCCAGAAATTCCGAGGGAATACCCGTCTCAGCAGCGGCACCGCTACCGCCTCATGGAATCTGATCAGGCGTGAATACAGCCTGTCGTTGAAGATTAATATGTCGTGGTGAGCAACAAAGGCGTCGGTCCATTTTTTTTTGTAGTTTTCGAAGCTTCCGCAAAAATCATAGACGCGGACCTTTTCCGTTTCCTCGAAGGCATTTTTGATTATTTGCATCTCCAGGTATGTCCCCGGCGACAATGATGCAAACTCGGGAAGATAGTGGCTCCGCATGGCATGTTCCTTAGCATATGCCTTCAGGTGAAATTCGATGGCAACCATCGCACCGTTCAGGCGCAGGGTCCAGAGAGAGAGCCATCCCTTTTGGGCAAAGACGTACGCCAGGTCGTTGAAGAACGCTTCGTTTGCCGGAGAGGCCATTGAGTCGCCGCTATTTTCAGCCCAGCTCTGTCTTGCGACGTCAAAAACTTCGTCTTTGACCAGGAAAAATTCTTCCCAGGTACGGATGTTCGCGACAGAGACGTCGCCTGATTTTAACAGCCCGTTTCGGATGTTGCGCAGGCTCTTGCGCGTTCGTGTCGTGCGGCTGGCCAGAAAGTCCGCCCAGGTTCCTGCCGGCACGAGGTACGGCGAATCGAACCAGGTCGGACTCTTTAGCCATTTTTGACCGTCTCCGTCAAGGGCCTTGACCAGTGCGCCGCAGTTTAGCGAGGTGTCGGGTATATTCCTGAATATGATGACATCCCAGTGGGCAGTCTGTGCAGAAAGATGCCGGAGCAGCTCATGAAAAAACAGTTCTCTGACAGCAGGCGCCACGATGAAATCGTTGTTGAGAGATTGATTGTTCTCCATGAAGCAGAGAGCCGTCAGCGGTAACCCGTGGATGGTGACACGCCTCAGCATGAGGGGGGCAATCGCTACAAGCTTGTCGGCGTCCCACATGGTAATCATGTGGAGTGTTGCCCCGGCGGAGTAGTGGCGCCACCAGGTTTCATACCACTCGAAACTGGCAAATGCGGAACTGCTGTATTCCGGATCATCGCAGAGGGCTTGCCAGGCTTCTCTGATTTCCAGGAGCTCCCCGTTTTCTTTCACGACTGTGATGCGCATGGTGTGGCCCCGTTTACCCAGGTTTACCAATAACAACCCTTTTCTATACTGTCTTTGTTTGCGGGAGTTTCCGTCGGAAGAGGCCTGACCCAATGTTCATTGAAAAGTTTTGCCGTGCTGTCGGCATACTCACGCTCCCACCTTTTCCCCTTGATACCAAAGAGTATCTGGGTTACGCCGCCAAGATGAATCGCCTGCTTGCCCATCTGCTTGGCAAACGACGCCAAGGGGAGGCCGTATGCGCCCGCTCCGATAATGCAGATATCGAAATCGATCTTTGCGATCTCATCGCACATGTAGTGATACGCATCGAACCAGGTCGCAAAGTCAACTTTTGAACCGG
>JBGQLM010000221.1:0-5917 GCA_041500085.1 Geobacteraceae bacterium
AGCAGGGGATCGTCACCGCTCTTGCAGTGACAACGCCGACGCCGACGCCGACGCCGACACCAACTCCGACGCCGACACCGACGCCGACACCCACGCCAGTGGACGGCGCCGCTCTCTACGCCAGCAACTGCGCCGGCTGCCACGGTGTCCTGACCAGCTCCACCAAGAAGGGGGCCACCCTGACCCGGCTGCAGACCGCCATGACCAACAATAACGGCGGAGAGGGCTTCCTGTCGAGCCTTTACACCACCCAGCAGCAGGCAATCGTCACCGTGCTGGCAACCGACACTCCGACTCCGACTCCGACTCCGACACCGACTCCGACTCCGACTCCGACTCCGACTCCGACTCCGACTCCGACTCCGACACCGACCCCAACTCCGGCTGACGGCACCGCGCTCTATACCAGCAACTGCGCCGGCTGCCACGGCGCATTGGCCAGCTCCACCAAGGCAGGGATCACCCTGACCAGGCTGCAGACCGCCATCACCAACAACACGGGCGGCATGGGCAGCCTGTCGACCCTCACCACCACCCAGCAGCAGGCAATTGTCACCGTGCTGGCAACCGTCACCCCGTCCCCGACGCCGACACCTGTCTGCGGCAGCTGCCACGCCATTCCACCGGCATCTGGCCACCATTCGACACACAGCAACCGCTCCTGCGCCACCTGCCACGGCACCGGCTACAGTTCCACGACGGTAAACGCGGCGACGCACAACAACGGCGTCAAGAACATCGTCACCACCATCGGCTGGAATGCGACCAACCGCACCTGCTCCAACTCCTGTCACGGGACGCATACCTGGTAGGAGCCGGCATATTGAGCTGATCGCAGCATTACCAAGTCACTTTTAATCGCACTCACAGTATTTCGGGCCTGCCACAAGCAGGCCCTTTTTTTGTCTCCGGTCCGGTGCTATAGAAAGCTGCGATATGGAAGGGGGTGAACGCTTGAGTTACATGAGGAATGAATATACTTCGGTTGTTTAGATGACAGCAGATGACCGTGTAAGGCCGTAGAGAATGACCGCTTACAATACTGAGTTCTTAACAGGTTATTACGGCTCAGGCAAAACCGTTTTCCATCAGCTTCTTCATGCTTATCCCGCCGGGCTCCCCGGTACTCCCTGATCCGGCCAACAGCCGCTCGACATATTTGCCGATGATGTCGGTCTCGATATTGACCTTGTCGCCCGGCTTTTTGAACCGGAGTGTCGTCATCTGCGCGGTATGGGGGATGATGTTCACCGCAAAGCCATCCGGGGTAACGCTGTTGACAGTAAGGCTTATGCCGTCTATGGCAACCGAACCTTTTTCAATGATGTAACGCAGGCTTTCAGAAGGGGTCCTGAAGAAAAACTGGATATTGCCCGACTCCTCCCGCCGCCCGGCTATTGTTGCCACACAGTCGATATGACCGGTCACGATATGCCCGCCAAGCCGGTCAGACAGCCGCATCGCCCGTTCAAGGTTCACTTGATCGCCTGAAGCGAGCCTGCCAAGCCCGGATCTGTCCAGCGTTTCAGGAGACACGTCGAAAGAGAGAAGCATACCGGCAATACTCGTCACGGTCAGGCATGCTCCGTTCACCGCCACGGAGTCACCGACGAGAAACTCATCCGAAGGCAGAGCGGTCGCTATGGCAAGCCTCGCAGAGCTGCCGCGCCGTTCAAGCTTCTGCACCTTCCCGACATCTTCAATCAGACCTGTAAACATTCACCCTCCGGACAGGCTTCAACAAGAATATCAGTTCCGACTCTCGATACTTTCCTGATAGCGAGTGGACAAGAATCTTTCATAAACGATGCGCCTGCGCCGGCAAAAAGCCCCTTCCCTTCTCCGCCAAGGATCTTGGGGGCATAAAAGAACAGGAACCGGTCTATGAGCCTGTGACGGAACATCTCACCGCAAAGCCTCTCTCCCCCTTCGAGCAGGACCGACTGAATCCCGCGATCGCCAAGCCTGGCCATCAGATCATCCAGATCGACTGCGCCGCCCTTGTCGCGGCAGATCAGCAGTTCGGCGCCTTTCCCGGTCAAAGCAACGGCTCTTGCATGATCACTGCTGATCGTCGCAATAATGACCGGAGTTTTACCGGCTTCGCTCATGAGCCGGCAATCGACAGGGGTCTGGAGAGAGCTGTCAACTACTATCCTGATCGGGCTTTTGCCGCGAGCCATCCTGACGGTGAGCTGCGGGTCGTCTGTGAGCAGCGTGCCTGAACCGGTCATGACCGCATCGACAGATGCCCGCAGTCGATGGACGAGCCTCCGCGAACTCTCCGAAGTTATCCAGCGGGAATCGCCCGAGAGCGCCGCTGTTTTCCCGTCCATGGTCATAGCGCTCTTCATGGTGACATAGGGAAGACCGGTTGTCACATGCTTGATGAACGGGAGGTTCAGTGCCCGGCAGCCTGCCTCACACAGCCCGGCCTCCACCTTTATACCCGATTTCCGGAGACTTTCGATACCCCTGCCGCTCACCAGAGGATTCGGATCGATCATCCCGATAAAGACCCTGGAAATTCCTGCCGCGGCAACGGCCTCGGCACAAGGAGGGGTCTTGCCGAAATGGGCGCAGGGCTCCAGTGTTACATACAGGTCGGCACCTCTGGCACGTTCGCCGGCCTGTTTGAGGGCGTGGACTTCGGCATGGGGTGTGCCGGCTTTTCTGTGCCACCCTTCGCCGACGGTTTCACCATCCTTCACAACTACACAGCCGACTGCGGGATTGGGAGATGTTTTTCCCACCCCCTTGCGAGCAAGATGTATCGCCCGCTTCATGACCTTCTCATCAAATCCGCTCACCGGGACAGACCTTTATCCAGAGCGGTTCCCTTTGCCTTCCTGGCCCCCTTCTGTTCTCCCTTCAGCAAATCCTGAAGCTCCGACATGAATTCGGTGATATCCCTGAAAGAGCGGTAAACCGAGGCAAACCGCACATAGGCGACTTCATCGACATCGTGCAGTTCATTCATGATCCATTCACCGATAACAGTTCCGGGGATCTCCCGTTCACCGCTTTCCAGCAGCCTGGTCTCAAGGCGGCTCGCCATATCCTCGATATCGTCGATGGATACCGGGCGCTTCTCGCACGCCTTTTTCATACCGTTGATGACCTTCCCACGGTCGTAGCTCTCCCGACGGCCATCCTTCTTGAGGATCATCGGCAGCACCTCTTCAATCCGCTCGTGAGTCGTAAAGCGGCGGGAGCAGGATTCGCACTCGCGACGGCGACGTATGGCCGAGCTGTCTTTATCAGGTCTAGAATCAATAACTTTTGTATCTACGAACGAGCAGAACGGGCATTTCATGTCTGATCCTCCGTCTGTTTTGAAGGGACAAACAGATCAACAACTATATTCGACTCCGCGATCATCTCCGCAGCAAGAGTGTCCGAGTAGCCGGATTCATAGACAATTCTTCTGATGCCGGCGTTGATGGTCATCTTGGAGCAGATGATACAGGGCATGGTCGTGCAGTAGAGAGTCGCGCCGTCGATGTTCGTCCCGTGCTTTGCCGCCTGGATGATCGCATTCTGCTCGGCATGAAGCCCGCGACAGAGTTCATGGCGCTCTCCGGAAGGGATGCCGAGTTTCTCCCTCAGGCATCCGACATCAAGGCAGTGCGCAACCCCTGACGGAGAGCCGTTGTAGCCGGTGGCAAGAATATTCCTGTCCTTTACCAGCACCGCACCTACCTGCCTTCTGAGACAGGTCGAGCGCTTTGCCACCAGATGGGTAATCTCCATGAAATATTCGTCCCAGGTAGGTCTTGACACAAGTTCTCCCTGACTACTTTGATAATCTCGAAGATAGCCGATAACAGGGCAGCGGTCAAGGATTCCGGCTCCTGCTTGACATTAGCTTCCCGCCAATTCATACTCGAATACAAATGAACCCTTATGCTCTTCTCAAGAAATATTTCGATGCCGATGCCCTCAGGATTATCGCCACGCATAGCAGATTGGTCGCCGACAAAGCCCTCAGGATCGCCAAAAACTGTCAATCAAGTGAGCTGCTCGACATCGGTTTCATCGAAGAGGCTGCAATGCTGCACGATATCGGGATATCACAGACCGATACTCCAATGCTCGGCTGTCACGGGAGTGCGCCCTACATCACTCATGGAGTACTCGGGAGAGCCCTGCTGGAAAAAGAAGGCTATCCGCAGCACGCCCTTGTCTGTGAGAGACATATAGGAGTGGGTCTGACCGTCGAAGACATTACCGCGCAGGGTCTCCTTCTCCCGAAAAGGGATATGCTGCCGATTTCTCCTGAAGAGAAGATTATCGCCTGTGCCGACCTCTTCTATTCGAAGCATGCAGGTATGCTCACTATTGAAAAGCCGCTGGATCAGATACGCTCCGAACTTGCAAAGTTCGGAGGGAGCAAGACTGCTATATTCGATCAGTGGATCATAGAGTTTTCGCTGGAAAAGTAGATTTGACAATGAACTGTTTAAAAGGCTATAACTGGCAGAAGACTTGAAACAGGACCCCCCATGAAAAAATCTTACATTCCGGCTCTGATCATAATGGCAGCAGCTCTTGCTGCCTGCGGCGGCACTGATTTTGAATGGTTCCCCAAAGTTACTGACACAACTCCTCCGGTTGTCGTTGCGACTATTTCAAACGCAACGTTCCGGAACACCTCTTCTGCGACTGCGCATGTATCATCACTTCCCGCAACCGTCACTTTTTCTGCGGACGAATCTGCTACGATATATTACACGACGAACGGCAGTGATCCATTGATAACATCACCTTCGATCGAATTTTCATCCGCACCGGTCCCGGGGCCCGGAATATCGGTTACCAACACCATTCTCAAATTCTTTGGCATCGATAAATCCGCCAATCTAAACAGGTCCACAACCCAGACGATAACAATTGTCTCTCCCTGACCAGCCTTCTCCCATAACTGCCATTTTACCGGCAGACAGTTGTAAATAATCAAATCATGCAGTATAAATGTCTCTACGCAATGAATATGGCTAAATTTTTAATTTTTCAGGGGATGTCATTATGCAGATGAAGGTCGGCAGTGTGCTCGTAAAGGAGCGGATAATCACTGAAGCGCAGCTGGAAGAAGCCCTGAAGAATCAGGTCATTTTCGGCGGCAAGATCGGTACCAACCTGATCGAGCTCGGCTACCTGACTGCCGACCGGCTGTCCGAATTCCTCAGCAAGCACAAGGGAGTGCCGTCCGTAACGTCAAAAGAACTCCAGGACATCCCCCCTCAAGTGATCGCAACTATTTCTGCAGAGTTGGTTAGCAAGCATCAGGTCATCCCGATAGCACTGGATAAAAAGCGTCTGACTGTCGCCATGGCAGACCCGTCCGATCTTGCCACCATCGACAGGCTTGCCTTCAACACCGGGCTCTACATCAACCCGGTTGTGATCCCGGAAATCCTTCTTATCACTTCAATGGAACGGTACTACAAGATAAAGCGCGCAACACGCTACATCGCCATCGCAAAAGACATGAGAAGAGACCCGAGAGACGCAGACAACAATGAGATCAACGAGAGAACCGCCCCGTTGTCAAAGAAGGAAAATAAACGGGACGAGCCGAAAGAGGAAGAGTTCATCGAGATCCCTGAGTTCAATGGATTTGACAAGGTAGAGATTCCGGACGCTCCGGAGCCGGAAAAGCCCGTTCCACCTCCGGAGGAGAAAGCTGATGAGTACAACCTTACGGATATGTGTACCGGCCTGGCAAATGCCACTTCAAGGGAGATGATCGGTGAGGCGCTCATGGAGTATCTGCGCCGCAGGCACTTCAGATGCGCCCTCTTTCTGCCGAAGGAACCGACCATGACGGGGTGGCTTGCAGCTGACAGCAACGGCTATGTCGAGAACTTCGGCGAAGTCAGGATCGATATGGCAGCACCGTCATCGTTTCTGCAGG
>JBGQLM010000222.1:0-5802 GCA_041500085.1 Geobacteraceae bacterium
GGATATGAAGCGCCTGATCGCCTATTCCAGTATCGGTCATATGGGTTTCGTGGCGATCGGTATCGCCGCCTGGCAGCCGGTGGCCATGTCCGGCTCGATCATCCAGATGGCCAACCACGGAGTGACCACCGGCGCGCTGTTCTGCCTGGTGGGGATGCTGGACGAACGGGCCCACACCCGCGAGATCCGCGCCTTCGGCGGTCTGTGGGGCAAGATCCCGCGTTATTCCTTCTTCTTTCTGCTGTTCTCCCTGGCATCCCTGGGGCTTCCGGGCCTTAACAATTTCGTGGGTGAGTTTCTGGTGCTGGCCGGCACGATGCGAAAGGCACCGCTGGTGGCGACCCTGGCCTTTGTCGGCATCGTGTTGACCCTGGTGTACACCGTGCGACTGGTGCAGGAGGTCCTCTTTCAGCAGGAGCGCCAACCCATGCCGCTGGCTGATCTGTCGCCCCGGGAGTTTGTCATTCTGGCCGTGCTGGGGCTGCTGGCCCTCTGGATGGGGATCCATCCCGCGCCGCTGCTGGACCTGATCCACCTGCCGGTGCAGTTGTTGACGGGGGGTGGTTCGTGAAAAAGCCGACCACGGAGGTCACAGAGGTTCACGGAGGAAAACTTGAATATGAGGATATAAGTGGCAGGGTCATCGGTGCTGCAATGAAGGTGCATTCTGTATTGGGACCCGGACTTCTGGAAAGTGCTTATGAAGCCTGTCTTGTGCATGAATTGAAGAAGTCAGGTCTGAAAACAGAAACACAGATTGCTCTGCCACTTTCATACGATGGTGTACAAATCGATATAGGTTATCGGCTCGATCTGTTGGTAAACGATGTGTTAATTGTCGAGTTAAAGGCTGTCGACAAACTGACGCCTCTTCATCAGGCCCAGCTTATGTCGTATCTGAAGTTGAGTGGCAAGCGGTTAGGTTTGTTAATCAACTTCAACACGGAACATCTCAGGGAAGGTATCAAAAGGATCATCCTTTGAAGCTGATTAAAGCCGACCACAGAGGACACGTAGATACACGGAGGAAACCAGAAAGGAATAGACGTTGGGTTACCCCAAAGACTGATAATTCGGTTTTGCCGGTTTGCCTTCCTCCGTTTTTCCTCTGTGCCCTCCGTAGTAAATCAGCTTTTATGTTTTTCGGAGCACTAGTATGAACTCAGCTGACATATACGCCATAATGCCGCTGATCATCCTGACGGCCGGTTGTGTGCTCTGCCTGCTGGCCGGTGCCGTGCGTCCGGGCAGCTACCTGTACGCGGCGTCGATTGCGGTTGTTTCCGGGGCACTGTATTGGGACATTGCCATTCCGGTTGACGCAGTCATGCCGGGGCTGACCATCTCCCCCTTTTCACGGCTGTGCTCTGCGTTTCTGTACGGCTGCGGGATCGTGGCCCTGCTGCTGGCCGACGGTTACAACCTCCGGCGGGGGATCGAGGGGGAGGAATACCCGGCTACGCTGCTCTTCGCGCTGGTCGGGATGGGGGCCACCTGCGCCGCCAGCAACCTGTTGATGCTGTTCCTCGGGTTGGAGGCCTTTACGTTTGCCTTCTACATCCTGGTGGCCGTCGAGCGCGGTTCTGAACGGGGAGGCGAGGCCGGGCTGAAGTACCTGCTCAACGGGACACTGTCGGCGGCGGTCATGGGCATGGGCATGGCCCTGGTCTATGCCGCCAGCGGGACACTCAGGCTGGCGGAACTGGCCGCTGTCGCCAGTACGCCGGATCCTCTGCTGCTGACCGGGCTGGCCCTGACCCTGCTCGGGTTGGCCTTCAAGCTGTCGCTGGTCCCGGCCCATCTCTGGACCCCGGATGTCTATCAGGGTGCCCCGGCGCCGGTCACGGCACTGCTCTCCACCGCCTCCAAGGGGGCGGCGGCCGTGGCCCTGCTGCTGCTTTTCCCGTTGCTGACCACCTGGCGGGGAGGGCATGACCTGCTCTGGGGCCTGGCGCTGCTCTCCATGCTGACCGGCAACCTGGCAGCGCTGCTGCAGTCCAGCATCAAGCGCATGCTGGCCTGGTCGTCCATCGGCCAGATGGGCTATGTGGCGCTGGCCTTCGTGGCCTATCCCGCCGGTGGCGGCCGGGCGGCGCTCTTCTATGTCGCGGCCTACGCCGCAGCCGGCCTGGCAGCGTTCGGGGCGGTATCGGTTCTGTCGGATGCCGCCGACCGGGATGACATCGACGGCTATCGCGGCCTGGGTTACCGCTCGCCGCTGGCCGGCGGGACATTGGCGCTGGCAATGTTCTCCCTGGCCGGGATTCCACCCACGGCCGGATTCATGGCCAAATTCGCCGTTTTCTCGGCGGCGCTGCGCGCCGGCGAGGTCAGCCTGGCGCTGGCCGGCATCGCAGCGGCCCTGGTGGCGGTATTTTTCTACCTGCTGATAGTGGTAGTGCTGTACATGAAGGCTCCACAGGAGCTGTCGGAGGTCCGTCCGCTGAATGCAGTGGAAACAGTGGCCCTGGTCATACCCGGGGCCGTGATAATGCTGCTGGGGGTGCATCCACAGCTGCTGCTCGATCTGCTGAAGACAATCCTGCCCTGATCCCGAGGAGGTCATTACGATGCTGCGCTATAGTCTCCTGCTTGTTTTACTGTTCTCCCTCTCCGCCTGCAGTACGGTTCCCATCACCGGCCGGACGCAGCTCAACCTGATCCCCGGTCAATCCATGCTCTCCATGAGCCTGCAGCAGTACGACCAGTTCCTCAAGGAGCACAAGGTCAGCACGGACCAGCTGCAGACCGCCACCGTCCGGCGGGTCGGTGCCAACATCCAGCACGCGGTCGAGCGCTATTTCGCGACCAGCGGCCTGAGCCAGTACCTGAACAACTACACATGGGAATTCAATCTGGTGGAGGACCCGCAGGTCAATGCCTGGTGCATGCCGGGGGGCAAGGTGGTGGTCTACAGCGGGATTCTGCCGGTGGCCAGGGGCGATGCCGGGCTGGCGGTCGTGATGGGGCACGAGATCGCCCATGCCATCGCCGAGCACGGCAACAAGCGCATGAGCCAGGGGCTGCTGGCCCAGATGGGGGGTGTTGCGCTCTCCACGGCGCTTTCCACACGGTCGGCCGAGACGCAGCAACTGTGGATGTCGGTGTATGGGGTCGGCGCGCAGTACGGGGCGATCCTGCCCTATGGCCGCATGCAGGAGAGCGAGGCCGATCATCTGGGGCTGATCTTCATGGCCATGGCCGGCTATGACCCTAATGAGGCGCTGGTATTCTGGGAGCGTATGGCGGCCCAGAAGCGTGGACAGGCACCTCCGGAGTTCCTCAGCACCCATCCATCGGATGTCACGCGCATCGAGAACATCCGGCGACTGATCCCCGAGGCCATGCAGCAGTATAAGAAATAATCTACTTTGCTAGAGTATCTAAACTATCAGGTCTGATGAAGGAGAATTGACAGGGACTCCTGAAACATAAACGGTGAACTGTGAAGTTACCCCGGTTTCGTATGTTTGCTGGTCAGAATCTGGATATAAGCATTAAATCAATTTTCATTGTATTTGTTGCAGAATGACAAAATTATAAAACAACCAATTATACTTGTGCAGATGAGTTGCCAACTAACGCCATACATTAATATTTTATTTAACAACAAATTGTTACTTCGCCTAATAGCCTTAGCACTGGAATACACTCCTTTTGTTCATATCGGAACTATTCTGCTTCTAGGCATACTCTCCTACGCCAATTCTCTCCACGTCCCCCTGCAATTTGATGACGGTACGGCAGTACGCATGGTAAATAACACCAGTAGGGATATGTACATTATTCAAGATTTCTTCCTTAACGCCAGATGGTTTGTGGATAAAACCTTTTCCCTGAACCGCAGTCTGCACGGTGAGGAGGTGCTGGGCTATCACCTGGTTAATCTTGCAATTCACTTGTCATCGTCTTGTCTCATTTATCTGTTTCTACAGCTTGCCGTAAAAGCATTGAAACGAACCTATGAGATAAATGAAAATGATAAAAACTTTGCCACGTTACGCCAATTCATTCCTTTTGCCACTGCAGCGCTCTTTGTCTGCCACCCAATACAGACGCAGGCTGTTACCTATATTGCTCAACGTTATACTTCTCTGGCAACGTTCCTCTATCTAGGCTCAATAGTATCGTACCTTCTGTCATGTCTCTCGACAAAAAGGATTCAAACATTGTCATGGGGGTGCTCGTGTTTTTTAATGGCGCTGCTTGCTATGAAAAGCAAAGAGATCGCATTCACATTGCCGTTTATGATTGTGGCGCTTGATATAACACTTTTTCGAGGTCAACACCTAATAAACCGCCTTCTTCTCGCTCTCGGAGCAGGACTGCTGCTGGTGATACCGCTTCAGATGATGTATATCCGCGGTATCGGGAGTTCTGGGAACCTATTAGGCCAGATTCAATCTGCAGTGGCAGAAACTCAGGATATCTCGAGAACCGATTACCTGCTGACCCAGTTCAGGGTTCTGGTAACTTATCTGCGTTTGTTATTGTTTCCGATCAACCAGAATCTGGATTATGATTATCCTGTGTATCACTCACTGTTAGAGCCACCCGTCTTTGCATCCCTGTTGTTTCATATTGTCTTAATGGGACTGGCTTTGACCCTATTCATTCGTTCCCGACGAATCCTAACCTCCGATACTCCGATAGCGGGAATAACCGCATGCCTTGCAGGACTCGGAATTATCTGGTTCTATCTCACCCTGAGCGTGGAATCGTCCCTGGTCCCGATCAAGGATGTAATCTTCGAACACAGGATTTATCTTCCTTCGATCGGTATTTTCATAACTACAGTTGCATGCATTGCTACCTTTGCATCATATTGGCAACGATCTCGCAATGTCTTGTGGGCAGCAACAATCATGATCTGTCTTGTTCTTACGGCAAGTACAATTGCACGCAACAGGAAATGGTCGAGTGAGATTGTCATGTGGCAGGATGTGTTGGAAAAATCACCGAACAAGGCGAGGGCCCGGCACGCAGTTGGTTTATACTATATCAGGAAACTTTCGCCTGAGAAGGCGCTACCGTATCTCGTAAGGGCACTGGAACTTGATTCTGGCAATGAGAAATACTGGTTCAGCCTAAATGAAACAATTGAAATTATCGAAAAGCACAAAAAGCAAAATTTCGATGACATGAAATATTATTCATCCGATGATTTTGTTAAACCAGAACACAGCAAGCAGTGGTCTGCAATGAGTTACAACAATTTGGGACTGGCATATGAACATTTGGGCAATATGTATTCAGCACGAAATAATTACATCAAGGCTACATACGCCGATCCGTCTTTTGAGCATGCCTGGTATAATTTGGCGCTGCTGGCGGCGTATCAGAACGACACGCAAACTGTTACATCCGCCTTGGAAAGACTGAGAGCAATTAACCCGCAGCAAGAACAGGTGAGACAGGAAATATCAAATATAATGCGAACTAATATCAGATAGATGGCACAATTAGCTCGCGCGCTGACTCTGTTATCCAACCGATTCTTTGCAAATATAGCAATAGACTCACGAATGACATGGTGGAGGCGACTCCAGGTGTCACACGCATCGAGAACATCCGGCGACTGATCCCCGAGGCCATGCAGCAGAATAAAAAATGATTGCAAAGAAAAACCGCCCCTCAAGCCTGGGGCGGTTTTATTTTTACTTATGTGTTATATCAAAATATAACGGACCTATAACCAATAATCAGGCTGTGATGACGTAACCTGTCGTATGGTTGATGTAGCATACTCTCTAAAGGAGGGTATGCCATGAATATGCAAGAGTTTAACACCCAGTTTCCTGA
>JBGQLM010000223.1:0-5786 GCA_041500085.1 Geobacteraceae bacterium
CCTGCTCTTCTCCCCGCCCGAGAGGTTCTCGATCCGCTTCTCCACGGCATCGCCGGAAAAAAGGAAGGCGCCGAGGAGATTCCTGATCACACCGATAGTCGCCAGAGGCATGGCATCCTGCACGGTCTCGAAGACCGTTTTCCTGGGGTCGAGCAGCTCCATGGCGTGCTGGCTGAAGTAGCCGAGCTCTACGTTGGCCCCCAGAGCAACGGAGCCGGAGGTCGGACCGGTCTGGCCGGCCAGCACTTTGAGAAAAGTCGACTTGCCGGCGCCATTTACCCCGACTACGGCGATCTTATCCTCTCTCCTGATGATGCCCGAGATCCCGCTGAATACCGGCTTTTCCACGCCATCCGGTGTCTGCCAGCTTTTTGACAGTCCACTCATGACTACGACGTCATCGCCGCTGCGCGGCGGTTCGCTGAAGGAAAAGCGGACAGTCCGCTCCTCGGCCGGAATCTCGATCCGATCGATCTTGTCCAGTTTCTTCACCCGTGACTGGACCTGGGCAGCATGAGAGGCGCGGGCAGCGAAACGGGCAATGAACTCTTCCTCTTTAGACAGCATCTCCTGCTGGCGTTTGTGGCTCGCCAGGAGCTGCTCGAAGCGTATATCCCGCTCCCTCTCGTAAAAGTCGTAGTTGCCGCCATAGGTGGTGAGCGTCCGGTTGTTCACTTCGACAATCCGCGTGACAATCCTGTTCATGAAGTCGCGGTCGTGGCTTGTCATCAGCAGGCTGCCGGTGAACTCGGAGGCCAGCCACTCCTCCAGCCAGATGATCGACTCGACGTCCAGATGGTTGGTCGGCTCATCCAGCAGCAGTACGTCAGGATGCAGGGTCAGGATCCTGGCCAGACCGATCCGCATCTTCCAGCCGCCGCTGAACGATTCTACCGGATGGTTGAACCTGTCAGGTCCGATGCCGAGCCCGGTCAGCACGGTCTGGGCGCGGGTATCCAGGTCGTAGCCGCCGCGATGCTCGAACTCCTCCATGGCCGTCCCGTAGCGTTCCAGAAGGGTTGCCATCTCGTCATCCCCCATCTGCTCGCACATGGCGCTCTCCATGGATTTCAGCTCTTCTGCCAACTGCATCGTTGCCGCCGACCCGGCCATGACCTCTTCCAGAGCGGTCCGGCCGGACATGTCTCCGACATCCTGGGAGAAGTAGCCGATGGTCGTTTTTTTCGCACAAACGATCTCGCCGGTATCAACCTCTTCTTCGCCGGTGACGATCCGGAAGATGGTGCTCTTGCCTGCTCCGTTCGGTCCGACCAGGCCGGTCCTGGAGCCGGGGAGAATCTGGAAACTGGCGTCGCGAAATAAAACCTGCGATCCGTGCTGTCTGGTGATGTTCGAAAGATGAATCATGCGTGCTCCAAGCTATGCAAATAAAAAACCACAGGGGCGGTCCCTGTGGTCTGAATGATATAATTTAAGTTATCATCTTTTCTTTCTTTAGGGCAAGCCCTATTTTAATGAGCTGTTCTGCAGTGGCAATGCTTGCCGGTTCGTCAGCGGTTCGTTTTCAAGGAGTCGATCCCGATCGGCTGCAGGACTTGCGGAGAGCTATAATTATGGTAATGTTTTCAAGCCGCTTTACCGAATAAATGGCTGTTTAAGGGGAATAAGTGGAAGAGAGCCAGATAAAATCCCTCTTGAAGCCCGATGCCTATCCTGACCCCGCAGATGGCGTGCGTCTCGTCCAGACACATATTTCGTGGATATTTCTTGCCGGAAAGTTTGCCTACAAGATCAAGAAGCCGGTAAACTTCGGGTTCCTCGATTTTTCTACCCTGGACCGCCGCAAGTTTTACTGTGACGAGGAGGTGAGGCTGAATCGCCGCCTATGCCCGGAAATCTACCTCGGGGTGACGCAGGTGCGCGAAGCCGAGGGCGGGGCCTCTTTTCATGGTGACGGAAGAGTCATTGACCATGCGGTGAAGATGGTTCGCCTTCCCGAAGAGCGGATGGCGAACGCGCTCCTGGCCAAAGGGGAGTTGAGCGTGGATGATGTGAAAAGGATAGCTGCGACTGTCGCCGATTTTCACCGGTTGGCCGGACATGGAGCTGAGATAGAGAGCTACGGCAGCCTTCAATCGATCTGGCGTAACTGGGAGGAAAATTTCGAGCAGACTGAGGAATTTGTGGGATCCACTTTAACACCGCGAGACCTTCTCCTTATCAGGAAGTGGGTCGAAGGCTTCATGACTGATAATGCCGGTCTGCTCACCGGAAGGGTGGCGGGAGGATTCATCAGGGAGTGTGACGGCGACCTCCATCTGGAGAACATCTGCCTGACCGGGCGGGTCTGCATCTTCGACTGCATCGAGTTCAACAATCGCTTCCGTTGCACGGACACTGCAGCCGACATCGCCTTTCTTCTTATGGATCTGGAATTCCACGGCAGTCGCGACCTGTCCGAAGTATTCCTGAACGAGTATCTTGCCGCTTCCGGTGACACCGGGGCGCTCCGGCTCATCGACTTTTACACGGTGTACCGGGCTTTTATCAGGGGAAAGGTGGAAAGCTTCAGGCTGAAAGATCCCGGTATTCCCGAAATGGAGAAGCAGGCGGCCAGGGAGAGGGCGATCCGCTACTTCCGTCTGGCGAGGGGGTACATTCTCAGGAAAAAACTTGCCCCGTCGCTCATTGTCATTTGTGGCCTGACCGGCAGCGGCAAAAGCACTATCGCCGAGACCCTGGCATTGGAACTCGGACTTGAAGTAATCTCCTCCGATCGCCTGAGGAAAGAGCTTGCCGGCGTTCCCCTTCGGCAACACTCAGGGGAGAATTACGCCGAGGGACTCTACACGCCCGCCCAGAGCAAAGCAACCTATCGGGAACTGGCTGCCAGAGTCGACAAGCTGCTGAGTTCCGGGCAGGGAACCGTAGTCGATGCCACCTGCAAGCTGCGGGAGAACAGGGAACTCCTGCGCCGGATTGCTGAAAGGCATGGCGCACTGTTGCACCTCGTCATGGCCGAGTCTCCGGAAGAAATCGTCAGGCAGAGGCTGGAAGAGCGTGTCAGGCAGGGGACGAGCATTTCGGACGGCAGGTGGGAGATTTATCTTCGCCAGCAGAAGGAGTTCGAGCCGCTTCTGGAAAGCGAAGGTGAGCACGTGATCGTGAACAGCTCAGCGTCGCTTCATGATACAGTCGATACAATACTTGATGTCATGGGACTGATGCCCCGCCTGCAGGGGCCTGATTAGTCACAGTCAGCCAATATTGAGATAAACTATCTGCAGGAGAATATGTATGTCCCAGGGTCATGATCTCGTAATACTTGGTTCAGGTTCTACCGCATTTGCTGCAGCCTTGCGTGCCCAGTCCCTAGGTGCCAAAGTACTGATGGTCGAAAAAAGCGTTCCGGGGGGGACCTGTGTAAATTGGGGCTGTATTCCGAGTAAAACCCTGATCCATTCAGCCCTGTTTCATCATGAAGCCCGATTGGGAGAAAAGGCCGGACTCGGGCTGTCCGTGAGCGGAATCGACTATGATGCCCTTGCTGCTCACAAGGAGAGGGTAGTACAGCATCTGCGCCAGACGAAATATTTTGATATTCTAAGGGAAGTTCCCGGTCTGACTATGCTTAAAGGAACCGGGCGGTTTCTCGGCCGGAATACCATAGAAGTCGATGAACGCAAGATACATGGGGACAGATTTCTGATCGCAACCGGTGGATCTCCCAAAATCATTGAATTCCCCGGAATTCATGAAGTCGATTATCTGACCAGCCGTAGTTTTCTGCTGTTGAAAAAACTACCCGAATCGCTCGTAATAATTGGCGGAGGGGTAATAGCATTGGAGCTCGGGCAGATGTGCCGTCGCCTGGGGATAATGGTAACCGTACTTGAGCACGGTCCCTGCTTACTCCCGATGGTTGAAGACGAACTGGCTCTTCATCTGCAGCAGACGCTTCTCGATGAAGGGATGGAAATCGTTCTGAATGTTTCGATCTGTTCCGTGCAAAAAGGTGCCGGTTCGACTACTGTCCATGCAGAAATCTCCGGAGAAAGGAAGGAGTATTCAGCAGAGCGGATTTTGCTGGCCGTGGGGACTTCGCCGGCATCCAAAAACATAGGCCTGGAAAAAGCGGAAGTTGAAACGGATGCCAAGGGATTCATAAAAGTTGATGAAAGAATGTGCACCACAGCGCAGGGGATCTGGGCGGCCGGAGATGTGATCGGTGGGAAGATGATTGCCACTGTGGGCGCCCGGGAAGGGATAGTGGCGGTGGACAATATGTTGACGCCTGATTGCGGCTGTACGATTGATTATCTGTCAACGCCTATGGCCATCTTTACCGATCCGGAGCTTTGCATGGTAGGATACAGCGAAGAAGAGGCCAGGAAGGCTGGTTTCACAGTTATAACCAGCATTCTGCCGGCCAGGGAGATCCCGAAAGCGCATGTCACCGGAAGCACCTCCGGTCTCATCAAAATGATTGCGGACAAGGAGAGCGGCCGTCTGCTTGGGATTCATCTTCTTTGTCATAATGGAGCGGAATTGATCAATGAGGCTGCCCTTGCCATACGTCTTCGGGCAACAATCGATGACATGGTCAATACCCTGCATGTTTATCCGTCCATGGGTGAAGGATTAAGGCTCTGTGCGCAGGGCTTTTCGCGTGATGTGCATAAACTTTCCTGCTGCGCCGAGTGATTTCGCTGACGATTCCCTGAGAGCCCTCTCGGACCAGCTTTCCCTCTTCTTCAAACTCACTCCTCACGGAGTCAGGACAATCTTGCCAAAAGTGCTTGCCTCCATCACTGCGTGGTGTGCCGTGGCGGCGTCCGTCAAAGGTAACTCTCTGCTCACTACCGGTCGCAATGTGCCGTTGCCGAGTCCTTCCACGAAGGCGGCATGCATGCTGACCAGCTCCTTGTCACTGGCGTTGTAGAGCGTCATGCCGAGAATGGCTGATTCCCGTCCCATGGCAGTGCGTGGATCGATTTCGACCCGGCCGCGGCTGCCGATCACCACTACGCGACCACCTGTCGCCAGCACGCCGAGGTCTCGGTCCAGGTTCACGTTGGCAAGCATCTCCAGAATAACATCGACACCCTGCCCACAGGTGAGCTCCTGCAGTTTGTCCAGATAGCCGTCACTTCGGTGGTTCAGGACATAATGGGCGCCCTGGGCCAGTACCAACACCTTCCCCTCTTCTGTCCCGGCAGTACCGATTACCCGTAAGCCGGCTGCCCGGGCGAGCTGCACTGCGGCGATTCCGACCCCGCCGCTGGCGCCGTGGACCAGAACTGAGTCACCCGCAACCACGTGTGCTTTTTGGAACAGCGCCCGGAATGCGGCTCCGTAAGGGACGCCTATAGCAGCCCCCTGTCCAAAGCTGACCCCCTCGGGCAACGGATGGGTCTGGAACTCTTTACAGAGCACCTCTTCCGCATAAGTGCCGGTGAGTGACCAGGCAACATAGACCCGCTGGCCTGCCTGCCGGTGTTTCACCTTTGAGCCGATAGCGCTGATGACGCCTGCTCCGTCGAGGCCGGGTGTGTACGGAAGTTCCAGGTCGGGACGGTACATTCCCGAGCGTATATAGATATCAACCGGGTTAACTCCTGCGGCGTACAGCTTGACAACTACTTCAGACGGACCGGGGGTCAGCCCGGGGACTTCCTCCAACTGCATTACTTCCGGTTCACCAAATTCCTTAACACGAATCGCTTTCATCGTTATCACTCCTTTATCCATTTTATTTGATTATATTATACCACTTGGAAGTGGATGGGGTGTATGTGTGGAAGAGGCTTAACTGAGGACAAAAG
>JBGQLM010000224.1:0-5736 GCA_041500085.1 Geobacteraceae bacterium
CCTCCTCCGTTGCAGCCTGGCAGGGCCAGGGCTGCAAGCAAGAGGGCCGTAAGTTGCCATCGACCATTCATGCGTTTCATAATATATTCCTCCTTGATTTTGATTCTGCGTTCCGACAAGTTTGCATCGAATCGGCGGCATTCAATCGCCGCCAACCCGATGGGAAGTAAAGGCTTTGTTATGACTAATACATAAATTAAGCCAAAAATGCGGATTCCAGACATAAGCAGTGATTCCGGTATGTTAGCGTCGCATTACGAAGATGCAG
This sequence comes from Geobacteraceae bacterium, assembly GCA_041500085.1. Classification (GTDB taxonomy): domain Bacteria; phylum Desulfobacterota; class Desulfuromonadia; order Geobacterales; family DSM-12255; genus VEOV01. The sequence continues at coordinate 269 of JBGQLM010000224.1, forward strand.
CTCGGTAAAACATTGCAAATGCTATTACGTAGTTATCATGTAAAAACCGTGTGAATACGCATGGATCAAGCTTCTTAGGTGTTCATTAATTATTGAGGCTGTCAATTTTTGCGACATGGAGATCGACATGACTAAAGCAGCCAGCCTGACCTCGCGAGCAGGACATCCGAACCCGACTTGACAACCATGCCCAGTTCGAAAACTTACGCTATTGAGGAAGCATTGTGACAATAGCTTGGACCGAATGAATGGCAGGTCAAGATGATACAGGGTGCGTTGAGCGAAGCGGATAGCTCCGGCGAAGTTCTTGAACTCGTGATGAGGCTCTGGCAACGCGGGAGGCAAAGGTTGCGGTGAAAGGGGTTGGCCGATAAAGGGGTAAAGCCTGATGTTGTATAAATAAAAGGTCTGCGGAGTTTTTCCGCAGACCTTTTGTCAGTTAATGCAGTATTAATCTATTCGATGGTGAACTCGGCATCTTCCAAGATTACTTCATACTTGTATCCGCCGCCGAAGTCCTTGTCCTTGTAAAGCGTGCCGTTGACGATCACCACTTCACCCTCTGCCGGTACCGACTTGGACGTAACGACCAGGTTGAAGTCGCTGGTAGCATGCGAGCCCGATCCGTCGCGCAGGTGGATCCAGTTTTTCCCCATGATGCCGGTGGAGACCTTCACAACCTTGCCCCGGACAACAATCTTTTTCTTGTTCAGCTTTGCCTTGTTCTTGAACAGCTCGGAGATCGTGTAGGCGTTTTTGCCGGTGGCCTTCTTGACTTTGACCTTCACATCAGGTGAAACGGTGCCGCGGCTGCCCGGTGATTTCCCGCCCAGCTCTTTCTTGTCTTTATCTTTTCCTTTGGCTGGAACAACCAGTTCGGTAAAGTATATTTCGTCAAAAGTCCGCTTCAGACCCTTGCTTTCGAACCCACGCATGATCATGCCGGGGCTGAACGTCTGCTGTGAACCTACGGCAATTTCGGCTGCAGTAACGGCAAGCCAGATCTTTTTCCCGCTTTTTTCCCGCAGCTCAACGTAGGTATAACCGCCTCCGTTTATTACCTGCAGAACCTTTCCCGTATGAGGTTCGGTAGACTCGGGAGGAGGTTCGGGGATGGTTGCGTTGTCGTTGGTTCCGCGCATGAACGGTTCCATCCCTCCGCCGTGTCCGGCAGGCTTCTGGGCGAAAGCGGCAGTCGTAATCACAGCCAGTGCTGCGGCAACGAAGGACATCAGGATAAAGCGCATGTAATTCTCCTTTCATTCGATAATGTGCTCCATTATTTCGGATACTGCCGATGATGTCAAACCAAAGAAGTCTAAAAACTGAATTAATACTTACATAAAATCTGTGCTACTATGTCCGGACCTACTCTTCGGGGGAAGATGATGCACCAAAATCAAGCAATTACCGTAAAGAATGTCTGCCAGCTGCTGCTTAAAAAAGGTCTTGTCAGCCAGGAGCAGAGCCATATGGTTGTCTCCCGTTCAGTTGTCCAGGCTGAGCGGCTTCACTCACATCAAAAGACCGGATATTCACGCAGGTTTTTCCAGGCTGCGGAGCAGGTATCTCCGGCCGAGGTGATCTCTTCGTTCAATCTGGAGATTCCCGGGACAGGGAAAATACTGACTGAAGACACCATTACCGAGGCGATAGCCCAGGCGGCAGGTGTGGAGTACGTCAAGATAGATCCTCTGAAGATGGATCTGGAGATTGTTACCGAGCATGTGACGAGAGCGTTTGCCCTCAAGAATCTCGTCGTCCCTATCGGAATGAAAGATGGTGCAGTGGTGTTTGCCCAGTCGGATCCGTTCAACACCAGGGCTATTGAAGACATACGACAGACGCGCAATATCCAGACAGTTCAGGTTCTTGCTTCGCGCAGTGACATTCTGAAGATCCTGCGTGAATTCTTCGGTTTTCGTGCCTCGGTTATGGCAGCTCAGAGTGAAGTACTCGACGGAGCCGACCTTTCGAATCTCGAGCAGTTTGTCCAGATGCGGCCACAGGGCGAGATTGAGGGAAGTGACAAGCATATTATCTCGGCGGTCGAGTTTCTCCTCCAGTATGCTTTTGATCAGCGCGCCAGTGATATCCATATTGAGCCCAAGCGCGAGAAATCGCTTATCCGCCTTCGCGTAGACGGAGTTCTTCACAATGTTCATAGCGTTCCGAAGCAGCTGCACCCTCCTATGGTCTCACGGATAAAGCTCCTCTCCCGCCTCGATCTTGCTGAAAAGAGGAGGCCGCAGGACGGCCGGATCAAGACCACTCACAAGGGGAAGGAGATAGAACTGCGTGTTTCGACGCTTCCGGTCGCATTCGGCGAAAAGGTCGTTATCCGTATCTTTGATCCCGAGATCCTGATGCAGGACCTCGACAGTATCGGTTTCTACCCCCGTGAGTTCCAGCTTTACAGCTCTTTCATCTCGAAACCCAACGGGATAATTCTCGTTACCGGACCGACCGGCAGCGGCAAGACGACCACGCTGTACTCGTCACTCAGAGCGCTCGCCTCACCAGAGGTAAACATTGTGACGGTAGAAGACCCTATCGAGATGGTTATGGAGGAGTTCAACCAGGTCGGGGTCCAGGGTGCCATTGGTGTGGGTTTTGCTACAGTTCTGCGTAATATCCTGCGGCAGGACCCGGACATAATAATGATCGGCGAGATCCGTGACAGGGAAACGGCCGAGAACGCCGTCCAGGCGGCGCTTACAGGTCATCTGGTTCTCTCCACTCTTCACACTAACGATGCACCCTCTTCCGTTACAAGGCTTATCGATCTCGGCGTACCTTCGTTTCTGATCTCATCGACAGTCGTAGGTATCATCGCCCAGAGGCTTATGAGAAAGATCTGCCCTGAATGCAAGCGTGAAAGGAAGCTTACCCCTGAGGAGATTACCTACCTTCTGCCGGGCAGAAAAAATGTGACGGTCTGGGAGGGGGCAGGGTGTGGAGAGTGCCGGGGGACCGGTTATCGCGGCCGTACCGGTATTTTCGAACTGCTCGACTTTACTGAAAAGGTCAAATCGATCATCTCGGACAAAATGGATCTGGCTGCCCTGTATGCTGCCGCAAAGGAGGACGGGATGATCAATCTGCACCAGGTGGCAATAAGCAAAATGCTTGAAGGGATAACCACGTACGAAGAGGTGCTGGCAATAACGGGGTAGAAGTTGATGGTTCTGAGTGAATTCGTGACGGTGTGAGCCGCATCGAACGAAAACGGCCGGGGCCGATCGCCGGTTATGGAGTTGCAGTATATGCTCCGGTAGATCTGTGAGGCGACGGAACAAAGCATTAGCGGTGCAGAGGCAAAGGCGTTGCAGTGAGAGGCGGTTCACACCGTCACGAATACCATCACTGTTACAAGGGAATGAATATGAAATTTTTTGTCACAGCCGCAAAAGGGCTGGAAGAGCTTGTTGCCGCAGAGCTCACGGCTTTGGGGATTCTCGATACCCGCACGGAGAGAGGCGGGGTCTCTTTCAGCGGAAGCTTCGAGGAGGGGTGCAGGGCCTGTCTCTGGCTGCGGACCGCCAGCAGGGTTCTCCTTGTGCTGGCCGAGTTTCCGGCATCGACTCCGCAGGAGCTGTACGACGGAGTCAGGATCATAGAGTGGCATAACTACCTTACTCCGGATATGACGATGGCGGTTGATTCAGTGCTGAGGGATTCGGCCATGACCCATTCCGGTTTTGTCGCCTTGAAATCGAAAGATGCGATAGTCGACTCCATCCGGGACCGGTGCGGCCGCAGACCCGATGTCGATACCAAATTGCCCGATCTAAGGGTTAATGTGCATCTTGTAAAAAACAGCTGCACGGTCAGTTTGGACATGGCTGGCGAGCCGCTGGACAGGCGCGGTTACCGGCTTGACCGGAACAAGGCTCCGCTCAGGGAGAACCTTGCGGCAGCCCTGGTCGCATTCAGTGGCTGGCAGGGGGATACCCCTTTTTATGACCCGATGTGCGGTTCCGGAACAATCGTGATCGAGGCGGCCCTGGCAGCCTCGAACTGTGCTCCGGGCCTGTTGCGGGAAAGATTCGGCTTCCAGGGGTGGCCCGGACACGACCCTTCATCATGGCGAAAGGTGGTCTCCGAGGCAAAAGATCTGAGGAAGCGCGAGGTTGGCGCCCGGTTGAGGGGATATGACCGCTCTCCCGGCACCATAGATATGGCGCGGCAGAACGCGGTCCGTGCCGACGTGGCCCGGATCACGTCGTTCACTCCGGCGGACATCAGCACCTTCGACCCGTCCGCAACAACTTCAATGATAATCTTCAATCCCCCCTACGGCGAGAGGATGGGTGAGGAGGCCGAACTGGCAAGCCTGTACCGCACTTTCGGCGATGTCCTGAAGAAGCGTTGTGCCGGCTCCACCGCGTATATTCTCTGCGGGAACAGCGAGCTGGTCAAGCATATCGGGCTGAAGGCAACGCGGAGGATCCCGATCTGGAACGGTCCCCTGGAGTGCCGGCTTATGAAGTACGAGATGTATTGACTATGGCAAAATGCTTGACATCTTGATTACTTCGGTTTTAAGATGACTTTTCGCTTTACGGGCCTATAGCTCAGTTGGCTAGAGCTACCGGCTCATAACCGGTCGGTCCCAGGTTCGAGTCCTGGTGGGCCCACCATTTTCCCATATTTACGTGGAGATGCCCATAAAGCGCTTTACATCTCAAAAATCCCATAACAGGGGGAAAAAGAGTGCATACCAAAAGGGTGCACTCTTTTTCTTTTCAGATCATGTCAAAGGCTAAAGTCTCAGATATACTCGGAATCATTAACAAAATTGCTCCTCCTGCTCTTGCGGAAAATTGGGACAATGTCGGCCTACAGGTCGGCGACCCTGCTAAAGAGGTTCGGCGGATCATGGTGGCCCTCGACCCGGGATCTCAAGCCGTAGATACCGCACTGGATAGTTCCTGCCAGCTTCTTCTGACTCATCACCCCCTGATATTCAAACCGCTGAAAAGAATTTCCACGAATGATGAGACGGGGAGGGTAATCCACCGTGCGATCTCCGGAGGGCTCTCGATAATATCGGCCCATACCAATTACGATTCAGCCGGCAGCGGAGTAAACGATCTTCTTGCCGCTACTCTCGGGGTAACCGGTTGCAGGCCGCTCAAGATTGTCCTGAGGGAAGAGCTGCTTAAGCTGGTTGTATATGTCCCTGTGACCCATCAGGAACAGCTTATGGAGGCACTGCTTCCTTTCAGCGGCATGTCAACAAGATATGCCGACTGCTCCTTCCGCGTTTCCGGTCGGGGGACTTTCAGGCCTCTTGCCGGGGCCGCCCCTTTCATCGGAACCGTTGGGGGGCTTGAAACTGTCGAAGAGAGCAGATTCGAGATCCTGGTGAGAAAGCCGGAGCTGCAAGCCGCGATCAGGACTTTGCATAAGGCCCATCCATACGAGGAGCCGGCATTCGACATTATTCCGCTGTTGAATGAAGG
>JBGQLM010000225.1:0-5671 GCA_041500085.1 Geobacteraceae bacterium
ACGGCAAGCTCCAGCAGATCGGAGTCCGTAACGGCTGGACCCAGCCGATCATCAACCGGATCAACATGCTCTCCACCGGGGTGCGGACCGATCTTGGCGTCAAGATCTTCGGCAACGACCTGAATGTCCTCAAGGATCTGGCGATTCAGGCCGAGGCGATCCTGAAACCCATAAACGGCGCGGCCGACGTGGTAGCGGAACGGGTCACCGGCGGCAACTACATCGATATCGACATCGACCGCGAGGCGGCCGCCCGCTACGGCGTCAATGTGGGCGACATCCAGGATGTCATCGAGACCGCCCTTGGCGGGGAAATGCTCTCCACAACTGTGGAGGGGCGCAACCGCTTCCCGATCCGGATCCGCTACCTGCGGGACTACCGCGACAACATCCCGGCTATCCGCCGCATACTCGTAGCTGGGATGGAAGGGGCACAGGTGCCGCTTTCGATGGTAACGAAGCTGAAAATCTCCACCGGCGCGCCTGAGATCAACAGTGAGGGGGGACTGCTCCGCTCACTGGTCTTTCTCAACGTCCGCGGCCGGGACATGGGGGGCTTTGTCACTGAGGCAAAGCAGGTGCTGGAGAAGCAGCTGAAGCTCCCACCCGGCTACTATGTTATGTGGTCCGGGCAATGGGAGAACCAGCTCCGCGCCAAGGCCCGCCTGCAGCTGCTGATACCGCTGGGGATGGTGATCATCTTCATCCTGCTTTACTTCACCTTCCACTCGGCTCTGGAAGCCTCCATGGTCATGCTCTCGGTCCCATTCGCTTTGGTCGGCGGAGTCTACCTCGTGTCGGCCCTGGGCTACAATCTCTCGGTCGCGGTCTGGGTCGGGTTCATCGCTCTCTACGGTATCGCCGTGGAGACCGGGGTGGTAATGGTCATCTACCTTCATGAAGCGCTGGACAAGAAGCTGAAGGACGGTCCCTGCACGGAGCAGGACATCTACGATGCCACCTTCGAAGGGGCGGTGCTCCGTCTGCGGCCAAAGCTGATGACTGTGGCCGTGGCCCTCCTGGGTCTGATCCCGATCATGTGGTCGACCGGTACCGGAGCAGATGTGATGAAGCCGATCGCCGCCCCGATGATAGGCGGGATGATCTCGTCGGCGGTGCATGTGCTGATCATGACGCCGGTGATCTTTGTGTTGATGAAGAAGCGGGATCTGAAAAAGGGGAAATTGAAGTATTCGGGAATGAAGCACTAACACACCAAGCAAAGGAGAACGTAACATGAAAAAATCGACTGTACTGATCGCAGCACTCTTTGCACTTGCAGCTCCTGTGTCAGCTTTCGCTGCCAGCCATGAAGGTCACGAGCATGGTTCCATGGATATGGGTCATGGTGGCATGATGTCCATGGGCAAGGTGGCCCATGAAGAGGTCGTGGACGGGGTCAAGGCGACCTTTGAGGTCCTCGACATCAAGGCAAAAATGAAAGAGATGGGGATGAAGGAGACGCACCATATCATGGTTGTGTTCACCGACCCCAAGAGCGGCAAGAAACTGAGTGAAGGTGAAGTGAAGGTAAAGGTAATGGCCCCGGACAAGAGCGAGCAGACCAAGGACCTGATGGGAATGGAAGGGGGCTTCGGCTCCGACTTTACTCTGGGGCAGAAGGGGAAGTACGGTGTTATGTGCAAGTTCCAACTTAAGGATGGCAAGGTGCGCAACGCCAAGTTCTGGTATACGGTCAAGTAAAGTAAGTAAAGTCTTTCGGTCGCTTGTTTTACTAAAAAGGAAAATTACATGAGAACGTTCTGGACAGCAGTTTCAATCATTTCAGTCACACTTGTTGCCGGCTGTGGCGGTAGCAGCTCTTCACCCGCAAACGTCACCGGAAAAGTTGCTGACGGCTATCTTGTCGGTGCAACCGTATTCCTCGACAAGAACGGTAACTACCGGTTGGATGTGGGAGAACCATCAGCTAAGACAGACGCCAATGGCGCCTACTCGCTGAACGTCGACCCTGCCGATGTTGGCAAATATCCGATTGTCGCAATGGCGATTAAAGGGCAGACCATCGACAATGATACCAACCTGACAGTACCGAACAGCTATCTGCTGAGTATGCCGGCGACAGCTGTATCCGGTACGGTCAGCAGCAACTTCATCAGTCCGATGTCAACCCTCATCAGGGAGAAGATGTCTGCCAATCCGGGCATGTCCATGAACGACGCCATGACGCAGCTGCGAAGCCAGATGAATATGCCGTTCGGCATTGATATGATGGCGGACTACGTTGCCGGATCTCAATCCGGAACCAATGCGGCCCGTTATCAGACCATGCATGCCACCGCTCAGCAGATGGCCGGACTGATGGCTGGTCAATCTACGCTGGTCATGAATGGCAGCGAGGTAAGCGTGAACCGTTTCAGAACCATGATGGGCGTGATCAACAGCAACATGCCGGCGATATCCGCTAATGCCATGAATGGTCTGAGTATGAACAGTACGTTCATGACAAGCATGATGAACAGTATGCAGACCCAAGTGGGAGCAGTGTCAATGACCGGCGGTTTCGCAAATTACTCCGGAATGTTCCGAAATATGACGAGCCACAGCCGCTTCTGGACTGATACTGGAACACCGATGACTCCGATGAATGGCGGGATGATGAGGTAGTATTGTTGCCTGAGCAATAGCTGTCTAACTTTTTGGGCAATGGCGAGGCATTACCGGGAAGGGCAATGCCTCGCCATTTCTATTTTGCCGTATAGATTATGCTGTATTTGAACGTTGCCGGGTCGAGCCAGTCGACGGTATTGCCACCCACCTGGGCAAAGGGATACATCAGGTAGTTGACCGGCCCTCCGGACTGTGGAGGGTTCAGAGTCAGGTCGCGACCGACCGAGAGCTTCACCCTGTACGGGTCAATGCCGCCCCAGAAGTAGGCCCGAAGTTCCGCTGTCCTGGTATCACTCAACTTGAGGTTTTCCGTCAGCATGGCTTTGCGCACGTCCGCAGCATCCACCGGTACCCAGCCGTATCCCGGAAGGAAGAACTCGGCCCAGCAGTGCTGCCAGGTCGAAATATCCTCACGATCCTTTTTCCCCATGCGAATGCCGAACACCTCGCGGGCCGGCACTCCTGCCGCCCTGGCCAGGGCAACGAACACCGAGTGAATGTCCGCACACTTCCCGCCCGGGTTTTTCAGCAGCGCACAGACGTCACCGGTTCCGCAGCCGCGGGTCTTGGGATCACGAAAGGTATTCTCGCAGGTCCAGTCATAGATCGCCCTGGCTTTCTCCAGAACCGTTTTCTTCCCTTCAGTTATCTTCATGGCCTGAAGCCAGACCTCGCCGTCGATCGGCGCAAATTTCGTAGGAGCAAGGTACTGTGCATAGTCGGCAGGGTCCCAGGCTGCTTCCTTCAGGGGAAAATCGCGCCGGATAACCTCTTTGCGATCAGCCTTGAACGAGAATGCCAGCTTACGGCTCTGGGAGCCTTTTCCCCAGCGGGCATACAGCATCGGGGTGCTGTAAGTGCTGTCGGTATAAACAGCAGAGGTGGAATAATCTCCGGAGATCTTCACCTCGGTGATATTTTGTTCCTGGTCGGAAACAGGGTAGGGAATCCAGAGTTCCGCATCATCCTTCATATTTTGTCCGGAAAGGTCTACGGACACGGTTATGGTCCCGGAATGGCTTTTGGCCATGGCAATGGTTGAGGATCCCGCAATAAGGAGGATGAAGGCAGAGATGATGAATAGAAATTTGTGAATACGCATAGGACTCTCCCGGTATTTTAATGAGATAGTTCGGAAGAGTAGTGCAGGATCGACTTTCCGTCAAATTGATAATATCGATAATAACGCTAATTATTATCGTTTTTGTAAATATTACCTCTGTTGACAATCTTATGAATTGCTCATCACGCTTATCGTGGTACGCTATCCATACAGATGCGGGAGTGTACGGTTTCCTGCTTCAACAAAAAACAAAGGAGAGACTGCAATGAAGAAAATGGTACTGATTTTGGTTGCAATATCCGGTCTGGCTGCGGCAGTACCGCTGGTTGCAGCTGAAAGCGATCATACTGGTCACGGGATGAACTACGGCAACTATACCCCTGGAAAATCCGCCCATGAGGAGGTTGTTGACGGGGTCAAGGCGACTTTCAATGTCAAGACGATGAAGGATGCCATGAAGGAGATGGGGATGGATATGCCGAAGGGGGTCAAGGAGACCCATCATCTCTCGGTATCTTTCAATGATATGAAAACAGGCAAGGCGCTCACAAAAGGCGGGGTGACGGTGAAGGTCCAGGCGCCTGACAAGAGCGAGCAGACAAAGGAGTTGCCAGCCATGCACGGTCATTTCGGAGCTGATTTCGAACTTGCCAAAAAGGGGAAGTACGGGGTAATGTGCAAGTTCAAACTCCCCGATGGCAAGGTGAGGAGTTCGAAATTCTGGTATGAGGTAAAGTGAGACCCCTTCGTCTATGCTCGGTTATCTTTTAAACAGAATCCTTCTGCTGATCCCCCTCTTCATCGGCATCACGCTGATCACTTTTCTTGTGATTCACCAGGCGCCCGGTGAACCGGTCGAGATGCAGACGGCTCTCAATCCGAAAGCTTCTGCCAAGTCAAGGGAAAGGCTGCGCGAGTACTACGGGCTGGACAAACCACTTCATGTGCAGTACTTGAAGTGGCTCGGCCGCCTCTCCAGGCTCGATTTCGGGAGATCGTTCGCCCCGGATGGCCGGCCGGTCACCGACAAGATCAAGGAACGGATCCCGGTCACCCTCTCCATAAATTTCATCGCACTGATACTTGAATTCGGGCTGGCCGTACCGATCGGCATCCTCGCGGCACGGTACCGGAACAGCACGCTCGACAAGGCGATAACCCTCTTTGTCTTTCTCGGATTCGCTGTCCCGACATTCTGGCTCTCCCTGCTCCTCATGTACGTTTTCGGAGTCAAGCTCGGGCTGCTCCCCATTTCCGGTCTCCACTCCCTCGGTGCGGAGAGGATGTCAACTGCTGCCTGGCTAATCGATACTGCCAGACACCTTTTACTGCCTCTGGGAGTCGCGACCTTCGGGGCTCTGGCCGGGCTTTCCCGGTACACCCGCTCGACGATGCTGGAGGTACTCGGTCAGGACTACATCACGACTGCCAGGGCCAAAGGGCTTACCGAACGGGTCGTGATATTCCGCCATGCTCTGCGCAACGCGCTTCTCCCCATCATCACCCTGCTCGGCTTCTCTCTTCCGGGACTCATCGGCGGCAGCGTGATCTTCGAGACTATTTTTGCGATCCCGGGGATGGGACAGCTCTTTTACATGGGGGTCATGTCCAGGGATTATCCCCTGGTCATGGGGATACTTGTGATCGGCGCTTTTCTGACCCTTGCCGGGAATCTGCTGGCAGACATATCCTATGCTTTTGCCGATCCCAGGATCCGGCACGGCAGCACCTGAGATTGCTTAAGGTAATGATTTAATATGCCAACTGTAACTTACCAATATTCAACAGATATATATAAAAAATTCACTTCCAACAGGTTCGCTGCCACAGGCGCACTCATAGTGCTTGCCCTTTTTGCGCTCTCTTTCCTGGCTCCATACATAACACCCTATTCGCCTGATGATCTGGATGCCTATCGTGTCCTTCTCCCGCCTTCGGCAGATCACTGGATGGGGACTGACGAGCTTGGCCGGGATG
>JBGQLM010000226.1:0-5576 GCA_041500085.1 Geobacteraceae bacterium
AGCTGGCAGCTTTTTCTTTGGGTTATACCTGCAAGGTTCTTTTCAAAGCTGCTCGGCTGCGAGTTGTCCCTTAACCTGCACCTGCGCAGCTTCTTTAACTCTATCCGGATCTTCCCACCAGCGCCGACCACCCGTGGTGTCGTCCATGCTCACCGGTTCACCCATCAAGGGAGTAACGACTGGAATACCTTGCGCATTGCCCAAGGCAACTATCCTGTCGAACGGTTCGTGCCACGAGTGCATGGATAAATCGAACGTGCCATTGTGGATCGGCAGCAGGCGCTTGCCCTTCAGGTCGAGATGCGCCTGGATGCTTTCTTCTGGATGCATATGGACTTCCGGCCAATTTACATTATAGGCACCGGTTTCCAGCATGGTCACATCAAAGGGGCCGTACTTGTCACCGATTTTTTTAAACCCGTCGAAGTAGCCGGAATCTCCACTGAAGAAAACGCGCTGGTCGTCAGCCAGAAATACCCACGATGCCCACTGGGTTTGATTCCTTTTGAACAGACCGCGACCGGAAAAGTGCCGCGCCGGTGTAGCAACAAGGTGTATTCCACCAATCTCCATATCCTGCCACCAGTCCAGCTGCTTCACCTTTGCTGTCGGCACACCCCAGTTAACAAGAATGTCTCCCACCCCAAGTGGCGTCAGAAAACACTCCGCTTTTTCAACTAACTTCATGATGGAGTCATGATCCAGGTGGTCGTAATGGTCGTGGGAGATGATGACCGCCTTGATCGGTGGGAGTTCGTCGATGACGATGGGAGGCGCGTGAAACCGCTCCGGTCCGGCAAACTGCACTGGTGACGCTCGGTCGGAGAACATCGGATCGGTTATATAAAAGGCGTCATGCAGCTTCAGAAGTACGGTTGAGTGGCCAAGTCGATACACCGTATTGTTCGGGGCGGCCAGCAACTGCTGTCTTGTCAATGCCTGTACGGGAATCTTCCTGCCTGGTCGGGTGTCTGCTGGCTTGTTGAAGAAAAAATCCCACATGATGCGAACTTGCTCAAGCGCCCCGCCTTTTGTCACCGTTACTGGATTTTCCAGGTCGCTATCGAGGGATAGCGGTGACCGTGCGAAGGCAGTGCTGCTGCTATTGTTAAGTAGTGTTGATACCATAACGATTAGGGCTCCAAATATTAAGACGTAGAAAAGGATTTGTTTCATTGTTGCTACCGTTCGGGGTGTGCCGATGCCCCCACGAATGAACTGATCACATAACAGTTCGGAATTCCCGCCTTTTCTAGGGCTTTCAGAGAGTACCAGAACCTTTTTGGCCATATACTTCATCCTTTTGCTTTATTTTCAATTGTCATTTCTTCGTTTTCTACGGCACTGCATCAGCTTTAATGGCGCCAAGTGAAGGGTTCTGCATGCCCTTGGGCGACTGGGACAGCATGACAACAATCCTGCCCACCACAGCACAACAGGTCATGGTCAGGATCATCGGGAGGCCTGTCCCATTGTGAAACATCCCCACAAAAGCTCCGGCCGTGGCACCCATCGTGTACTGGATCGTTCCTAAAAGAGCAGACGCGCTTCCCGCTGATGTTGCAAATGGCGCCAATGCGAGTGCCGTGACATTGGGATAAAGTAGTCCGGTGGTGCAGAGGCAGATGAACAGTAAAACAAGCTGTGCCAGGAACCCGCCGATCCCGGTCGCGGTAGCCAGGGTCAGCAGGAGTGCTCCCAGTACGTTGATGCTAAAGGTGACGCGCAGGATCTGCTCGGACGGGTAATGGCGCAACAGCTTGCGGTTCAGTTGCGAAGCACCGATCAGCCCGCAGGCATTGAGCCCGAAGATGATGCCGAAGTGCTGGGGGGAGATACCGTGCAGTTCGATGAACAGATGCGGAGCCCCCGAGATGTAGGAGAAGTTGAATCCGGCGACAGCGCCCAACGCAATGGCATAGGCAAGATACTGGCGGTTTCCGAGGAGTCTGCCGTAACTGGTTACCATATCACGAAAACGATGCTGAATCCGTTTCTCTACCGGCAACGATTCAGGTAGCCAGACCAGTGCCGCACAAAAGGAAAGGACGCCGAACAGTGCCAGGAAGACGAAAATACCCCGCCAACCGGTGAACAGAAGCAGCTGACCACCGGCGAGCGGGGCGAGAATAGGTGCCGCCCCCATCACCAGCATGAGCAGGGAAAACATCCGCGCTGCTTCGGCAGTGTCGTACAGGTCGCGGACAATGGCCCGGGAGATGACGATGCTGGCGCCGCCTCCCAGGGCCATGACGACCCGCCAGAACAGCAGCCCTTCCCCTGAATGGACCAGGGCGCATCCCACTGTAGAAACGATGTACAGCCCCAACCCGAAGAACAGGGGCCGCTTTCTCCCCCAGCGATCCGCAACAGGCCCATAAAAAAGTTGACCAATCGCCGAGCCGAATAAAAAGGCGGACACCGACAGTTGCACGGTGCCGATTGGGACTGAAAGATCCCGGGCAATTTGCGGAAATGCCGGCAGGTACATGTCGATAGACATGGAATTGAAGGCGGTCAGTGCGCCAAGGATAAGTACCAGTTTTACCAGGCTGATCTGCCGTGGTTCGCTGCGTTCAACGCTCGATGCTGCAATTACATGTTCCATAAGACTAGTGTTCTCCAAGTATCTGCTTCAGCCTAACTTATTGCTATTCCGATACACAACCTTATTTTGCTCTGCTGTTTAGAACCTTACCAAATATTTCAGAGGCATTATCGCCTTCTTTCCTGCCAAATTTAGCTTTGACTGCCCGTAGATACTGAAGCGGGAACTTTGATGCGACTGATTATATGCGTTTGTAGATGAGTTCCATATTACAGAACCGCCGCAATTGCTGTTGCCAATGATGTCGTGGGCCTGCCGATCAGTTTGCTGAGCTGACGGTTGTCATCAAACAAAGCGCCTTTGGCAGCTCCACTGTCTGAATCGGCAAGTAATTCGGCGATCACTTCCGGCAGGCCGACTTTGACCAGGAGATCCTTGTACTCTGTCTGCGGCAAATTCACATAGCCGATGTTTTTGCCGATCTGGCGTGAGATTTCTGCGGCCAGCTCTGTCAGGGTGTAGGCCGTGTCGCCGGCCAGTTCATACACACGGCCCGCCTGGTTGTCCGCGGTCAATACCGCAGCCGCAGCTTCTGCGTAGTCGGCACGCGCAGCAGATGAGATGCGGCCATCGCCGGCACAGCCATACACGCCACCGTGAGTCAGTGCGGCAGGTGCCCCGGCGGTGTAGTTCTCGGTGTACCAGCCATTGCGCAGCAGCACAAAAGGGATTCCGGAAGCGCTGAGTAATGCTTCGGTTTCTCTATGCTCGGCAGCAAGTCCAAGTGGCGATATCCCCGCGTGCAGTACGCTGGTGTACGCCAGCAACTTTACGCCGGAACGTTTAGCCGCGTCGATGACGCTGCGATGCTGGTTCACACGCTGCCCGATCTCGCTGGAAGAAATCAGCAGCACCTTGTCAGCTCCCTTGAGCGCTTCATCCCACGAAGCAGGCTGGCTGTAGTCTGCGTAACGCACCTGTATGCCCGATTCTGCAAAGTCATTAGCTTTCTCCGGATTGCGCACTGCTGCAACGATTTCTGCGGCGGGTACTTTTTTCAGAAGCGCTGCAATAACCAAACGACCCAATTGCCCTGTAGCTCCTGTAACGACGATCATGATAAAACTCCTTTCAAACCTGATTGAGATGTTGTGTAAAACAACCATATCAGTTATGCTTACAAAAAGTAAGTACGCACAAAAAGGTAAGTGTCATGATCAATGCCAAAGCAGCAACATTGTCAGAGCAAATGCGGCGCGGGGAACTGTTTGCCGTTGAATGTCCATCGCGGGAGATACTCAAGCACGTTACCAGCAGATGGGGAGTACTTGCCCTGGTGGCCCTGTTGGAAGGGATGCACCGCTTCAGCGATTTGCGGCGCAAGGCTGGCGGAGTCAGTGAGAAAATGCTGGCGCAAACGCTGCAATGCCTGGAGAAAGATGGCTTTGTCAACCGAGTGTCATTGCCGGTTGTACCGCCGCATGTGGAATACAGCCTGACACCGATGGGTGAGGAGGTTGCTCATAAAGTCGAAGCGCTGGCCGACTGGATAGAAGAGAATACGAGCAGGATCATGAAGGTGCGGCAGGAAGTAACTGATTGTCGTAGCTAACAATGGCGTACAGGAGAACATATGGCTAAGCTGTTTGAATTTACCGACATAAAAAGTCTCACCCTCAGAAACCGCTTTATCAGATCTGCAACCTGGGAAGGCATGGCCGATGATTGCGGAGCCTGCACTCCAGAACTGTCAGACTTTTTTTGCACACTTGCACAAGGAGAAGTCGGCTTAATTATTACTGGCCATGCCTATGTAAACAAGGCAGGACAGGCAAGGCTTCGGCAATTGGGCGCTGATAACGACAGCCTGCTCCCGGAACTGGAAAAGATGGTCCAAAGTGTTCATGGCAACGGCGGCAAAATCGCCCTGCAACTATCCCATGCAGGTTGCTATGCGGCCACTGAAATTACTGGTCTTGATGTTTATGCCCCATCATCGGGTGAGAATGAGACCGGTCAGATCATCAGAGAAATGACACATGAGGAGATACGGAAGGTCGTAGCCGATTTTTCCGAGAGCGCGGCAAGAGCCCAAAAGGCAGGCTTCGATGCAGTACAGATCCACGCAGCTCACGGGTATCTACTCAGTCAATTTCTCTCACCTACGCATAACAGGAGAAAAGATGAATATGGCGGTGAACTCGAAAATCGTGCGCGTATCCTGCTTGAAGTGGTGACAAGCGTTCGACAGGCGGTTGGACCCGAGTATCCGATCTTAATCAAGATCAACTCGGAAGATTTTGAGGAAGGTGGTTTCACGAAAGAAGAGATGATTCAGGTGGCGATCTCACTCGAAAAAGCAGGAGTCGATGCCATGGAATTAAGTGGAGGGACCAGAAACTCTGGCCGAAATATTCC
Source organism: Geobacteraceae bacterium (assembly GCA_041500085.1). Taxonomy (GTDB): domain Bacteria; phylum Desulfobacterota; class Desulfuromonadia; order Geobacterales; family DSM-12255; genus VEOV01. Next base: position 4,967 of record JBGQLM010000226.1, read on the forward strand.
CTTCCGACTCGGCCGATTGGATAATGAAGCGGATGAAGTCTATTATCGAGAAGCTGCAAAGCTCTACAAGGAGAAAATCAGTGTGCCACTGTTACTGGTTGGCGGATTTCGTTCCTACTCGGTTGCGGAAATGTTGGTGACAGAGAGGTTGACCGATTACGTATCCTTGTCTCGCCCTCTGGTCCGCGAACCTGATCTTATTCAGCGTTGGAAATCTGGTGATAAACGAAAAGCGACCTGCATATCGTGCAATCTATGCTACAAGCCAGCCCTTGAGGGGAAGGGCATCAGATGCGTAGTCGAAGAGGCGCTGAAAAGTAAGCAAATTGGAAATCCTGCATAATGGGGGGCAGGCTACTTTATTTAAAAGCCGCCTGCCCCCTTTCCCCTTCCTGAAACCATCGTCTCTTTTGTCTACGGCATCAAATTAAGTTTTTTCAGCCAGTTTGCCAAATCATTGTCTGCCCTGCCAACAGTTCCGCCTTTTATGCCTACCAGATGTACATGGACGAGTCCTCGCCGGGGACCAACTCGGTCCAGCGCGAGCCTCGAGTGGTGGGTGGCGGATCATTCGTCAACGTCGGCGCGTGGATCCGCCCAAGGCTGGTGG
>JBGQLM010000227.1:0-5569 GCA_041500085.1 Geobacteraceae bacterium
AACAGCCGCAGAGGGGGATCAACGTCATGATGACCCCGCACTTCACGTCGGCCATCGCCGCCTTCGGCATCGTCTTTACAACCTACGGCCTGATCGTTGCCTCGGAGATCTGGTTCGTCTATCGTGAGTTCATCGTGGAGACGGTCATGGAACTGCGGGCGAAACAGCAACGAAACACTGTCGAGTCGGCCCAGCTGATCCTGTATTCGCTGCTTTCCATGGGGGCCATGGATCTCAGCCCGGAGGCGCTGCACAAAGATGAGCGGGCTGTGGGAATTCTGGCCGGCATCGGTATCCCGGTGGCCTGCTTCCTGCACGGCTACGCCGGTTTCATCTTCGGCTCGGTCAAGGCCAATGCTCTCTGGATGACGCCGCTCATGCCGGTCATCTTCATCTGCTCGGCGGTCGTGTCCGGCATCGCACTCTGTATTGTCACCTACATCATCACCATGGAGATCCGCAAACTGATCTCCAAGAGGAAAAGGAAGATCAATCCGAGACTTCCTTCGACCGAGGAGCTCAAAAGCGCCGAAATCCATGTCGTGACCATCACCGTCAAATATCTGGTGATGTTCCTGGTGCTGGCCATTACCCTGGAGCTGCTGGACCTGATCTTCCGTACCTACACGGCGGTCAAATCGTGGGACATCTTGCGCAGAATCATCTACGAAAGGGACTTTTTCAAGATTTTCATTCTGCAGTACGGCTTGGGAAACCTGGTCCCGTTCATCATCTTCCTGAGGCCGGGGCTGACGATCAGGCGGGCACTTGTCGGCACGCTTCTGGTCCTGATGGGGGTCTTCATGATGCGCTGGAACGTCGTTATCGGAGGCCAGGCCTTCTCCGCCTCCTTCTCCGGGTTCATGGATTATCATATGCCCTTCTGGCCGAGCACCGTTGAAGTGTATAAAGAAGGATTTTTTGGCGCGCTCACGGTCATCACTACACCCTTTGTACTGTTCTACCTGGTTACCAGGGTGCTGCCGGTATTCGGCGTGAAGGATTCGCACTGATTCCAGAGTCTCACGACCGGTACCATGTGCAGCCGCGGAGTAGTTCGAGAGGGAATCCGGTGAAGCTGATGTCTGTGGAGGGGAGGGATGCGGATGTCGACACCAGATGAGACGCTTGAGAAACGGGAAAAGGAGCTCGAGAACCGCATACAGATGCTTGAACGGCAATTGGACCGGCTGGCATCCCACATCGGTGACGAAGGAGCTGTTCCTGTTTCCAAACCGGCTTCGCCAAAGGCGGTGGGCTATCCTGACGAGGAGATGCCTGAACTTTCGGAGGAGGTACTTGGCTGGGCCAGCAGGAACGCGGTTCTGCCGCGCCTCGCCGCGGTCTGCTTCCTGATGGTTGTTGCGCTCGTCCTGCGGACCATCACCGACAGCGGCCTCGTCAACAAACTTCTCGGATCAGGCCTCGGCATGGGTTACGCCGCGGCACTGATGATCTTCGGCTGGTACAAATACGCCAAGGAAAGCCCACTGGCCCCGGTTTTCGCCGCCTGCGGCGTCGTGCTGATGTCGACGATCGTGGTGGAAACGCATACGCACTTCCAGTCACTGCCGCTGGTGCCGGCGTACCTCACCCTGATGGCGACCGGCTTCGGCATGGCGCTCATGAGCCGCCGGTACAACGCCTTCGTCCCCATTTCGGTCGGGGTTCTCGGCATGTGCTTCGCAGGTGCGGCGATCGACTATCCTCATCCATTCTTTCCCTATCTCTCTCTGGTGCTCTTCACCGCCAACGTTCTCGGCTATGTTGCCGCACAGCTGAAGCGCTGCTCCTGGCTGCGCTGGTCTGTTCTCGTAGTAACCATGATCATGCTGCAGCTCTGGGGGATCAGGCTGGGCATGGTGCTGAGCAAGGGTGAGGCAATTCCGCCTGAACTGGCTCCCGCCTGGTACCTGCCGGTGCTGGCGGTGTTCTTCCTGACCTTTATCCTCATGTCACTGCTCGGAATCGTTAACGCCGGCAGCCGGAAAATATCCCGATTCGACTTCAGCCTGCCGACCCTTAACGTGATCTGGGCCTTCATGTCGGCCCGCCACGTGGCTGAAGTCTGGCAGATGAACGTAAACCTTCTTGGCGTAATCGGCCTGATGGGTACCGCCGGCCTCCTGGGTATGACGTTCTGGTTCGCAAGACGCGGCGTCGAAGGGGCACCCGGGACCAATACCTTCGCGTTTGCCGCGAGTGCCCTGCTTGCCCTGTCACTGCCCGCAGCTACAGGCGCGTTTGTCCTGTCACTGCCGGTGATATCCCTGGTGGCCATAACAATGGCGATTGTTTCACGTGTCTGGGAGAATGGCGGTGTACGCATCACTACCTACCTGATGAACATTTACGCCTGTGCAGCACTCGCCTTTGCGCTTCGCGGCGAAGGGGCGGAAGCAACGGATCCCGTCAACATGCTTCCCGCCGGTCTTCTGGCGGTCATATCAATATATCATTACCAATGGTGCAGGCGGTGGCCCGTCCCCGTCAAATCCGCCCTTTTTGATGCTTTTGACCGTAACGACCGGAGTGCCGTCCTGCTGCTGCTGGGCGGACTGTCCGGCGGCTTCTTCATGATCAGGGTCGGAATCTTTCAGGCACTGCAGTTTGTTCCGGCGGGACTTCAGCGCGATACCCTCCGCTGCGGGCAGTCCGTGCTCATCAATGCGGCGGTCATTACCCTGATCGTGTGGGCATACCTCCGGCAGAACAAGGAGATCCGCAATGTAGCCATATTAGTCACTGTTGTCGGAGCAATTAAGGTGTTTCTCTATGATCTGCTCGGGACTCACGGTTTACCGCTGGTATTCAGTGTTTTTTCATTTGGAATGGCGGCTGCAGTGGAATCTTTGGCCTTGGGCAAGTGGCAGAAGCGGCCTGCCGTTCCGTCTCACAAATAGAGCTGTCACCCGCCGCATTTCCTGCCTGCAGCACAAAAAAGGGGGGCTGATCGCCCCCCGATTTCAAACAGATAATCAATTACATGTATCAGTGCCCGCCACCTCCCAGGAAGGCCAGGATTATCAGCAGCAGCAGGCAGATGCCGATGAAGAGGGCGGTGAATCCAAATCCCTTGACCAGGAAGTCGTAAATCACGCCGCTGGTCTGCTTGCAGGCGAACTGTTCGGTGATGCCCTCTTCCTCGTAGCGTTTCCACTGATCGCCGCGTTCCTCGAGCATTTCTTCCTTGCCGATCTGACCATTGAAGATGACGAAGTCCATCGGGAACTTTTCGGGGCGCCCGTGGGTGTTGAAGAAGTGGACCGAGAAGATGAAGCCGGTAGCCAGGAGCGCTTCATCGGAGTGGATGATGGTGGCTACGTTGAACGCCCATCCCGGCAGTAACTGTCCGAAAATTTCCGGGAACCAGAGCATCAGGCCGGATCCGCCGATAGCGAACATACCCCAGAAGACCGCAACAAAGTCGAATTTCTCCCAGTAGGTCCAGCGCTCGAAGGTCGGCTTTGGCCCCTTGAAGAAGAACCATCTGACCATGAAGAACACATCCTTGATATCGCGCAGATTGAAACAGAGTGAATCCGGGCCGAAAAGACGCTGTAGCGGATTACCTTTGATATCTTTTCTGATAAAGAGGAAGTTGATGCTCATCGCTATTGCAATGCCGAAATAGACGAATGTAATTGCCGCTCCTACCCGATGCAGCAGGGCGGCATTTGCCGCACCGCCATACAGATTCATGAGCGCATGTGCCCATGTCTGGGTATTGAACTTGAGCGGCAGCCCGGTCAGGGACAGGAGCAGGAAGCTGGTGATGACCAGGATGTGCATGAAGATATGCAGCCGGTTGAAACGGCGATACTGCTTGTGGGCATCCGGAATGACTACATGGTGATGCGTACCGGCTGCCAGCAGGGCTTCCTTCTCCCTGTTCTCGACGAAGCCGCGGAACATCCAGAGCAGGGTGTGAACCCAGAACACGGCGAAGGTCGATAACAGCAGGCCGGTCATCGCAACAAAGGTGTAGAACAGGATCGGGTACTTGTCGCGGTCGGTCATCTCGCCATGGGCATAGAACTTGGCGAAGAGCGGTGTCGCCTTGGGATGGCACTGGGCGCACTGCTTTACCAGGTTAGCGGGATTGATGCTGGATTGCGGGTCGGATTTCGGTAATACCGAGTGTGCGGTATGACAATCGGCACAACCCGCAACCTTATCAGGGAAACCGAGGCGGTAATTTTTGCCGTGATAGCTCTCCATGTATGATTTGACCGCTACATTGGTGACCTTGTTCCTGGCCATCAGTTTCTGGTCGCTGTGACACTTCAGGCAGACCTTGGTAACGAACTCACGATGCTCGCTCTCCTTGCCGAGTTTCTTGATGTCGTGCAGGTTATGGCAATCATGGCAGGCAGCTGATTCCATATTGCCGGCGGCAATGCCCTTGCCGTGGACCGAAACCCGGTAGACGGATTCCTTGTCGTGGCACTGGACGCATTTGGCAACCGCGATACGCTTGTCGTTTTTCCAGTAATTATGGGTATGAATATCGGTGTGACACTGGGCACACGTTACCCCTTTTTCGGCATGTATACTGGCATAATGCTCGGAATTCTGTTTTTTGTGGCACCGCTCGCACTGCACCTTCTGGACTTTGATCTCTTTTTTCATATGTTTGATGAGATCGGTAATATCCACATGGCAGCTGGTACAGGCATTCTTGCCATGGACGGATGCGGCAAAATCATGGATGGATATTTTGTTGCTGTGGCAGCCCAGGCAGGTGGCAGGGTCAATGGCCATTCCCTGTTCGGCCTGTGCGGGAAGGGCACAGGCAACCGTCAGAAAAAGCAGTGCAATAAATCTGATTAAGTTTGAAGACATGGACCGAATCCTCCGAAAGAATGTATTTGCACAATAAATGCGAGCGGAAAAAAGAGTGGCCTGAGATGTATGGTTGAGTGTGGAGCAGCAGCAATTTTTCAGGAAAATATAGATGATGGCGGCGCCCGGCTCTGTGGGGGATCGGCGATCAGGACGGTGACCGCCGCTTCAGGACTGTCCGGGGAACGAATCCATAAGCAGAGAGAGATGGATAACAGAGCTGCTGCAAGCCGGATTAACGTATCCAGTCTTATATGGTCGGAATAAAAGGCTTCGGGAAACGAATGGAGGGAGTTATTGTCATCATGATATGATTCAAAGTGATGGCGGTGAAGTGCAAGAGCCACCTGCAGCAGTATAAATAGCGCCGGTGCAATAAATAGCAGTCTGCGTCTTGTCGAGCATCTCTGCATATCGTTTCCCTTCCAAGCCGTATTGCTGCGGCGCGTTGCGGTACTGTCGGGAAAGTCCCACAACCTGTTCGGGTATACACCAAGAGAGTTCGGAATAGCAATATAATTGAATACAATATACAGTATGCACGAAGAGTTATGGAGGAACCTCCATGAACAGGAAGCCATAATCAGAAAAGGCAGACAAAAAAACTTGGACTTTTAGTGGAGGGGTCAGGTGATGGAGGTGGCTGGGTTATGCCAAACGGCGAAGTCAGTTGAAGCCGCGATTGCGGAAAATACGCATAAACAGGACGCCAAGGATTGACAGG
>JBGQLM010000228.1:0-5524 GCA_041500085.1 Geobacteraceae bacterium
ATCGGCTTCACGGCCGGATACTTCACCGTGAAAGCTCCCAAGATTTGCGGCAAAATATATTCGCCTGGAATATTACTGCCCCCGACCCACAGCTCGCCGGTCAATGTGCCGTGGAATTGCTCAACCGCCGCCACCGTTTCTCTCTTGAACGCCAGGAGATTTTTCGCCCGGTCGGCGAGCATCTGCCCTAATGGCGTCAAGCTAACTTTGCCGGGAATGCGATAAAGGAGCTTACCGCCAACAGATTTCTCCAATTCCTGCACATGCGCGCTGACCGTCGGCTGGCGTAACGATAGCAATTCGGCTGCCTGGGAAAAACTCTTGAGCTCGGCGACCCAGTAAAAAATTTCTACTTTGTGGAGGTCTAAATCGGCCTTTATTTTAGCCATGAAGCAAGAATAATCAGGGACGGTGTTATGGGGCTAAGTCCTGCGGCTTTGCCGCTATATAAGAAACAGAGGCACCCGACGACCGGCGCGGTTGTCAAATAGTGATCTACGAAAAAACAGAATTATCGATGAGGAACAACTATTTACAACCAACATCGAAGCAAATCGCTTGGCGGTTGCGGCTCGCGCCAACCACCGCACCGATCGTCGGCGTGCCCTATCTTACTTTTTTAAAAACTCGAGCACTTCCGCCGGGTGGGCTTCGGCGTTGGCCACCGGAATCCAATGGCGCCTCACCGTGCCATCAGGTCCGATCAGCGCCGTGGATCTTATTGGGCCTTCGACGGTTTCGCCCTGGGCATTCTGCCTTGGCCCCCAGGCGCCGTAAGCCTTCATCACTTCAACTTTGGGGTCTGACAAAAGCGTGAACGGCAAATTGAATTTCGCAATAAATTGATTGTGCGAATCGATACCGTCTCTGCTGACCCCGAGAACCACTGCGTTCGCTTGCGTCACTGGCTGAATAGCATCGCGGAACCCGCATGCTTCTTTGGTTCAACCAGGGGTATCGTCCTTGGGATAAAACCAAAGCACGACGTTTTTACCGGCATAATCCGCCAGCGAGTGTTTCTTGCCGTCGCTCCCCTCCAAGGAAAACGCCGGCGCTTTCTGACCTTCTAGACTCATAATCTTACCTCCGTGAGTTTTAGTTTCGAGCTGGTTCGAGTTCTATCACACCGGTTATTCGCATGACAATGAGTTGAACCTATCTTTCCCTCAGTCACTTGCAGACTGGAAAAGGGAGCAAGAGGTAATTCCACAGGGGGCGGTTTTTGGACAAGCCGAGGCGACGGTTTACGAGGGATTTCAATTCTCACGCGAATGAATTGACGGCAAGCTTGGCTTAGGCCGCCGGCTTGATTCACCGGATGTGAAGGCGTTCTACCGAATTGAAGTTGGGCGTCGCCTAAGAGACGGACAAGCTAAAACGGGCAGAGCAGGGATAGCAACAGCGGGGCGAGACTTTACTCACGGCGCTTGGTCGGTTTAGCAGTTTGTACCGATTTCAATGAACACGCTGAGGATGTTCAGTTTGCTTGTGATTTCTCTTGCCGCGGTGAGCCTGAGGGACGATCGGCCCTGTTTAACCTGATCGGGTACTCCTTGCCGTTTCCCGGGGTAAATATCCCGACCAGCCCATCGTTTCCCTCTTTTAACAACTGGACCACGCTTCCCGACACAGTAACCGTCACGGTTACCTGTAAACCGTTTACTTTTATGTCGCAAGGAAATAGTTCTTGACCGGTGACCCCCCAAGAACCCACCGTCGTTCCATCCGGAGAAACAGCTTTTACATCGAGCGTTCGAGCAGCGCCTGACGGCCGTGGATAGGCTTGGATGCTTCCCTGCCATTGCCCGATCAACCAATGCCTCTGCGCCTCATCGGCCAAAGATGCATTAGCGCCAAGTAGCACAACAATCACCGCCAAATACAAACCGGCTCTAAGCTTGATCTTCATTACAGCCCCGACGATTGCCTCAATTTGCTTCTGATTATTCCATCGCGCATCGAGTTCCTCGACAAATTTATAATTGGACTTTTGAGCCCACAACTCATTTTTCTTTTACTATCGCCGCATCTATGGTTCAACCGCCCATCCCTTTTCAATGTATCCCAAGTGGTACGCTTCAAAGCAATCCGGCAAAACTTTTTGCCGCGACTTGTAGCCATCGAGCAAGGAACTTTGCCGACTTTCTTTGATTCCCTGGCCGAGCCGCGCAGCTCAAAATGGCGCCCCTCTCGGTGGCGAAAAATTTGCGCATGCAAAGCGGCCAACTTTTAATCAACCAAAAGCAAAACTTTACTGGGCAACTTGCCGAACTGATAACTGAAATTTAAATGCCCCCCGGCAAAATTCGAACTCACGGCCCCAGGATTAGGAATCCGACCGGGGCATTCTCTCAGATCTTGTGAACTCTTAGCACAGCGAAAAATAAGAGAAAAGGAATAATCAAAGTTTTATGTAATCGCCTCAAACCGGCGCACCTTGGCCACTTCACTGTAGCTATCGTTGATGTTGGGTCGGGATTAGGAATCTTCGTACGAAGCCCTGATTTTGCGCTGGTCTATGATGGTGGCAGCAACGACGATCCGGCGCGAAAATTCTCCGTCACGTGAGTGGAAAAAAAATTCATTCGAAGCCAGTCGGATCGATGGTGAGAAAATTTGGCTGCGGATTTCCGGGCGTAGTTGATCTTGTAGCTTTCCGATCCATGACAGGCGGGAGAACAAGTGCCGCCGCGGGAGCTTTCGATGGAATTGTTTAGACCGGGATTTTGTCCGGTGGTAATCTAATGCGGCTTGGTTGTCGAGGCTGGGGAGTTGGTTAAAGACAATTAAAAAAGGCAGGAGGGAATCCCTCCTGCCTTTTAAAGATAAACCTGACCTGCGGCGTGTGAGTGAAAGTTGCTTTTTTGCTGTGGTCGAGGACGTCGCCGCCGCCGTTATTTTTTTGCGGCCACTGTAAGTTTTTTGATTTTTTTGGCTCCTTCTGAATCGATAATCGTATAGACTATTTGAAACTTTTTGGCCTTCGCGTAGGTATGGGAGAAAACATCGCCGGCGTTGCCTTGAGAGGACGTTTTATCACCCCATTGCACCGTGATCGCTACAGGGTATACCGAATCGTCGGTGGAGGCATCCGTGAGAGTTACGGTCATATGGCTCATACTGCTTGTAAAAGACAGTGTCGGGGCCGGATTTCCGTGCATGCCTTGAGCATACTGAGAAAGTTCCGACTTCAGGAAGTATGGAGCGCCGTTATGTGTGGCGGTGGGACCCAAGCTGCCGCCGTGGCACTGTCCGCAGGCATAGTCAACGTCAACCCATACTGCGTTAGTGTAGGGGCCGTCCGCAGACGCATTGGCATTTTTCTTGGTTGCTGGAGCGCCAATACCGAACTCGGTTGCGGTCGGGAAGGTGCGGTAATTAGCCGCAGTATTGATCCGCCACAGGTGCATTGAAAAGCCCGATGAAGTGGCCCTCGGCATATGGCAGGTGACGCATGCTTCTGCGGGCTTCGTCCCGTCTCCCTTAGGAGTTCCGGGACCGTCGAGATGGTTTATATATGCAAGAGGCTTGTTATGGCAATCGGTGCATACTTTCCTGAGCGCCGCTTCTCTCTGTTCTTCAACAAACAGGCTGTTATGAACATCGTGGCAGGTAACACAGGTACCCTGTGTATCGGTCCGCCATGCACCAGCGCCGTACAACTTCTCGCAATCTGTCTTGGTCTTTATCTCTTCTATCACTCCATCGACAATCATCGTCTTTGCCGGACTGGAGCTGGTGGATGATTGCCAGCAGGTGTAGCCCTGGAATTTGCTGTCGTACTTGGTGGCGTTTCCGTTATTATTGCCGGTGGGGTCTTCGAGATCGTACTTTCCCAGTGAATTCGGGACAATGTTTCCGGTGAACCTGGCGTGCGGGCTGTTCAGGAACGAGTTGCCGATGACGTGGCCGTTGAACTCCGGGACATAGGCCGGCGCCGTAGCGGTATTCTTCACCGGAATATTTTCCGGATGGCTAAGGTCCGCATCCGGGCCTGTGCCATTATTGGTCTTGGCAATGCTCTGGTGGCAACCGAAGCAAAGGTTGGTCCGGCCGACGCCATCAGCGAGCGTGCCCATTCCGCCGCTGGTGACATGGGTGGACGGAAATGCGCTTGCTGCAATCTGCGTGTCTACTACTACGTTCCCGGCGGTGGCATTATGGCACCGTGAGCACTGAATACCATTGAGGACCCACTTGCCGGCTCCCGAAAAGGAGATTCCCGGGAATGAATCGGCAGGCTGGGCTGGAGTGAAACCGGGAGTGCCAATTCCCTGCACTCCGACTGATGGGTACCATATGCCGCCTGCGCTTGTGCAGTCCATTGAAGTGGTCTTTGAGGACAGGCTGCAAAGGCCGGCTGTTGGGTTGCTCCAGCCGGTTGTGTGGCAGGCTGAGCAACTGTAATTGCTGGTGCCGTTATACTTGGCCCCTACTCCGGGACCCATATCAACAATAACGTCAAGACCGGCAGGCGCAGGGGTCATCCAGTCACCGAAGACGTATAAGAGAGGCCTGTCAACGCCGTTGATTTTGGCGGTTCCGGCACTGAAATCTATAGGTCCGGTTACCGCGCTGGTATAAGCCGATAAGATGCCGTCCACATCAGGCCCTGCCCAATTCTTCCCGGGAGTTACCATTCTCAGCATGTTCTTGTGGCCTGTCTTTAGATAGCTGTCCTTCTGTCTCTCAACGGGACCGTTGTACTGGGTCAAGGTGCTGTGGCAGTGGAGACAGCCATTATCAGCGTCGGGAGCCTGCCTGGTATAATCCCACGCTGGAATCATAGAAGCATTGGGAGTGGTAGCAACTGAAGTTGTCGAAGCCGGCTGACCAACCCAATTATTCCAGCTCCCACCGTTCGCAAGACACTGTCCCATAGTGGTAAAGGCGCTCAGATCCAGGAACGAACCGGCCGCGTAGGTCGTGCCGTTAGCCTTTGTCAGGGCCGCGTTCAGATAACCCTTAATACCCTTGGCGTAGGTGCACTTGTTGCTCGCAAATGACCAGTCATAGGCTGTCGCTGAGTTGAAGCCCGCGTTGGGGTGACTGAGATTGTCGCTGACCGGACAAGCGCTTGAAGTCGGATATTTAGTCGTCATGTTCAGGGTTGCGTAGCAGAACCCCGCGTCGGCGGCGCTTGTGCCTTTGGTACCAAAGGCTAATGGAGTGCCGTTGTCATCCTGTCCTCTAAACTGTCTGCTGTAGGCGACGCAAGCGCCGGTAAAACCAGGAGTAGGATAAGTTCCGGGAGCTCCCGGATAGGGAGGTGTAGCGGATGTCTGTTTCCAGGTGCCGCCTTTAGCTACGCACATGGAGAAGGTCCTGTCCAAGTCTGTCAGGGGTATACCGTTACCGGAACCATCAACGCAGATAGAAGTTGCAAAGGAATGCTTCGCCCCGTCGTTTCCTCCTGTCCCGGTGGCCTTGGTACATTGATCCGAAGTGGTCATCGTCGTCAGGTTGAAGGGGGTTCCGCCATTCATGGTTCCTTTATTGAGATAAATACACTCCCTTGAGTTGG
>JBGQLM010000229.1:0-5434 GCA_041500085.1 Geobacteraceae bacterium
AGGAGAAAATCAAGACTTTGGGCGAGTATCTAGGGTGATACGCAAAAAAAGGTTGAAATATTCTGAATGGTGCGCTATAAAACCTAATCCAATGCGCTTGTAGCTCAGCTGGATAGAGCAACGGACTACGAATCCGTAGGTCGGGCGTTCGAATCGCTCCAGGCGCACCAAAAATTACAAGAGGTTAGCTCATCGCTAGCCTCTTTTTTTATTTTCTGTCGCAGGTTTTGGCGAATATGACAAAAATGACATCCGGTCATATAGTGGTATACTTCAAAACAAGCAACACTATCCCTAATCCCGGGTGATCATCATGGGAGTGGAAAATATCTGCAATTGCGTAGAGAAGCACCCAAAACATATTTGCGTGCTTAAGAATAAGGGTTTGGTAAGCACGGTCAGAGACCTGACTCACCATCCAAATGTTGTATGCCTCAATTGTGGCGAAGTGGTTAAATCAGAAGATAACGTATGCATACCAGCCCCGCTATTTATATAAGTCATTACTGATCCGAGGTGATTCAAGATGAAAAGACGATTATCCACAATCTTTACCATCACTGTTGCCGCCGTCCTCATAAGCAGCATTGCCTACGCAGCCAAAAAGAAACTGCAGACTAAATCAGAACCTCTTACTCCGGATATATCCGAAGTAGACTTGGCAGCAGAGTTACTGGATGCAAAAGGGGACCATAAGCATAAATCATCCAAAGCTGGTGATACAAATAAACGTGGTGATGAGGTTCTAAAAGACCTTACCTTAGCCAAGCAGACAAAAAAATGATTGATGCATAGAAAGCCCCGGCAATAGTCGGGGCTTTCTTAGTTGCTTAATGGTAGAGGATGAACTTTATACAGAAGATTCCTGATCAGCTAATACAAGATTCCAGTCCCGACCATTATGAGTTACCCTTCAATACTCCGTTATTTCAGTGAATCGATTGCTTTTTGCAATATGTCCAGATGGCCTTGGTCATACTTCTCCATTTTTAAAAACAAATCAGAAAGCCCGCAATCCCTGTAAGTCAAGATTGATTCGATGTGACGCTCTGCTAAATCCAGTTCAATGACTAATGCGATTTCAAATACTTCTGATAAAGATAACTGATTTGTTTCTACAGCACGATGTATCGAATCCAGCTTGTCTAATACAGCAATTAATTTTTTGTCTATAGAATCAACATCTTTATTATCATTTCCCAGATGGAGTGCGGCTAATTTAAATTGGGCGGCATGGTTGTCTTCGTCATTTGCAATCTTATTCCAAAGTGCTTCAATATGAGGCTCATTAGAAAACATCTTCTCGAAATGACGATAAATGTGAGCGCATTTTTCTTCGATCAGACTACAGGTATCGAGAGAGTGTATTTTATTAAGTGGTAACGTCATGGCATTATCATCCTCTCCACTATTTGTTTAATGCTGCTAACTCAGATTCAATTTGAAACAATTCTCTTCGATAAGCTGTAAGGCTGTGTTCATGAAAATCAATTTATTCTTTGCAAAAATCTTCGTCAAGTTCGCCTTCATTGGTTTTGTATTTTTCAATAGTCGCTTCAAGATATTCGATGCATCCAAGAAGATATTGTCTCTTTTCTTCTAACTCTTGAATAGCGGCTGACATACATACTCCCCCCACTTTTTATAGATTCTACCATGCATTTAATTCCTTTGCAAATTAGAGGAGGGAGGCATTTACACATGTACGATGCAAGCCGGACCATCGTATTGTGCCCGATTTCCGATTAGAAAACTTCCCACAACAAAAGTAATTGACTATCAAAGTATTATTGATATAAATCGTAAGCTGCATCTTCATTAAAATAAATAATAGGCAACAATAGATGTCTGGCGTTGATCGGAATATCGTACTGCTTTTTACCACCCGCACTCTCAGGCTCTTCGGATATGGTTTTCTGTCCGTCGTGCTTGCTCTGTATCTCATCAAATCAGGTTTCGATGACTTTCTCATGGGGTTGCTGTTTTCGTTGACGCTTGTCGGCGATGCGGGAATATCGCTGCTGCTTACGACCACAGCGGATCGATATGGCCGCAGGAAAACCCTGATAATCGGCGCCATCCTCATGATGACGGCCGGTGTCGCCTTCATCCTGACGAGCAATCCCCTGCTTCTCATAATAGCTGCAATCATCGGGGTGATAAGTCCGAGCGGCAACGAAATAGGGCCGTTTCTTCCCGTTGAGCAGGCGATGTTGTCCCAGCTGGTTTCAAAAGAACAGCGAACGGGAGTGTTCGCCTGGTACAATCTGATCGGGTCGTTAGCCACCGCATTGGGCGCGCTTGCAGGTGGCTTTTTGGCCACACTGCTGCAGAGACGTGGCATGACTCCGCTCGATTCCTACCGGGTTATCCTGCTTGGCTACGCAATCATCGGCGGAATTCTGGCGCTTGTTTTCACCGGGCTTTCGGGAGCGTGTGAAGCGCTTCACGGTGCAACTCCAACTGCACCGCGAAGCAGAGTCGGCCTGCACAAGTCTCGCGGCGTGATCTTCAAGCTTTCGATGCTCTTTTCGCTGGACGCGTTTGCTGGGGGCTTTGTACTCCAGAGTTTTATGGCGTACTGGTTTCATGTCCGCTTCGGGGCCGACGAGGCTGCGCTCGGCAGCATATTCTTTGGAGCCAACCTGCTCGCCGGTTTCTCGGCGCTGCTTGCCGTGCCGCTTGCGAAAAAAATCGGGCTTATTCGAACCATGGTGTTTACCCATCTGCCGTCGAATATTCTTCTGATACTCGTCCCGCTCATGCCGAATTTCCCGCTTGCCATCAGCATGTTGCTGTTACGCTTCAGCATTTCCCAGATGGATGTGCCGACACGCCAGGCCTATACCATGGCTGTCGTAGATCCGGATGAACGCTCTGCTGCAGCGGGCATAACCGGTATCGCCAGATCAGTCGGCGCGTCGCTATCTCCGGTCGTTGCCGGCGCTCTTTTGTCGGTGTTTCCGGGCGGCCCGTTTATAGTCGCCGGAGGCTTGAAAATTATGTATGATCTTATCCTGTTCAGGAATTTCAAGACATCCAATGTTTCCGATGAGTTGACAACTTAAGTACCTAAAAAATGCGGCATTGCTGCTGCAGAATACCTATGGGAGAAATACCATGACAGCTATTGAAGCGGTCGTACTTGGCGTAGTGGAGGGGTTGAGCGAGTTTCTTCCGATCTCGTCCACAGGGCATCTCATCCTTGCCTCGGCACTGATGAAACTCAAACAGACCGATGCCCACAAGGTGTTTGAGGTCACTATTCAGTCCGGCGCCATGCTGGCGGTTGTCTACATCTACCGTAAGCAGCTTGCCTCACGTTCGGACCTGCTCAAAAAACTCTGTTTCGCGTTTCTTCCCACCGGCGCGCTCGGTTTTCTGCTCTACAAGCTGGTCAAATCGTTCTTCCAGCCGTCTCTGGTCAGTTACATGCTGATAGCAGGGGGAGTCGCCTTCATACTCATTGAACTCTGGATCAAAGACCGGCCTGCAACCGTGACGAGTATTCAGGACATCTCCTACCGCCAGGCTTTTACCATCGGCCTGATACAGAGCCTTTCCATGGTCCCCGGCGTATCCCGCTCCGGGGCTACCATCATGGGCGGTCTCGCGCTCGGAATCAACAGGAAGGAAGCGGCCGAGTTCTCCTTTCTGCTGGCGCTCCCCACCATGCTTGCGGCTACGGCCTATGATATCTACAAGAACCACAGTGCCTTCGTCTTTGGAGACTGGCAGAACATCCTGGTCGGTTTCATAACGTCCTTCATATTCGCCGTAATCGGCATCAAGGCGCTCCTCAAGTTCATCACCAGCCATACCTTCATCCCGTTCGGCATCTACCGGATCGTCGTCGGAGTACTGTTTCTGCTCTTCCTGACATAGTGACATCAAGGCTGAACACTGAAGGCAGCCAGCTTCAGGCGCATTTATTTCGCCGGCAAGGCTGCCCGATGCTTGCAAATCCGGGGATGTGCTGTATCTTTTTATCAGGATGTCCAGCTTATACCCGTGAGGGATTATCGAAGGGAGGAATTATTATGCTGAGCAAGGCCATGGTTGACAATCTTAACGAGCAGATCCAGCTTGAGAGCTATTCGTCCAACCTCTATCTGCAGATGAGCGCCTGGGCGGAAGTCAAGGGGCTTGAGGGATGCGCCGCATTTCTCCGGGTGCAGGCTCAGGACGAGCTGGCGCACATGCACCGGCTCTTCAAGTACGTTTATGAAACCGGGGCGCTCCCCATTATAGGCACGATCAAGGCGCCGCCGACAAAATTCAAGTCGATAAGCGAGTTGTTCCAGCAGGTCTCCGAACATGAGAAGTTCATCACCGGCAAGATCAATGCGCTGATGAGCCTGTCTATCAAGGAGCAGGATCACTCGACAGCCAATTTTCTGCAGTGGTATGTGTCCGAGCAGCATGAGGAAGAGCACACGATGCAGAAGATTCTCGACAGGATCAAGAATATCGGCGAAGCGGGAAGCGGGGTCCACTTCATAGACCGGGCCATCGGCTTCCTTGCCGGGGAAAAATGATGTCTCACACGCAGAGAAAGGCGGCCGATGGCCGCCTTTCTCGTTATTGCGCCATGTCGAACCGTCCTGGCTAATCTATTCAGGGACCGGCCGTAACAGCCTCAAATCATGCTTTCGCGCCTGGTTTTAAAATCAGTAGACGATGTTTCTCTTTGGCGCATTTCCGGCCACTATCTGCGCGAATGCCTTGCCCTGATCCGAATTTATCAGGAGGTAGCGAGGCAGCTTGTTCACGCTGTCAGCAGGACCGGCATGATGGGCCAAAATCGTGAAGGTGGCGATATAACCGGCTTCGGCGGCTTTCTTCAGCAGATAATCGTCGAAGATGCCGAACGGCCATGCCAGCATATCGACCTTTCCTCCCAGCTCCTTCTCTATCTTCGCCTTCGATTTGTTCAGCTGCGTCACGACCGATTTTTCAAACTCCTGCGGCTTCATCTTCTTCTTGTCTCTCTTGAAGTTCGGGTGCCAGTAGGTGTGTCCCTGGAAGTCGAACAGACCGGTCTTCTTCAATTCCCTGATCTGGTCCCAGGTCATCGCGTATTTGGCGTTTGAAATGGCCGAAGGATAGACGAAAACCGTCACCGGCACGTTGTACTTCTTTGCCAGCGGCATCATGTCGGAGTACACGGTCTTGTGGGCGTCATCCTCGACGATCACCACCGATTTGGGAGCCGGCGCGGGACCCTTCTTCTGGTACCAGTCAACCAGTTGCCGCAGCGGGATCACCTTGTAGCCGTTGTCGCGCAAATATTTGAGATGGGACTCGAAAACCGGCGTGGTGATCGTCATGCCGTCGGCCACCGTCTGGCCAAAACGGTGGTAAAGGAGGATCGGTACACGGACTTCCTGACTTAACGCAGGTTGGTTCTTCTTTATTTCGGGTGGGGCGGCAT
>JBGQLM010000230.1:0-5378 GCA_041500085.1 Geobacteraceae bacterium
CTCGGCAGGCGTAAAAACCCTCGAAATATCAGTTAAATGATCAGCTGTGTTATAAGACATCGTTGAATTAGTGCTTGTTCGAAAATAAAAAATAGATCTGCGTAACCATCTCGTGCGGAGTTTCATTCAACCTCACTCAGGGAGGATATCTATGAAAATATTAGCCATGTAATTCAATTTGCCTCCAGTTTTCAACATGAAAAACCTTGACTCTTTTTTTGCTTTATCGTAATGATAATAAAAATCAATTTCAAGGTGTGTGAGAACAATGGCTTTTGCAAACAAAACGGCCACAAGGGTTAAACCATCCCCCCGGATATTTTCCGAACAAATCCTGAAGCGCTTCGCCGATCCACTGGACTGCCTGACCGCGCACCTGATGCTGGAGTGTGCCGAAGTGTTGGCCGGCGTTAAACCGGCCAATTTGATCTCTTTAGGCAATCGCACCCAACCCTGTGGCCGGAATCTCTACCAGCTCTGGCAAAACCACCACGAGGCGCTGGCAACCCGTCTTGCTGATCTGACCATCATGGTGCTGCAGACCAAAGAGCGGGCATTGCTGCTGTTGTGCTACGACAAGGACCAACTTGAGTGCCACCTGGCACACACAGGCATCCGTACCTTATTGCATAAGGCCGGCTACGAAGCTGACGCTTCAAACGATGCACTGCTGACTGAATTGCGGCGGCGCATCGGCAACAATGATTCCTTCCCCCACGAGATCGGCCTCTTTATCGGTTACCCGGCCAAGGACGTGGCTGCCTTCATGGGATTAATCAAGCTGCCGTTCGCCTATCAGTGCCTCTGGAAGATCTACGGCAACCCGGATCAGAGTCTTGGCTTGGCCGAACAATTTCGCTGCTGCCGTCAAAGGATGGGAGCTATTCTGATGAAAGGCAGGCGTGAGGCACTTGCACTGGATAACGCAACGCATCCTTTTTTTTGCCGCTCGCATGATATCGATTATCAAAATCGTCGTACGATAACGATAAATGCCCTGCAGTAGCCACTTAGTCTCTTTTGTCGGTTGGCCCAACAGCGGGGCGCTGATGCGAAGACTCGATGACGGTAAAGGCTCGAAGAACGGAAAACCTGGCAACATGTACCAGCATCTTGGTTCTGACGAACAGGAGCGGCAGGTCAATCTGGTGCTGTTCAAGAAGTGGATAGGAACCTGGAATCTGAAACGTTGGGCCGATATTTCCAAGGACGAATTAAGTGGTGTCAAAGCCAAGTATTAAATAGCGACTTGCTAATCCCAGAAATTCTAACCCAAAAGGAGAACAAACAATGTTACTGGAACTGCTTTCTCCCGGTGAACGGGGCGAAATAATTGACGTAAGACATTGCGGCGGCTGTGGTGGCGCGTGTCACGGCCACGAACATCGTGCGCACGATCATGGTCACAATACAGATAAAGCCACAACTACACGGGCTGAGAAGTTAGGCTTGCGGGTTGGCAAAATAGTAAAGGTCCTGAAAAATGACGGCAACCTGCTTCTGCTGCTGGTTGATGAAGCCCGTATCGCCATAGACCTGAAGATAGCCAGAAACATTAGTGTGATAGGAGTTGCCGTATGAATTTTAACAATCTCAAACCGATTCATTATTGTGTCCAACAATGCTCGTTATTCGGGTAATCAAAAACAGTGGAGGAACGCATGTCTTTTGTAAGAGTTTTACCCTATTTAGTGCTTGCCGGTCTGGTTTTCTCCGGCAGACCCGGATTTGCGGAGGAAGTTAAAAAGATTCAGGACAACTCGTTTCTGGTGGAGGAAGCTTACAACCAGGAAGCAGGAGTTGTGCAGCATATCCAGAGCTTCATGTATCTGAAAAAATCAAAGGACTGGCTTTATACTTTTACCCAGGAATGGCCGGTGCCAAAAGAGACTCATCAGTTTTCCTACACAATTCCGGCAACCCACTTGCACGACAACGACACGACCGGAGTTGGCGACATTCTGCTTAACTATCGCTATCAGGCCATCCTGAAAGACAGGATTGCCTTGGCTCCACGCTTTTCATTGATACTTCCTACCGGTGATTACAAAAAAGGTCTCGGGACCGATACGGTCGGCTACCAGGTGAACATTCCGCTGAGTGTCGAGCTTTCCGACAAGTTAGTTACTCACTGGAACATGGGCGCGACCTATACGCCGCGAGCCAAGGATTCTACCGGAGAAAAGGCAAATATCCTCGGGTTCAACTACGGGGCCAGTCTGATTTACCTCGCTACTGAGAATTTCAATCTGATGCTGGAAGCTGCCGGAACAAGCACCGGGACAGCGCCATTGAATGGCGCGAAATCAACCGATTCCACCTTTTTTATCAATCCGGGGATGCGTTTCGCCATAAACTGCAAATCGGGCTTGCAGATCGTACCGGGTTTTTCGGTGCCAATCGGTATCGGCTCATCGAAAGGTGAATACGGTGGGCTTGTATATCTTTCATTTGAGCATCCATTGTTTTGACACTGTTGTGAGGATGTGAAAAGGGATAGCCTCCTTCAAAGGCTATCCCTTTTCACCAGGCTGTTCCCAGTCAGCTCGAACTCATCGCGACAGATGATAAAATTTTCTTGCTTTGGATAAAATTCACGAGCTGCAGTCGCAAGAACAGTTCAACCCTTTCGCCTTGTCAAAAGCCTCCCTTCCTTCTTTCCACGAAAACCAGGCGATGAGCAGCGCTCCAATCGCATCCAGATAACCAATACCGGTTAACTCATAGCCAACACTGGCTACAAGCAATACAACAGACAGGTAGACGCATGCCCGGGAACAGGCGGCATCCGCCAGGATCGCGGAAGAGTTTAATGCCTTGCCCACCTTTGTTTTGTAATGGATCAGCAGCCACATGAAAGAAACGGAGAGCAGGGATATGACAATCCCCCAGCGTGCCGTAACCGGTTTGTGCTGCTGATAGATGTTCATAATGGCCATTGTTACCAGTCCTAACGTCAATACATAAAATGAACCGCCGGTGATTCTGAGCGCCAGCTGCTCGAACGAGTCTCTGGTTTCCCCATTGTTTGCCCTGATTCTACGAATCATATGCCAGACGCCTATGGCAGAAATGACCTCGATGAACGAGTCAACGCCGAAGCCGAATAGTGCCAAGGTCTCATCGGCGGCCCCGGCCCAGACGGAGACAATGCCTTCGATCAGATTGTAGTAAATCGTCAGGATGGCTAACAGGTGTGCCCTGGAGTAGCGCTTGCGTTGTGCAGACGGATCATTTTCCATAATCCACAGTACCTCTTTTTATATCTCAGTTGCAAATCCTAGATCGAAATGATATTAGAATATGCGAATATGGCTAAGGAGGTTTTATGGATTTCAAATCTGCCAATGAATGGGCTGAGTTGCTAAAGGCTCTTGCCCATCCAACCCGCTTGCAAATAGTCATGGAATTGCTTAAAGGCACCAAGTGCGTGAACGACATTCAGGAGATCCTGCCCGCGTCTCAGGCCAACATCTCGCAGCATTTGACCGTGCTCCGCCATGCCGGGCTTGTGAACTTTGCACAGGATGGCTCCCAACGCTTCTACTACTTAAGTCGCCCCAAGCTGGCTTCAGCTGTTATTGATCTGCTTGCAGAAGGTGAGCCTGTCAGCCACAAATCGAAGGACGACCTCGACCGGGAAAAGCAGTCGTCAGGAGGTGCTTGCTGTGTCAGATAAAGCACAAGGAGAAACCCCATGAAAGTTCGTGACAGCGGCATGCCTGATGAAGAGATGTGGATCGGTTATTTCGATCCGGCCAAGGTCCTGGCAGTTTTGGGTCTCGACCAGGGATTGCAGGACCTGGTGGAATTCGGTTGCGGTTATGGAACCTTTACCCTGGCAGCCGCCGGAATTGCCGCAGGAACCGTTCATGCCCTGGACATAGAGCCGGAGATGGTGGAGGTAGTCCGGCAAAAATGCGACGAAGCCGGCATCGCTAATGTGTGGGCAGAGGTGCGCGACTTCGTGACCGAGGGAACCGAACTGGACAACAACTCAATAGATGCGGCCTTGCTCTTCAACATCCTGCATCATGAAGAACCGGTATCCTTGATGAAAGAAGCCCTCCGCGTGCTCAAGCCGAACGGCATGCTGGCCGTCATCCACTGGAACTACGATTCCACAACGCCGCGCGGTCCGGCCATGGAGATACGTCCCCGGCCGGAACAGTGCATCGAATGGGGGATAAAGGCCGGCTTTCGTTTCAATGAGCGAAACCGCTACGACCTGCCGCCTTACCATTACGGGCTGCTCTTCAGAAAACCCTTTACTTGATGAGCTTTTTGCTGCCCGTGAGGCAGCCGAGAATCGAAATGACTAAGTCCGCACCTTTCGACGAGCAGGTAAACAATTACGATGCATGGTTTGAGAAGCATCCTGACCTCTACCGGGCCGAGTTAGAGGCTGTGCGCAGTTTCATCCCTACCAGCGGCTGCGGGGTAGAGATCGGCGTCGGCAGCGGTCGTTTTGCGGCGCCGCTGTGTATTCCGATTGGTGTAGAGCCAGCGCCCCGGATGGCAGAACTGTCGCAACAACGGAGAATCAAGGTTTTGGAAGGTGTTGCGAAAGCCCTGCCGTTTGCCGACGCCAGCTTTGATTTTGCCGTCATGGTGACGGTCGGTAATTGCAGAAGTCACGGCGTGACCCCTGCGATGGGATTCATTGGGGTCTGCGGAAGGCCAAAGGCCTCTCCTGCTGTTGCCAGGGCAGTTGCTGTGGTACAATTGAGAATCTATCGCTTGCCGGGAGGTCACGAATGTCACATCCCATTCTCCTTGTCGAAGATGACCTGAAACTCGCCGAGATCGCCCGCGTCTATCTGGAGCAGGCCGGTTTCAGGGTCATCCATACGGAAAGCGGAGTCAGCGCCCTCGCACTAGCCAAAACGGAAAGCCCCGTCCTGGTGGTGCTTGACCTGATGCTGCCCGACCTGAGCGGTGAGGCGGTCTGCCGGGAATTGACCGAGTCCACCAACATTCCCGTCATCATGCTGACCTCCAAGTCCTCCGAAGAAGAGCGGCTGGCAGGGTTCGCTCTCGGGGCCGACGACTACATCGTCAAGCCGTTCAGTCCGCGAGAGCTGGTGTGCCGGGTCCAGGCGGTCCTCAAGCGTGCCGGGAAGGCCGGCTACGGCGACCGGCTCAGTTTCAACGGCGGCGCGCTCATTCTCGATAACGCCAGCTTCAGCGTCATCTGCGAAGGCCAGCCGGTCAAGCTGACCGCAGTGGAATTCAAACTCCTCTTCGCCCTTGCCGCCACTCCCCAGAAGATTTTCACTAGGGAAGAGCTGATCGACAAGGTCATGGGTTACCGTTTCGAGGGGTACGAGAGAAACATCGACTCCCATATCAAAAATATCCGGCACAAACTGGGTGAC
>JBGQLM010000231.1:0-5372 GCA_041500085.1 Geobacteraceae bacterium
AGGCGACTCTTTCAATTGACCCCAATGACTCGGAGGCCAATAACAATCTGGAAAATGCTCTTGCCCAAAAGCAGCGACAGTAGTCAAGCGATGCCAGGCGGAGACCACATTGTTGCCAAAATGGATAAGGAACTCATTGGAACCAGAACTCATTCACAAAACTAAATATCTTGATCCTCAGCCAGCTGTCACAAGAAATCATTTTGGACAGACCATAAATTCGAACGTCATATTTTTGATTTGCATTCTGCTAATAGCCATTGTCTTAACCGTTTATATGCAGGCTGGAAACCACCAGTTCTTGAATTATGACGATGATGTATATGTTACGAGCAACCCCAATGTAGCGGGAGGTATAACTCGTAATAATATATTATGGGCTTTTACATCCTTTGACGCAGCCAACTGGCACCCGATAACCTGGCTATCACATATGGCCGATGTCCAGTTTTACGGGATGAACCCTCGTGGCCATCACCTTACCAACGTTGCAGTTCATACAGTCTCCTCACTTTTTCTTTTACTCCTCTTGCTCAGATTGACCGGAGCAGTCTGGCAAAGCTCATTTGTAGCCGCTTTGTTTGCGCTCCATCCTCTGCATGTGGAGTCTGTTGCCTGGGTTGCAGAACGGAAGGATGTCCTCAGCGCTTTTTTCTGGTTACTCACCCTTCTCTTTTATGCAAAATTCACGACAAAGCGAAAGTACTCCCTGTACTTTCTCTCTCTCTTTTCTTTTGTGCTCGGTCTCATGTCCAAACCGATGCTCGTAACCCTTCCTTTAGTCATGCTCCTGATGGATTTCTGGCCACTTGAGCGAGTCCGGCAAAGTGAGCAGAAAATCCGGCGCCATCGTTTTGACAGGATAATCTCCCTGGCAAAAGAGAAAATCCCATTCTTTGCATGTTCCCTCTTTTCAGCTGCGGTAACTATCTACGCCCAGCAAAAGGGAGAAGCGATACAAGGTCTTGAGGTGATTTCTTTCAAGCTCCGCATTGAAAATGCCTTGAGCGCTTATGTAAAGTATGTCGGCAAAACGATCTGGCCACACGACCTCGCTGTCTTATACCCCTTCCCTTTGTCTTTCCCTCTTTGGCAGGTTATCAGTTCACTGCTCGTCCTGCTCTTCCTGTCCGTAACAGCTATTCGGGTCGGTCGCCTACGCCCTTATCTTCCGGTGGGATGGTTCTGGTTCCTTGTTACCCTTGTACCTGTTATCGGACTAATTAAGGTGGGAGTCCAGTCCATGGCGGACCGCTACTCATACATCCCCTCGATCGGACTTTTCATCATGGCCGCATGGGGAGTCCCGGATCTGACAAAAGGGTTGCGACATCGGAAGGGCATTCTTGCTCTGCTCGCTTGTGCGGTCATAATCGCGTCAACAGTGTTAACATGGCAACAGCTCAGATACTGGCGGGACAACATCTCCCTTTACCGGCATACCCTTCAGGTCACTACCGGTAATTCCTGGATCAATTACAATCTGGGGTTGGCCCTTGCCAGTGCGGGGGATCTGGATGCTGCAATCCAGGAATACCAAAAGGCACTTCTGATTAGTCCAAATAATTCGAACATTCATAACAACCTGGGGATGGCCCTTGTGCGTAAAGGGGATACGGATGAAGGGATACGAGAGCTCCGGGAGGCTCTACTGCTAACTCCAGATAACGTGGAGGCGCATAACAACTTGGGATCCGCTTTTGCCATTAAAGGTGATATGGATGCTGCGATTCAGGAATTCCGGGAGGCAGTGGTGCTAAATCCAAATAACACCGGGGCACATTACAACCTGGGGAAGGCTCTTGCCCAAAAGCGGAGCCGCAGACAAGTTGATTCAATCAAGCAAAATAGATAGTTGACGCATATGAATAAAATCGCCCCATCTCAAAACAAGCAGAAGATTATCCTCGTTATAGTTCTTTTGGTCACGGCTGTCATCGGACTCTATGGTCAGGTTGCCAGTCATGATTTCATCAATTTTGACGACCCGGAATACGTGTATGCCAATCCGTATGTCCAAAGGGGGTTGTCCCTGGCAGGCATAGCCTGGGCCTTTACCACAACCCATGCTGCCAACTGGCATCCCGTTACCTGGCTGTCCCATATGCTGGTGGTTCAGTTCTTCGCCCTGAATCCCGCCGCACATCACTTTGCAAATATTCTCCTCCATGCTGCAAACACAGCACTTCTGCTTCTTCTCCTCAGCTTCCTTACCGGGAGTCTCTGGCGAAGTGCCGTCGTGGCTGCGCTTTTTGCTCTTCATCCCCTCCATGTTGAATCGGTTGCCTGGGTAGCTGAACTGAAGGACGTGCTGAGTACGTTTTTCGGATTATTCACAATATACTTCTATGTGTGGTATCTGAAACAGCCCAACCGGCGCCGCTATGCCTTTATGTTGATCAGCTTTGCCTTGGGAATCATGGCAAAACCGATGCTCGTAACTTTGCCGGTGCTGCTGCTCCTTCTTGACTATTGGCCGCTCGGGCGCCTTGGCACGATTCAGAGTGATGTCATGGCTGCAGATAAACGGCCCTTCCGGTTGCTGGTTCGGGAGAAAATTCCATTATTTATACTGGTCGCAGTTTCCTGCGTGATGACCATCTATGCCCAGCAGAAGGGGAATGCAATACGTTCACTTGCAGATTCCTCTCTGTCTGCCCGAACTGGCAATGCCCTGCTTACGTACCTGGAGTATCTCGGCAAGACATTCTGGCCGCATGATTTGGCCGTATTGTATCCGTTTTCCGCTGAAATGCCTCTATGGAAGCCCGTCGTAGCCAGCACTATGCTGGCTGCAATTACACTCCTTGTCATCTTGTGCCGGAAACAACATCCCTATCTAATCGTCGGCTGGTTTTGGTACATATGCACTCTGGTGCCGGTAATCGGCATCGTGCGGGTGGGTCAGCAGGCTATGGCAGACCGCTACACGTATCTACCGCTGATCGGAATTTTTATAATTCTGGTTTTTGGCGCTGATAAGATTACCTCCGGATGGAGATTCCGACGCATCGTGCTGCTGTCCGTCACTGTTGTCATGCTATCGTTGTGTGCCTTAACCACATGGCGACAGTTGTCCTACTGGCAAAACAGTACAACCCTTTATGAGCACACCCTGGCAGTCACTCGTGACAATTACACGATCCACAACAACATTGGTTTTGCTCTTGATTCTGAGGGTAAACTTGATGAAGCACTGTTGCACTATAATGAAACAATACGTATTGCCCCTTGGTACTCAAAGGCCCATCTCAATAGGGGAGTCACTCTGCGAAAGAAAGGACTGCTAGATGAGGCCATGGTATCTGTCCGCGAGGCCATCAAGCTGAATCCCGATTTTGCGGCTGCATATATTGAACTGGGACTGAGTCTATTGCTTAAAAGGTTGCCGGATGAAGCCATTAACAATTTCCAGGTCGCGCTAAAGCTTGATCCGGAGTTGGCAGACGGGTATTACAATATGGGGTTAGCCTACACTGACTTGGGAAAATCTCAGGAGGCTATTGAGCAGTTCACAAAGGCACTCCTGCTTAAACCCGATGATTTTGATTGCCACTATTACCTCGGAGTCGAACTTGCCAAACAACGAAGGTATGACGAAGCCATAGCACATTTTATAGCGATTATGGATCTGAAGCCAGATCCGGAAATGGAGCAGATGACTCGCCAAAGCCTTAACCGCGCTGTGCAACAAAAGGGAAGTAATCCATAGAATTTCCAACAACCGGCGGTGCGGAGGTACCCGCTGCGCCTTGTCACTTTGAACGAAACAAAACATGAAGACAAAAGGCACACTTTTGGATATGATTGCATCATGAAGCCTATCAATTGGAATACCGAAAAAAATATCCGCCTCAAAATGGTACGCGGAGTATCTTTTGACGAAGTGCTGGCGGCCATGTCACATGGTGCGCTTCTTGATGTTGTTTCACACCCGAATATAGAACAATACCCGAATCAATACATTTATGTCGTTCGGATTCGAGGTTATGTCTACCTGGTCCCTTTCGTCGAGACGGACAAAGAAATTTTTCTGAAGACGATCATACCAAGTCGGATCGCTACTAAAAAATACCTGACAGAGGTAACAGACCATGAAAACTAAAGAAGAAAAATATGAAACGGATATTCTTACCTCCTTCGAAAAGGGTGAATGGCAGTCTGTACCGAATATCAAGGACGAGATCGCCCGTTACGCGGCAAGTGCTGCCGCTACCCTTACTAAAGACAAGCGCATAAACATCCGGCTTTCTTCCCGGGACCTTGAGGATGTTCAAACACGAGCTGCAGAGGAAGGTATGCCCTACCAGACACTGATAGCCAGTGTTTTACATAAATATGTAAGTGGACGACTTATTGAAATTCAACAACGCCCAATACCGGACTCGACCGGACGCGCGAAGAAATTGCGCGCCGGGTAGAGCAAACCCTTTGTTACCCCTCAGACAGTGTTGTCAATACAACAGGTTTTCTCGGTATAAGCGATCAATCGAGCCAGCACAGGAGATAATATGAAAAAACTACTGATTATTTTACTGATGTCTGCGACTGTCGCCCAGGCGGAGACCTACCGATGGACCGATGCAGAGGGTACGGTTCACTTCACGGATTCGCGCGGACAGGTCCCGACCGATCAGCTGAAAAACACGGTCCCGCCCGGGATGGATGATAACAAGGCCGCGAACCGGTCCATGGCCGTTTCTCCCGCTGAAAATCGACAATCTGCCGATGGCTACGGGGCTGTCGCCCCCCAGATGGATGAGCTGAAAGACCGGATGCTGAAAGACGACGGGACCATGGCGCTCATCAGCGCACTGCAGAATGACCCGGATGTGCAGGCCATATTGGCTGACCCGTCGATACTGGGGGCGATCCAGGCCGGAGATATCGGCGCACTGTCAAACAATCCTGCTTTTCTGAAGCTTCTCAATAACCCCCGCATCCGCGAGATAGAGAACAGGGTGCAGCAGGGCGGGGCGAGGTAGCTCAATCGCTCCTGGTCTGGTCCAGATCCGTACGTCATCCTTTGTACAATCGGTACACGCGATAAACTCTGATTCCTTTTGAGGTGCAATCATGAATTTCAATCATTTCGACGAGCGCGGCAACGCGGTGATGGTGGATGTCTCCGCCAAGCAGCCGACCCTGCGCACCGCCATTGCCGAGGCGGTCGTACGCATGACGCCGGAGCTGCTGACGGCCATTCAGTCCGGCGGCGTGGCCAAGGGGGATGTGCTGGGTGTGGCCCGTCTGGCCGGCATCCAGGCCGCCAAACGGACGCCGGAACTGATCCCGCTCTCCCATCCGCTGGCCATCCACCACGTGGCGGTGGATTTCGAACTGGACCAGCCGGCCGGCCGGATCGCCGTGCG
>JBGQLM010000232.1:0-5353 GCA_041500085.1 Geobacteraceae bacterium
ACGGAACTCAGGCTGGAATCTTTTTCAGATTATTATACCTATCTGAAATTTTCACCCCACTTCTGCGAAGAGCATAAACGACTTCTTTCCTTGATTACAAACAACGAAACCTATTTTTTCCGTGAAGAAGCACAGCTGGAAGTCCTGACCTCTCACGTTCTTCCGGAATTGGAGGAGAGGAAGTTAAAAAGCCGGGACAAAAAAATCCGTATACTCTCAGCCGGATGCTCCAGCGGGGAAGAGGTTTATACGCTTGCCATGATTCTTCTTGAATCATGCCATTTCCTCTGGGACTGGGATATCCGGATAACGGGTATGGATATAGACACCGAGATGATTGCAAGAGCCCGCAACGGTATATATAGTGGTCGTGCTTTTCAGACAACGCCGGAAAAGTATATGGAGCGCTATTTTTCAAAATGCGCAGACGGTTTTCAGGTCAAGGAGGCTCTGAGACGTATTACCAGTTTCAAGGTCGGCAACCTGCTGCGACTTGATTCATTTGACGGCGAGGATGAAACAGATATCATTTTTTGCAGGAATGTCTTTATTTATTTCAGCGATCACACTACAGGGAAGATAGTTGAAAACTTCGCCTCCCTGCTCAGGCAAGACGGCCACCTCTTTCTCGGACATTCCGAGTCAATCACAAGGGTCACATCACTCTACCTTCAGATAAGATATCCTGGAGCCATTATCTACAGAAAAAGGGATTAACATTGTCCGGTCCAAATAGTCCCACAAGCAAGGTGAAGGTTCTGGTTGTTGACGACTCGGCTTTTGTCAGGCGGGCAATTATCAGGATGTTTGACAACAGCAAGGAGATAAGCATCATTGATGTAGCTTCCGATGGCCAGATGGCAATCGAGCTGATCAAGAAGCTTCACCCTGATGTCGTAACACTTGATGTACAGATGCCGGTACTCGATGGTATCTCTGCCCTTGAGAGGATCATGAAGGAGTGCCCTGTGCCTGTTGTCATGCTCAGCTCGCTGACCGGCAGGGGGGGCGACCAGACACTCAGGGCGCTTGAGCTCGGAGCTGTGGATTTCATAGATAAAAGCTCTGCAGGCGGGGTGATGGATCTCTCAAACCTGCTGAATGAGTTGACTTCAAAAATAATGGTCGCAGCAAGGATTGATCTGAAAAAACTTCATAGCCACGTCGAGAAGATCAGGATCTGCCCTGTAAAACAACCAGCAAGCACTTTGTCGGATTCAGAAGCAGTGTTTATCGGGATTTCTACCGGCGGGCCTCCTGCGCTTCAAGCAATATTGAGCGCAATTCCTGTTGCCTTCAGGGTGCCGATCTTTATAGTTCAGCACATGCCGGTCGGGTTTACCGCCTCCCTGGCTGCAAGGCTCAACAGAACCTGTGCGATCTCGGTCAAAGAGGCGGAAAATGACGAAATTGCTTTGCCGGGAACTGCCTACGTTGCTCCGGGAGGTACACATCTCAAGGTAAGGCGCTCTCCTGATAATGGTGAAATCATAATGTCCCTTGACCTGTTACCTTCAGATACGCTTCACAGGCCGTCCGTAGATGTCCTGTTTCAATCTGCTGCCGAATTTGTCGGTGATAAGGCGCTGGCCTTCGTCCTTACAGGTATGGGAAAAGACGGGGTTGCCGGTGCGAGAGCGATCAAGGAGGCAGGTGGGCGCGTCTTTGCTGAATCTGAAGCGACTTCGGTTGTTTTCGGGATGCCCAAGGCAGTGATAGAGGCTGTAAAAGTCGATGGAGTGGTACCTTTGTACAGTGTCGCAGACACGATGTTACGAATGACCTGATCCCAACGCAAAACCCGACAGTTCATTTTTCTGCAAGCTTCCATCCGGATGCAGCAGCACCCATTATTCCGGCATTGTCCCCAAGTTCTCCTTTTAGCAGCCTTACTCTTGATGCCGGCAGGGAAAAGGCTCTCCGCTCTACCTCTTCTCTGATTACGGGTTCGATTAGATCGAAACTTGCTGCGACACCGCCCCCTATAATTACCGCTTCGAGGTTAAGCATGTTTACAGCAGAAGCTACAGCGATTCCGAGGTAGCGGCCTGCTACACGAAAGCATTCAAGTGCAAGCGGATCACCCTGGCCTGCGGCTGATGCTACATCATAGGCATCGAGAGTTTCGATTGGTATCCCGGACAAAAGGCTTTTAGCGCCAGCCCCTAATTTCTCTTTCGCAATTCTGGAAATTGCCGTAGCTGAAGCATACTGTTCCAGACAGCCAAGGTTGCCGCATTCGCAGCGATGTCCTTCCGGTTCGACAGTTGCGTGGCCGTACTCCGATGCGACACCGTCTCTTCCTGTCCAGAGTTTGCCGTCAAGGACGAGACCGCTGCCGACCCCTGTGCCGAGAGTAAAGTGAAGGAATGAGCTATAAGGTCGACCGGCGCCATAATTCTGCTCCGCAACTGCAGCGGCATTGGCGTCATTAAGAATGATTGCAGGCAGGCCGGTGTGGGATTCAAGCCATGTGCGAAGCTCGAAACCATCAAGTGGTTTCAGATTGACTGAGGAGATGATCTCTCCGGACAGGTTGATAAGCCCCGGTACTCCTGCTCCGACTGCCACGATACAGAGTTCTGACATTCTTGCAGATCGCATGATCTCCTCAAGGGTTGCACCGATTGCGGTCAGAAAAGCGTTTCGACCTTCGCTGATCAGGCAAGGTGATTGAGATCTGTCGATAATGATGCCTTCTTCGGAGACAAGAGCAATACGAATATTTGTACCGCCGATATCCAGCGCAAGAACCGCCGATTTGTTCATTTTTATACTCCGCTGCAAACCCATCCGGGTTGCAAAAAGTTAATTTCATGTAATAATGTTTTATCGTCTAAAGACAAAAACCTCTGTCAGGTTTCTATCCCTTGATTATTATCCATACAGGCCTGTTTTACAACTGATTGAAGCTGTGGAAGTCCGGGCTTGATAATAGAATGGGGGTATATTTTTACTTATAATAAACTTGACATGCCTTGGTTATGAGGCTAATCTGGCTAGAATCAAAACAACATTGCTTTTGCAATAATATGTTATTATGGCGTGGCTTCCTAATTTTAACAAAGCTAAAATGTCACGGAGGAGAAATTTCATAATGTCAAAAAAGATGGATGCACTCGAATATCACTCGATGGGCCGCAAAGGCAAGATCGAAGTCATTTCCACCAAACCGTGCCAGACGGCACGGGACCTGTCGCTGGCATATTCACCCGGCGTAGCCGAACCGTGTCTCGCCATTGAGAAAAACCCTGAAGACGCCTACAAGTATACTGCCAAGGGGAATCTCGTGGCGGTAGTCTCCAACGGCACGGCCGTGCTCGGCCTCGGCAACCTCGGAGCCCTGGCCGGCAAGCCGGTCATGGAAGGGAAAGGGGTTCTGTTCAAGCGCTTTGCCGATATCGACGTCTTCGATATCGAGCTGGACACCGAGAATCCGGACGAGATCATCAGGGCCTGCCAGCTGCTCGAACCGACCTTCGGCGGCATCAACCTTGAGGATATCAAGGCTCCCGAATGCTTCTACATCGAGGAGGAGCTGAAAAAGACCATGAAGATCCCGGTTTTTCATGACGATCAGCATGGCACCGCAATTATCTGTTCCGCAGCACTTATCAATGCCCTGCATCTTGTTGGCAAGAAGCTGGAGGATATCCGCATCGTCGTCAACGGCGCCGGCGCCTCGGCCAACTCCTGTGCCAAGCTGGCCATTTCCCTCGGTGTAAAACCGAACAACATGATCATGTGTGACACCAAAGGGGTCATCTACAAAGGAAGGGTCGAAGGTATGAACCCCTACAAGGCGCTCTTTGCCGCTGACACCCCCTTCAGGACCCTTGAAGAAGCAGCTTCCGGTGCTGACGTCCTGTTCGGGTTGTCGGCAAAGGATGCCTTCACCCCCGAAATGGTAGCAAGCATGGCGCCGAATCCGATCATCTTCGCCATGGCCAACCCTGATCCGGAGATAACACCCGAAGTGGCACATTCGGTCCGCAAGGATGTCATCATTGCCACCGGCCGCTCCGACTACCCGAACCAGGTCAACAATGTTCTCGGTTTCCCGTTCATCTTCCGCGGCGCGCTCGATGTACATGCCAGCTCCATCAACGAAGAGATGAAGCTGGCCGCTGTCCATGCCCTGGCCAGGCTGGCCCGGGAAGAGGTACCCGACTCCGTCTGCAAGGCCTACGGCAACGTCAAGTTCTCCTTTGGCCGGGAATACATCATCCCGAAGCCGTTCGACCCGCGGGTCCTCCTCCATGTTGCCCCGGCCATCGCCCAGGCAGCCATGGACAGCGGAGTTGCCCGCCAGCCGATCGAGGACATGGAGAAGTATATCGAGCAACTTGAGTCGTCCCAGGGGAAATCAAAAGAGATCACCCGGCACATCATCAACAAGGCCAAAGCCGACCCCAAGCGGATCGTCTTTCCGGAAGGGGATAACGAGAAGATACTGCGCGCTGCCCAGAACCTTATCGAAGAGGGGATTGCAATACCTATTCTTATCGGCAACGCGGAGAAAATCCGTTCTACAATTACTGCTCTCGGCATAGAGCTGAACGGTGTATCCATCATCGACCCGGCCACGTTTGAAAAATCGGATGAGTATGCAGAGGAACTGTTCCGTCTCCGGCAGCGGAAAGGCCTTACCCTGTCCGAGGCAAAAAGGCTCATGACCCGCAAGTCCCGCACCCATTTCGGCTGCATGATGGTTCGTCAGGGGGATGCGGATACGCTTCTTTCCGGCATCGACACCCACTATCCCGAGACCATCCGTCCGGCCCTGGAGGTGATCGGCAAGAAGGACGGACTATCCAGCGTGCACGGCCTCTACATGATGGTCTTCAAGAACAGGGTTGTGCTCATGGCCGATACGACCGTCTGTATCGACCCGACACCCGAGGAGCTGGCCGAGACTGCCATACTGGCTGCGGAAAAGGCAACGATGCTCGATATCGAACCCACTGTCGCCATGCTCTCCTTCTCCAACTTCGGTTCGGTAAATCATCCCCTGACGACCAAGGTCAAAAAGGCCGTAGAAATCGTCAAGAAGAGAGCACCCGAACTGGTCGTGGACGGCGAGATGCAGTCCGATACTGCGGTGGTCACCGAAATACTGCAGAAGAGCTTTCCGTTTGCCGCACTGAAAGAAGCCGCAAACATCCTTATCTTCCCTGATCTCAACTCCGGGAATATCTGCTACAAGCTGCTGCATCATTTAGGTGAAGCGGAATCCATAGGTCCAATCCTGATGGGAATGAACAAGCCTGTGCACGTCCTCCAGCGGGGGGACGATGTGAACGACATAGTAAACATGGCGGCGCTGGCAGTGGTTGACGCACAGAACTGCTGA
>JBGQLM010000233.1:0-5318 GCA_041500085.1 Geobacteraceae bacterium
ATGTGACCTGGTGTGTCGATCAGGTTGATACGGAAATCCCCCCAGCGGCAGCTGGTGGCGGTGGCGGTGATCGTGATCCCCCGCTCCTGCTCCTGTGGCATCCAGTCCATGACCGCCTGGCCGTCATGCACCTCTCCCATCTTGTGGGTTTCGCCGCTGTAATAGAGGATCCGCTCCGATACGGTAGTCTTGCCCGCGTCGATGTGGGAGATGATGCCGATGTTGCGGATACTGTCGAGGTCATGTTTCGCCATGATGCCGCCTGCCCTTTCCGGGTAAATAAAGAAACAGTGTACCACTTTTGTCGTGCTTGACGAGCACCCGATAAAAGACACTTCCATTCTTCAGGTCCCGGAAGTACAGATAACATTTCGCCTCTCATATTTGCCTAGCGGCGGAGACGAGGTATAATTCTAAAACTCAAAACCATCAGGGGGGACATCATGAGCATAAATGAGCCTGTTATTGTCGAAGTCGCTGCAGCACTGGAGCGGGAACCGTCCGTCAATTTCCACCGTTTTCCGGTAAGGATCGAATTCTCCGACGGAGTGCTCACCCTTGATGGTGAAGTGGAACAGATCGCGGCCAAGAAAAAGGCGCTTGAGCTGGCTGCGGCCGTAAAGGGAGTGACCGGAATAGTTGATCGGCTGAGCCTCGTTCCCGCCGCGCGGATGGAAGATGGTGAAATCCGGGACCACGTCTGCAACGCCCTGCTGGCCGAGAACCTGCTGGCCTCGTGCGCCATTTGGGCCATCGTCAAGAAAAAACCGGAGGTAATCAGGGAAGCCGATCAGGGAGTGGACGGCAGCATCGACGTGGAGGTGGACGATGGGGTAGTGATCCTGAACGGCGCTGTAACGAGCCTTTCCGAGAAGCGGCTGGCCGGGGCCCTCGCCTGGTGGGTTCCGGGAAGCAGGGACGTGGTCAACGGGATCGAGATCGCTCCGCCTGAAGAGGACAATGATGACGAGGTGGTGGATGCCGTACGGTTGGTCCTGGAAAAAGACCCGTTCGTCAATGCGGCGCAAGTCAAGGTCACGTGCCGCAACTTCGCGGTAACCATCGAAGGGCTTGTGAAAAACGGGATACAGCGGGAAATGGTCGAGGCGGACTGCTGGTTTGTGTTTCGCGTCGGCCGGGTCATCAATCTGCTGCAGGTCGAGGAATAGGCACAACAGGGGGCGTCTTCTGGAGGAGGCGCTTAAAGACGAGATCCTGAACTCTAAGATCGACGAATTGCGACTAGAGCTATAAAAACAGCTGAAAGTCTAGCACGACCCAGTGGATTTCTTCAGGCATTACCGTACGCTTTCTTGCGGTGAGGTGATTTTCTGTCTATAACCGTTTTTAAATAATAAAACGTATCATGATCCAGCGATTTGAATTGAAACGCCAGACTCTGCTCATTGCTCCTCACCACTTCACCGTCAATAGTTACAGGCGAACTTCTGGACACACTGGGCAGATTCAAGGATACCGACACCCTCTTCCCAACCGGAATGTGATGGTCAGTGTTGATTAACACACCGCTTAGGCTGAGGTCTTCGGTCAATGCTTCAAAATGGTGGTTACCAATCATCACCATAGCCTTAGAAACGAAACGAACCCTCTCAAGTTTTCTATTTCCAGTCGGCATATGAAACACCTCCTCCCCTAATAAATGTACACCTTTCTATGTGACAATAACAGAGAAATCAATGATGTAAGTCATCAGCGACAAAGGCATTAAAAAAGGGTTAGCTTTTGAGCTAACCCTTTGTAGTCACGACGACAGAACCAGTTGTTTACTGAACTGCATAATTATTTCCTTGTATCATTTTTCATCCTCTTTAGGTCAAGAGCAATTCCCAGATTGATATGCGCCATTTCGTCATTGGGGTTTATCCTCAGTGCCTCCTTGAATTTCCGGAGTGCTGCATCCAGGTCATCTTTACCAGCAAGAGCTATCCCCAAATTATTAAGTGCTTTCGTGTAATTTGGGTTTATTTCAAGTTCTTTCTGGTATTCCCGGATTGCTGCATCCAGGTCACCTTTACTGGCAAGAGCAATCCCAAGGTTGTAATGCACGTATTGTTTGCTGGGGTTTATCCAGAGTGCCTTCTGATATTCCTTTATCGCTGCATCCAAGTTCCCTTTACGGACAAGAACAAGACCCAAACTGTTACGAGCTTCAATAAAATTTGGCCTTATCCGGATTGCTTCCCGGAATTCGCTGATTGCTGTATCAAGATTACCTGTATCGGCAAAAACATTTCCCAGGTTGTTGTGAATTATATAGTTACCTGTAGTGACTTGAAGGGTATGTTGGAATAGGGAAAAACTGTCTTTCCAGTAGCCGAGCTGCTGCCACGTTAATGCGGCTGATGCGGTTATAACCGTACCGGCGAGCAGGGCAAGTATGCCCTGCCGGTGCTTCAAGCCCTTTGTCAGATCCGGAACTCCCCAGGCAGCCATGATGAAAAGTCCGATCACGGGGATGTAAGAATAGCGGTCCGCCATAGACTGAACGCCCACCTGGATTAAGCCGATTACCGGTACAAGGGTAATGAGGAACCAGAACCATCCTACCGCAAGGTAGGGGCGTCGTCGCCCGGTCCAAACAGCTGCTGCAGATACAAGGAGCATGATGAACAGCGAGCTGATGACCTGCCAGAGCGGAATGGATGAAGGGAAGGGGTATAAGACGGCAAGGTCATGGGGCCATATTGTTTTGCCGATGTACTTTACATAAGCAACCAGGGCATTTTCAAAGCGGAGCTGAAAGGGCGCCGCAGCCAGGTTGGCAATCGCCCCTCCCTTTTGCTGGGCGTAAATGGTAATAAGTGCTGAAAAAAACGAACAGAGAAAGAACGGCAATTTTTCTTTTATAAGGGGTAATGCGCGATTAATAAATTGACGCAGTCCTGGTCCCTGCTCCCCGCAACGGAAGCGGCCTAACGGCCAGAAATCCATCAGGAGCATGACAATGGGAAGCGTTACGAGCATCGGCTTGGACATAAGGCCCAGCACGAAGGAAAAGAGAGCGAGAATATACAGCGATATTTTCCGCCTCTCCACGTATTCGGCATAAAAGATGAGAGTGAGGAACCAGAACAGCCCACTGAGAACATCCTTCCGCTCCGCCACCCAGGCAACCGACTCCACATGCAGGGGATGGAGCGCGAACAAAAAGGCGACGAATGCGCTTTGCCAAAGTCCTCCGGACAAGCGGAGGAAAAGAAGAAAGAGAAGCAGCGCGGAGAGTGTATGGATAGCGACGTTGGTGAGATGATGGCCGCTCGGGCTCATGCCGTAAAGCTGGACGTCGGTCATGTGAGACAGTCTGGTAATCGGGAACCAGTTACCTTCCTCAATGGAGGTAAATGCCCAGGCAACATTCGAGCTTTTTAGGCCTGCTGCCACGTGGGGATTCTTCGTAATGTAAACATAATCGTCAAAATTGAGAAATTCGTGATCTCCCGTCTGCATATATACGGCTAGGGTAATGAAAACCAGTACAATACATACTAAGACAATTTTACTAATCCCGCTGCACTTATCAAGTGCTATAGGAAATGGTCTATTTAGCATTTTTTAACCAATCCAAGCAATAACGTTCAATTATTTTCCCGGCTCAGTAACACGGGGCTACAAGTACATTCCCTTCATATCACAGCATGTATATTAAATAAACTTGAATAAAACGCACGCCCCAAAAGGCAATGGGACATGCATCAAAGCAAATGGTATGAGGTGTACGGGAACTACGTGGAGGGTCTTGAGGAGGATGCGGCTATTTTGAAGGTGCATAAGAGGGTGCTCGCAAAGAAAAAGGACTTAAGCATCTAAGCCTAAGTCCCTGATCTAATTGGAGCGGGAAACGAGATTCGAACTCGCGACCTTCAGCTTGGGAAGCTGACACTCTACCACTGAGTTATTCCCGCATTTGATTGATAAAAAACAAGTCCGACTACCCGTACAAGATAATCAGACTTGTTTAATTTGGCTCCCCCTAGTGCACCAACTTCGAACTTTCTTCGTAGATCCTCCGCAAGATATTATTGAATATCTGCAGAACTACAAACAGCCCTATGCAACAGAAGAATAAAATAAAAAACAAGTCAAAAAGATGCCTAGGGATATAAACTAAACTCTTCTGGCTGTCAAGACTGCATAGCAGGTTGAAGACATATTACTTAATGAACCGCGCAATCCTTTTTGTTCACCCGTTGCTGCATGATTACTTTTGCCTATATATCAATGGAGCGGGAAACGGGATTCGAATCCAAGGTTCGGATTTCAGCGTAAAACCCTCACAGCTTAATCAGCTGATATACTTACACAATTACACAGACACTCTTTTCTTCTTTGTTGGCTCTGTTCGCAAGAGTCCATATCCGTTCGCATCAGTTCAGCAAAACGGTCTATATTTTGGTCAAAATAAAGGCATACGGTCGAGAAACTGTGTGCCTTTTATTTAATCAAAACGTCCCTTGTGTCCGTCCGACATTTTGAAGCGATTAGCCAAGATCAAAAGGATTGGCGAATCTCAGCGAGAATTGGATACCACTGGGGATATTCTTCGGGAGGAACGGGAAATCTTCGTTTTCCCCTTGACTCTACTTATCATGGATGTCCCTTTTTGCCCTCTAAATAATTATGGAGACCCAATAAATCATGCATTGACTGGTAATCAGGCCGTCTTGTAACTATCATCTATTCATAAATTCTGCGGAAGGACCCGTGGTTATCATAATAGATATTCTCTGCAAGTATCTGCAGTTCCCGCTTCAGCTGTGCTTGCTCATGGGGAGTGAGTCTGCCACCCGCCGTGAGACGCGCCTCGTCATTGCGAATCCGGTCCAGTTCATCGTTGAGTCTCTTAGCCTCCTGCGTTGTTAAATCACCACATTGAACCCCATGGTTGACCCTCTTCTGTAATTCCCGGATGTTATGGCCTAGGTCAAAAGCAAGCACGGGGCTCACGCTGCAACATAACGCCACCACAATGTATACAATGACAATTCGCAATAGATTTTTCATGACCAATCCTCCTTGTGAAATATTCCTAATCATGCAGAAGTTCTAAAGATCGTTTGTATAAGGCCTTGGTTCCGTGTTCTAGTCACTCGGTAATTGTTTTTGGAACTAACAATTGATTGTTATATACTTAACATCAACCAGTTTTTATAAGTTTAGTCGTGAATTGTTACCTATCAAGGGTCGTTCAATAGAAATAATTAATGGACCTTGTTCTGAAATCTGCACTCTGGGGTCGGACCAAAGTAACTGTATTGGCTCAGCATGAGTTGGCAACTATTTACAAATTCAGATTAATA
>JBGQLM010000234.1:0-5316 GCA_041500085.1 Geobacteraceae bacterium
AGCTTTGAACAATTACTTGCCATGATCAATGATGACTTCGGCCTGTCAACTCAAGGAAAGGATAAGGTGACACTTATCCGGGAACTGAACAGTTTCCTGGTTGAACAGTACGCCTGCGGTAACCAGCCGATCTTGATCATCGACGAAGCTCAGAATCTTGGACCCGAGCTGTTGGAAGAGATACGCATGCTCTCCAATCTGGAAACGGACGACAGCAAACTTCTTCAAATCATCCTTGTCGGACAACCGGAACTACGCACTATCCTGGCAGCTCCCAAACTTCTGCAATTGCGCCAGCGCATCGACATCAACTGCCACATTCAGGCATTGAATCGGCTAGAAACCGAACAGTACATTACGCACAGATTGGATGTAGCCGGCAACGCCGCTGCCGTGGTTTTTCCCTCGGAAACGTTGGACTACATCTTTCTGTACAGCAAGGGTATCCCGCGATTGATCAACATAATCTGCGATTTTCTGTTGTTATCTGCCTTTGCTGAAGAGACCAATATTATTGATATCGAGATGGTTCGAGAGATTATCGGCGATCTTGATTTTGAGAACCATTACTGGTCAAACGCAGATGCCGAAAAAGAAACCGCGCACCCAACGGATAGTGAGAGCATTCCAGTAACCGAGGCTCATGCCCCGTGTTCCTTGGCGGATATCTCACTGAGAGTTGAGTCGATGGAAAAGAATTTCGCCCAGCTCCAATCGATGTTAATCATCCGTCTTGAACAGTTAGCAGGGTTACAGGATGCATTTGAGGCATATGTGATCAAAACCGATGAGCAGGCGGCCAATATCATTAAAATACAAAATGAAAACTTACTCCCCGGGCATGCCTCAGCCGACCATGCCTTGCCGGATTATCCGGCATCAAATGGAATTATTCGTCGGATATTTGGCAGCAACTCCAGTGGAAAGTGAAGAAGATGAACTGCGACATATTGACCAGAATGAAATGTTTGTTGTCTAAGGTGAGATTAGTGACTGTCATGCCAGTTGCTTTCCTGAGTGTAAATACTGCATCAGCAGCTAATATTGATTTCAGTCCCTCATTATCAATCAGCGAAGAGGTAAACGACAATATATATGAAGTCGCGAACAACAAACGTAAAGAGTTTATCACCCGCCTTCAGCCCGGCCTCACCTCCCGCTACGAGGCACCCTTATGGCATTGGGACCTGGCATACAACTTCGATTACCGCAGATATGAACGCAACAGCCGAAGTGACGAAACAACCCACAATCTGGATGCCAAGGGAAACTTCACATTGGTGGATAATCGCCTCTATCTGGACGTCAGTGACACGTATCACCGGGTTTCCCTGGATGTGGCCCGTAATGTAGCCACGGAAAGCAGCCTTTTTCTCAACCAGGTGGATCAGAACATTGCAACCATATCCCCATATCTGCTCTGGCGACCAGGGTCGAAAAGTACCCTCAAGACCGGATACCGTTTTGTTGATGCCCGATATTGGGATTCTGTCGGCATCGAAAGACAGGAGCATAGTGTTAATGCAGATTTGACTCATGAAATATCGTCCAAATTTAGCCTTTCTGCAGGCTATGCATTTACACGCCTCGAATCACAACCATCCCAGCACAATAAACACGATATTTCTGGAGGTTTCAGGTTCGAATATGCTGAAAGATCATTCATCTACGGCCAAATTGGCAACAGTTGGCAACATTTCAATGTCGGCACGGATGTGAGCTATTTTTTCTGGAATGCGGGAATCACCCATGATCTTGGTGTTGTCGTGGCGTCGCTTGAAACCAGGGTTCAGGATGCTATTGACCCGTTGGCCGTTTCGACCAGAGAAACCAGCTATAACGGCAGGCTTGAAAAGACCCTGCAACGGGGAATGATCGGTTTTTCCACATCCTATACCGAATTCGTCAATTCGCAGACGGATCAAACAGACCAGCGAAGACTATCCATTGGCGGCACAGCGCGTTACGAGATAATACAGTCACTTATCGCAAATGTGGCTACAACAGCTGAACGATTCTATGTATCTAAGGTATCTGATTCTCCATATCATCTGAATGCAACAGGCGGACTAAGTTATATCTTTAACCACGATCTGACATTTCGTCTGAATTATACGTATGACTCAAAGCGCAATAGTATCGGCAATGCGACGGGCGCTATAGATACCAACCGCATAATAGTAGAAGTGAGAAAGACATTTTGATTATGATCAATGCGCTAACCATCGATGTTGAAGATTATTTCCAGGTATCCGCTTTTGAAGGATGCGTGGCCAGGGAGTGTTGGGATAGCCTCCCCATGAGGGTGGAGCTAAACACTTTCCGTATCCTTGATACGCTGGATGAGTTTGGGGTCAAGGCGACTTTTTTTGTCCTTGGTTGGGTGGCAGAAAGGATCCCCGCTCTGGTTAAGGAAATAGCCAGACGGGGACACGAAGTGGCGAGTCACGGCTACGGCCACCAGAGGGTCTGCAATCAGACACAGCAGGAGTTCAGGGATGATGTTCGACGAAGCAAGGCGATCCTGGAGGAGCTGATCTCAGTGGAGGTTTGTGGCTACCGGGCGCCCAGCTATTCGATCTCCATGAACACACTCTGGGCCTACGATGAACTCCTCGATGCTGACTACAGCTACGATTCAAGCGTCTTCCCCGTCCGCCACGATCTGTACGGTATTCCGGACTGGCCGAGGCACCTATTCACTGTATCGAAAGACCCTGATGGCGTATGGGGGCCGATAGGTACCCATCCCTGTCCGCTGACCGACGACCGTTGCTCACTTCCGTGCGATAAATATTGCAGAAGGATGAGGGAAGTTCCTATAACCACACTTTCCATAGCTGGGAGGAATATTCCAATTGCCGGCGGTGGCTACTTCCGTCTCTTTCCCTATGCATTTACCAAGTGGGGATTGAATAGGATAAACTGTGAGGAGAAACGGCCATTCGTTTTTTATCTTCATCCATGGGAGCTAGATCCTAAACAGCCACGGATATGCAATGCCGATATAAAGAGCCGATTCCGCCACTACGTGAACCTTCACAAGACGGAGGAACGGTTCTGGAAATTGCTCATGGAGTTCAAATTTACTACCGTAAGGGAAGTCTTACAGCTATCCGTAGGCTGAACATAACTATCAACTGCTATTGCAATATATAGAATGAAAACTACAATATGAACAACCACTCCATTCAGGGAAGATGTCTAAAGTCAAGTGATATGCAGTTGGTAATTCAGAAGAGTTGCCTTTTTGAAGAGAGGCACGTGTAATAAGGAATTGAGCGATGGAGAGAACTGCTACAT
Organism: Geobacteraceae bacterium; assembly: GCA_041500085.1. Taxonomy (GTDB): domain Bacteria; phylum Desulfobacterota; class Desulfuromonadia; order Geobacterales; family DSM-12255; genus VEOV01. The sequence goes on from JBGQLM010000234.1 coordinate 3,304, forward strand.
CATCACATAAATTAGATTTTGAACGATACATCCTGTGGATTATTTTCGCCGGGTCATTTTTTGCAGCATACCTGCCGGTTATGATCGATCTTGTTCGCGCCTGGTACGGTTCGGACGACTATTCTCACGGTTTTCTGATCGTTCCGATCGCTCTCTATGTCATCTGGCAAAAACGCGTCTTGCTGGCGGAAGCGATGATTGTCGGCTCGTGGACCGGCCTTCCCGTGGCGCTCCTCTCCCTGGCAGCCTATCTTTTCGCCCGGGCAGGCGAGATCGTGACGCTCGCCTCGCTCTCCATGATCGGGTTCATAACGGGGACGGTATTGTTCCTGCTCGGATTGCGAATCCTCAGGATCTGCCTCTTTCCCCTGCTGCTGCTCCTGTTCATGATCCCGGTCCCGGCACAGATTTATGCCGGCCTGACCATCCCTCTGCAGCTGCTGGTTACCAAGGCAACGGTCCTGCTGGCTGCGACTGCCGCTATTCCCATCTACTGTGAAGGTAACGTGATTCACCACAGCAGGGGATCCTTCGAGGTGGTCCAGGCCTGTAGTGGCCTGCGGTCGATAATGGCTCTGCTTTTGCTCGGCGCCGTTATGGGATATTTCACGCTCCGTTCCGACATCTCCAGGGCGATCCTCTTTTTATCCGCTATCCCGATAGCCGTTGCAATCAACATCCTGCGCGTCTTTGCCATGGTGGTCGCGATCCAATTCCTAGGGATCGAACTCTCGGAGGGGGTTCCGCATACCGTACTTGGGGTCGTTGTTTTCGGAGGGGCAGCGGCGATCTTTCTTTTGATCCGGAAAGGATTGACTCGATGGGAACGGTGAGCCCTTTCAGGGTTATGCTTCTATCGATAGTGCTGGCCACCGCGGCCTTCCTGTCTCATGGTAGCATGGCAACAATTTCGGTACCAGTACCTAAAATGCCGCTCCGGCAGGCATTCGAACGGGCTGGCGATTGGATCGGCGCTGGAAACCAGACCCTTGATGATCAGATTGTGGACGGGCTGAAACTTGATGACTATCTTTTCCGGCGCTTCAAAGAGGGCCGGCAAGCCGTTACCCTCTTCGTTGGGTACTATCGCACTGCAAAGAAAGTCGGCGCCTCCCATGACCCCCTGGTCTGCTTCCAGGGGCAGGGATGGTCGATCACGGAACAGGAGCGTGGCCTCTACACCCTTACCGGCTCACCCGGACTCACAGTCTCCTATTCGTCCATGATCGTAGAACACCAGGGGGAGCGCGAAATGATTGTTTACTGGTTCCAGACAAACGGCAGAACATCAGCCAACACGTTTACCCAGAAGGTCGATATGGTCAGAGACCGTTTCTTCGGCCAAGGTGAAGACAATGCCTTTGTCCGTATCACCTCCCCCGTCGGTGAGGGTTCTCCCGCGGCTGCCCAGAAGAAGATCTTCGACTTTGTCGAGGCTTTCTACCCTTTATTTCATGGTTACGTTGCGAGTAACTGAGGAAGAACACTTTTTTGTTGAAAATTGGCAGGCGACATGAGCTGTCGACGCAACTAACGCCAGAAAATGGATTCTATGACAGAAATGTTTTTTTTCATATCGATACTGCTCATTTTTTATGTTTATGCCGGCTACCCGCTGGCGGCCGCTCTGCTTTGCCGAATTACGAATCGCAAGGTCCGCAAGGGGGAGTTTGAGCCGATGGTGACCGTTCTCATCGCTGCCTACAACGAGGAGGAGTCGATCGGCCCCACCATCGAGAACAAGCTGTCGCTTGATTACCCTAGAGAAAAACTTGAGGTACTCGTCATTTCTGACGGTTCCACCGACCGGACCGTCGCCATTGTATGCTGCTTTGCGGACCGCAATGTCCGGCTGCTCCGCCAGGAGCCACGGGCCGGCAAGACCAGCGCCCTTAACATGGCAGTTCCCCAGGCGAGAGGAGAGATTATCGTCTTTTCCGACGCCAATTCAATATATGCCCCGGACGCCTTAAGGAAATTGGTCACAAATTTCGCCGACCCCGAGGTCGGCTA
>JBGQLM010000235.1:0-5130 GCA_041500085.1 Geobacteraceae bacterium
CCCTGCAGCGACTCCTTAAGGGTTGCAACCTTTTTATCCCGGTCGTTGGTTTCACTTTCGGCCAGCCTGGCTGCCTGCTCAAGGATCTCCGGAATTGCTTTAAGGTTGATCCCCTTTATCTTCCTGAGACCGCCTTCGCCAAGATTGACAATCTCGGAAAAGGAATCATGGCCCGACTCAAGCAGGCGGGACGCAAGCACATCGCCGATTCCCTTGATCTGCTGCAACTCTTTTGCTGTCAAACTCATAGGTTAACCTCCTTATTTTTATCACCCTGTAAACGTTCCATGGCCGCACCTTCTTTGCGGATCGCCTTGCCCCCGCCGGTTATCAGACCGGCCAATTCGGCAGTGAGCCCGGACTTCTTTATCGAAATATCCAGGGAAACCACACCCCCCTTGGGCAGGTGACAGGGGGCAGAAACCTTGAGCAGCTCCTCAACAACCTCGCCGAGACCGGGTTCATGACCGACGATGACAATTTCGCGGGACGCGTTCTTTGACCTAAGCAATTTGCCTAGAGCGGAAATATCCGGCCCTGTTGCAAGATCGGCTGAAATCCGGACTTCCCCGCTGAACCGGAGTGTCTCGGCGAGTATTTCTGCAGTCTGCACGGCACGGACTTTGGGACTCGTTATGATCAAATCCGGGTCAATTTCCATTTTTTTCAGGCAGGCAGCGACCTGCCGGAATCGTTTTCGACCGCGGCAGTTCAGGTTACGATATTCATCCGGAAGCTCGGTCGAACGTTCTATTGCCTGGGCATGTCTGATAAAGTGCACCTTCATGGTCACTCCTGAGAACCGGTTGGTTAAAAAATTATCCCACAACGTAATGTTACTGCAATGTAAAAGACTGATAAACACCCTGTAACTGCAAGATGTAACACGGCTGTAACATTGGATTAACGTATGTTAAAAAATACTTGCGCAAGTAAGGTATAATTGTATCAGTATATAGCGCCGGTGCAAACGGAGGGACAAATGAAGATACGTTTCTGTGAAAACAACAAGGGTACGGGAAAGGTGGTCAAAAAGCTGAAAGAGACCTACCCGGATCTGAACATCAAGAGAAAGGAGTGCCTCAAAAGCTGCGGCGACTGCAAGAAATCGCCGATTGCCCTGGTCGATGAAAAACTGGTTAAAGCCGCTGACAGCGAAGAGATTTACCGGAAAATAGTCGCCGCTCTGGGCAAAACCTGAGATATCCGCACCACCTACAGGGCACGTTCGATAGCCTTGCAGAGGGTTTTCAGAACCTTGATCCTGGCATAGTACTTGTCATTGGCTTCAACCAGTGTCCAGGGAGCGATCTCGGTGCTGGTCCGGTCAATCATGTCGCAGACGGCCAGCTCATACTGCTCCCACTTTTCGCGGTTACGCCAATCCTCTTCGGTAATCTTGAATCGCTTGAAACCGGTCTGCTCCCGCTCCTCAAAACGGCTCAGCTGCTCTTCCTTGCTGATGGTCAGCCAATACTTGACGATCACTGTCTTGTTCCGGACAAGCTGCTCTTCGAAATCGTTGATTTCGCTGTAGGCTCGCATCCAGTCCCCTTGTGAACAGTACCCCTCGATCCGCTCCACCAGAACCCTCCCGTACCAGGAGCGATCGAATACTGCAAACTTCGACTTTCGGGGAAGATGGCGCCAGAAACGCCAGAGATACGGCTGAGCCCGCTCATCTTCCGTCGGGGCGGCCACCGGCACTATGCGGTACTGGCGCGCGTCCAGAGCAGAAGTTATACGCCGGATACTCCCGCCTTTGCCGGCTGCGTCATTTCCTTCGAAAACAGCCACCACAGATATTTTCCTGAAATTGTCATGACGGGTGAGAAGGGCGAGTTTCCGCTGATACTCGGTCAATTCATCCTCATACTTCTCTTTTGGAATACTTTTGCCAAGATCAAGAGAACGGATGAGCAGGAGGTCGTCTATGGCCGGGATAAGCGGAGGAACTGACACGAACTGCCCCTTCCCCTGTGGTGCGTCAAGGCGGAGCCGTAACGCTTGCAGCACCGCTTTCCCCACTGTCAGAGAGCGGTAGCGAGGCTCGGTCCCCTCAACTATCGTCCAGGGCGCCTCGCTGGTGCTGGTCTGGCGAAGCGCATGCTCCGAAACTTTGCGGTATCTGTCATAGAGCTTGAAGTTCGACCAGTCCTGGGAAGTTACACGCCAACGGGTATGTGGGTCTTTCTCCAGGCTCTTCAATCGCTTGCGCTGTTCATCCTTGGAGAGATGAAACCAGAACTTAAGGATCAGGGCACCCTCATCAGTCAGCATCTTTTCTAAACGGATAATCCGTTCCATGGACTGGTCCAGTTCGGCGTTTTTCGTGTTGCCGGTAACGTGGTCAATAATCGGCGCCGAGTACCAGGAACCGAAAAATATGCCGATCTTCCCCTTTGGTGGCAGAGCCCGCCAGAAGCGCCACATCCACGGCTTTTCAAGTTCCTCGTCGGTAGGAGCATCAAGGGCGTTTGTCTGAATATGCCGGGGGTCCATCCACTCGTTGAGAATATTGACCGTCTCCCCCTTGCCCGCGCCATCGACACCGGCAATGATTATGATTACCGGGAAATCGGCCTCCTGGAGATCGAGCTGGGCATTGAGCAGCGCCTCCCGTAGCTCCGGTACCTCCTGCCGGTATCTCTCCTTGTTGATTTTGTGCCCGAGCTCCGCTGACTCAAACATAGGCTGCCCCCTCATGTTAATTGTTTTCAATTATACCAGAAATTTTCCTTTGAGATTGGCCATGATCATATTGTTTAAATTGAAAAAATCAGCTTCCGTCACCCGGAACGGCACAGTGAAAATTTGTGCTTTTCACTTCTTTTTTGACACAGCAGCCGAATTTCCTGCTATATTCTGCAGGATTTTTTGCAGTCGGATAAGCGTGACCACGAACTAATAAGCTTTAATTATTGACTACTTAAAAGGAGACAAAAAATAATGTTCGGACTTATCCCGAAAGAAGAGAAATTTTTCCAGATGTTCCAGGAAATGGGTGCGATCATCGTTGAGGGGGCAAAAGAACTAAAGAAAATGCTCGACAACTACTCCGATCCGGCGACCAGCCAGAAGGCGATCAAGGACATCGAGCATCGCGGCGACGTGCAGACTCATGAAATCATCAAGAAGCTGAACAAAAGCTTCATTACACCTTTTGACAGGGAAGACATCTACTCGCTCGCCTCTGCTCTGGATGACATCCTCGACCTGATCGACGGATGTGCACAACGGCTCGTCATGTATAACGTAGAGAACACGACTCCGGAGGCAAAGGAACTTGCATTCCTGATCCTCAAGGGTGCCGAGGCGATCAATAAAGCACTTTTTATCATCGGCGGGAAACATGAGCCGATTGCTGAATACTGCGTCGAGGTAAACGCTCTGGAGAACGAGGCTGACCGTGTTTGCCGTGAGGCTATAAGCCGCCTGTTCGATGAGGAGAAGGATCCGATCCAGCTGATAAAGTGGAAAGAGATCTATGAGACTCTGGAAAAGGCAACTGACAAGTGTGAGGATGCTGCCAATATTCTGGAAAGCGTGGTGGTGAAAAATGCCTGATGCTGCACTTGTCATGCTGGTGCTGGTCATAATTACCGCGCTGGTTTTCGATTATGTGAACGGCTTTCATGATACGGCCAATGCCATTGCGACCAGTGTTTCAACCCGTGCTCTTTCAGTCAAGTCTGCCATCTGCATTGCCGCTGTCCTTAACTTTGCCGGAGCCATGGTCTCCACCAAGGTGGCAGCAACCATCGGCAAAGGGATTGTAGATCCTGCAACCATAACCCAGATGATCGTGCTGTCTGGAATCATGGGCGCCATTATCTGGGACATAATTACCTGGTACTACGGACTCCCTTCTTCGTCGTCTCACGCCATTGTAGGCGGACTCATAGGAGCTGTTGTCGCTGGAACCGGAAGCTTTCACGCCCTGCAGGCGGCCGGAGTCAAGAAGATCATCCTGGCGCTGATCATCTCCCCGGTGCTTGGCACGCTAATCGGGTTTCTCTTTGTGGTAATTTTTACAAACATTGTCAAAAACAGGTCTCCCTACGGCGTGAATAAGAATTTTCGCAGGATGCAGGTTCTTTCCGCCTGCTTCATGTCCTTCTCCCACGGCACAGCCGATGCGCAGAAGTCCATGGGTATCATTACCATGGCACTGCTCAGTTACAAACTGATACCCTCTTTTGAAGTACCGCTCTGGGTCAAGATAGCCTGTGCCACAGCCATGGCAATAGGAACTGCTGCCGGCGGCTGGCGCATCATCAAAACTGTCGGGCGTGATTTCGTGAAACTGCAGCCGTTGACCGGGTTCAGCGTTGACACTGCGGCAGCAACAGTAATCCTGAGCGCATCGGCATTCGGGCTCCCGACAAGTACAACTCATGTCATTACATCAGCCATTCTCGGGGTGGGACTCTCAAAGCGGGTCAATGCGGTAAACTGGACAATAGCGGGAAGGATCCTGACCGCATGGGTACTGACAATACCGGCATCCGGAATCGTCGCATACGCCTGCTATCTTCTCATGTCACCTTTTCTCGGCAAGTAACCCGGAGACCGGCAGCCATTCCTGCAGCCGCTTGAGCCCTTCTTCGATGGAAACTTCCGGGTAGTAGCCGAGATCCCTTTTTGCTGCGGAGATGTCGAACCAGTGAGCGGTTGAAAGCTCACTGGCGACAAACCTCGTCATCGGCGGCTCTCCGGACAGCCTCAGCAACTTCCAGATCTTCTCGCATACTCCGCCGATCATTCGCGCCATCTCCGGAGAGATTCCACCCTTCACCGGCGGTAGACCCCCCGCGGCAAGTATCATGTCCACCATATCCCACAACGGAACAGGCTCATCATTGGTTATGAAGTAAGCCTTGCCAGCTATCTGCGAACAGGGATGCAGCCTGTCCGCAGCAAGCAGGTGGGCTGTTGCCGCGTTATCGATGTAGACCGTGTCTGCCAGACAGGGACGCTTTCCTATCCGCTTCAGCCTTCCGGCCCTTGCTTTCTGTATGATCCTCGGCACAAGATGATTGTCTCCCGGCCCCCAGATAAGATGGGGCCTGAGCGAGACCGTGGCAAGACCGGGTGAATTGGCCTGCAGTACAAGGAGTTCGGCGAGCA
>JBGQLM010000236.1:0-4964 GCA_041500085.1 Geobacteraceae bacterium
CTCTGATCGATAGCATCAATTGCGCCACCTGCACGTCGGAGTGTCTGACTGACAAAACCACGAAAAAGATCCCGTTTCTCTGGAGCGGTGCTGCTCCGGTGGTCAAGGACATCGTCCGGGTTGACGGCACCCTGACTAAGACTTCCAAGGGATACACCTTCACAGCCGAACGGGTGACGAAACAGTGAAGTCGGCAATCCCTCTCCAGCGTCAATTGATACTTTGCTTGCCGTCCGTCGTCTTCCTGGGTGTCTTTGCCGTGCATGCACTGTACATTCGCCAGCAGGCGTCAACTCCCGCCGAAGGCTGGGCCGATGTTGGCGTGGGTATTGGCGAATGGTGGGGGTTCGCCACCTACATCACTGAGCAGGATTATTTGCTGGGGTTTTCCTATGCCTTCTGTGCCGCATTCGGCGTCTGGGCGCTGGGCCAGTACCTCAAGACACGGCAAGCTGCCATGGCGGCCGGGGCGGCCGGAAGTATCACCCTGGTCGGGGTTCTCATGGCTGCGGGGTGTTTTCTCATCGGCTGCTGTGGCTCGCCCATGCTGGGTGTGTATCTGGGGCTCTTCGGGACCAAGGCGCTGGGAATCGGCAAGCCGTTGATGGCTGCCGTTACCGTGCTTTCTGTGATCTGGGGCTACTGGTACCTGCAACGCAAGCTGAGAATCACCTGCGAAAAGAACTGCGGCTGCAATTCAACTGAAAATAAAAACAAAACACCTGAGGATGTTGTCTGATGGATATTAAGTGCAATCAAAATACCTGTGGCTGTGGCGCTTCCAGCCTGTCTCCGGCTCCATCGCCTGAGCCTGAGACAGGCTTGGATTCCGGCGATGGAATAACGACCCGTTACCGGATAGAAAACATGGACTGCCCTACGGAAGAGGCCATGATCCGCTCTGCACTCAAAAACCGTGCGGAGGTACTCGGTCTTCAGTTCAACCTGCTGGAGAGGGTGTTGACCGTGCATCATCTGCCGGGCACCGAACCGGAAATCGTCTCACTTTTGAAAGGGATCGGATTTGAACCTCGTCAGTTACCAGAGAAGGCAAATGCTTTGCCTGATATGGGCAAAACTAAGGTACGAATTGTTCCGCTTCGCCTTGTTGTGGGCGGCTTGGCGGCGATTGGCGCCGAAGCGCTGGAGTGGTTTGCGCCGGGCCTACATTTCGTGGTGCCGATACTGGCGTTAGTTACGGTCTGTACGGCTGGCCTGGAAACGTACCGCAAGGGGTGGATCGCTCTTGTTCATCGCCAGCTCAACATGAACGTGCTGATGGCTGCTGCTGTGACCGGTGCGGCACTGATCGGGCAATGGCCGGAAGCGGCCATGGTGAGTTTTCTATTCGCTGTTGCCAATGTGATCGAGCAACATTCACTTGACCGGGCGCGTCGGGCGATACAGGGGCTTTTGCAGCTTGCACCGGTAGAGGCCGATGTCAAGAGTCCTGCCGGGGATTGGGTTAAACGTGAGGTGAGCGCGGTTACCGTGGGAGAGACCATACGGGTCAAACCGGGAGAGCGGGTGCCGCTTGACGGTGAGATCATCATGGGGAACGGAACGATCAACCAGGCTCCTATCACCGGGGAGAGCATCCCGGTGGAAAAAGCACCTGGTGACCGGGTCTTTGCCGGCAGCATCAACCAGAACGGTGTGTTCGAGTTTCGGGTGACTGCTGCTGCAAGTGACACGACCCTGGCCCATATCATCAAAACGGTCGAGGCGGCCCAGGCCGACCGGGCTCCGGCCCAGCGTTTTGTTGACAAGTTTGCCGCGTTCTATACACCCATAGTCTTTGCCGCGGCCCTTGTAATCGTTGCAGTAGCGCCGTTTCTGATCGGATGGAGCTGGCACGATGCCGTCTATCGCTCCCTGGTGCTGCTGGTCATTGCCTGTCCCTGCGCGCTGGTGATCTCGACACCGGTTACCATCGTCAGCGGGCTTGCTGCGGCAACCCGCAAGGGGATTCTGGTCAAGGGCGGCAGCTACCTTGAGAATGCCGGACGTATCAAGGCCATGGCGTTTGATAAAACCGGCACCATAACGGTGGGGTCTCCATTTATGACAGACGTTGTTACTCTACGTGGGAGTGAACGACTCGCCCTTGAATATGCCCTGGCCCTTGCCTCCGGTTCGGATCACCCGGTTTCCAGGGCAATTGCGCACGGTTGTCGGCAGCAACTCGATATGACCGTGTCATTGCCGGTTGAACGATTGACGGCAATTCCGGGGCTTGGCATGAGCGGCACTATTGCAGGCTCGGATTTCGTACTGGCGAATCATCGCCTGATCGAGGAACGGAAGCAATGCAGCGAGAGTCTGGAAGAACGCCTTGAGAGGCTTGAACGACTCGGGAAAACAAGTGTCATGCTGGCCGATAATGATGGTCCAATCGCCATATTCGCCGTCGCGGATGCCATCAGAAAACAAAGCGCCACAGCGCTTGCAGCACTTTCCAACATGGGAATCCATATCGTCATGCTGACCGGGGACAACCAGCATACCGCACAGGCAGTGGCCGTGCAAGTCGGCATAAGCGACATACGGGCCAATCTTCTACCCGAAGAAAAATTACAGATCATTGAAGAATTACGAGAAAAATATGGCGTTGTTGCCATGGTTGGGGATGGCATCAACGACGCTCCGGCATTGGCGCGGGCGGACATCGGCATCGCCATGGGAAGCGCCGGTTCCGATACGGCCATTGAGACAGCGGATGTAGCGTTGATGGACGACGACCCTTCACGGCTCTTCACCCTGATCATCTTGAGCCGACGCACCATGACGATCCTGCGACAGAACATCTTCCTTGCGCTCGCCATAAAGGCAGTTTTCCTTTGTTTGGCACTTACAGGAAAAGCCACGCTCTGGATGGCGGTGTTTGCCGATATGGGGGCCAGTCTGATTGTTGTGGCGAATGGACTCCGTATGTTGAGAACGAATGGAATACAACCATTAAAGTAAGTGAGCCGGTGCGGTGTGATGTGTACGCAAAAAGGAAGCGGGAGGCACCACGAGGCCTCCCGCCTTAGCAATTGTGGCTAAAACAGTTTGTGCTCAAAGGAAAGATAGGCCATCACTCCATACTCACCCTTGGAGGGGCCGACACCGATCGGCATGGAGATACCCGGCACAATCTGAAGATTCTTGAGATCAATTGCGTAGCGAAGAGCCGGATTGATGATAAATGAATTCTTGTTTTCCGTCACACCATTGGAGACTACGGACTGCTCAGCAGTGCCGACAATCTCCACCAGCGCGTTCAGGTTGCGATTGATAAGATAGGCCAGACTCATGCCGTAGTTCGTATTGAAGGTATCCGCTTTCGCTCCGCCCGGCTCCTTGGCATTGGGTGTGAAGGTCATACCCAGATTCCAGTGGGTGACAAAGCGCTCGTTTAATTTCACGCTGAGCGGGAGATTGATCTGATATCCTACCGTACCGTTGCCCAATCCCTTCTTTTCATCACCCGTAGGCAAAATCAGCGAAAAACGGGGAGCGCAGGCCATAACACCCTCCTTGAAGAGAAGCTGGTATCGATAATTCAGCGCTACATCGCCGAGCCCGGTGTGCCGACCCTCATCCCTGCCAAGTTTTTCCAGCGGAATGGTGTAAGAAAACTGGTGTGCCTGTGTGGGTAGCGGCCATTCCTGGGTAAAGGTGTAGGCCCAAGTATCACCCTTCAGATACTGGAAGGTCTGAATCTCCTGAATAACGCCGTCTTCCTGGTTGTAAGCTTCTTCGATCAAAAACGAGTTGTCCTGTATTTCGCGGTATGGTTCTTCAGCCATCGCCACTCCCACACTTGCCAAAAACACAAAAACAGCTGACATAATACAAATATTACGCATTTCACTACTCCTCCTTAATGGATATTGAATTTCGATATCAAAATAGAGATAGTCGATTATTTTGTCAACCGTTAAATACATAAACGCCGTGAAACCTGTATAAAGGCTGCACGGCGTTTATGCCCGTAGAAAGTACGTACGAAAGCGGTGTGATTCAGGTTAGTCCATCTTTACCGGTACCTTGGCTTTCAGGGCGAACTTGCCGTCCTTGACCGCCAGCAGGCAGAGTGGAGTCTTGATCGGTTCACGGTTGGCGCGGATCGTAATTGTGCTCGAAACACCTGGTATCCATAATGGCGGAAAAAGTTCACGCACTGGAGATACGGGTGAGCTGTTTGCGGCTAAATACATATTATTATATACAAGCGCTTAAGTGACGGATTTTAAGAACAACGCTGGAAATAGAAAAAAAGAAGAGGCAGTGCATCTTTTTTATTGACAACCGATCAGTAATAAGAGTACAAATCCAATTCCTCACTATAGAGGGGCAACAAACGCTACTGATCTGAATGGAGATGTCGGTGAGATTCCGACCCTACAATTATTCCATTCCCATCCGAAACAATCATCAGAGCGTCCAACACGATTCACAGCCTACAAGCGCACAGCATTGTATTTGTAGTTAATTGATACCCTTTGAGTCTATACGACTCACAAAAAAACACCACAAATGAAATAAAAAAGATTGACAAAGATTCTATTCTTTTGTTAGTTTGCGGATTCGCTCCTGTTCGGAGCAGTTTTGATATTTTTGTATCTGGAGAATTTGACGACTATGCCAACAATCAACCAGCTGATCAGGTCAGGTAGGGAAAGTAAAAAAGATAAATCAACGGCCCCCGCCCTGAAGTGTTGTCCGCAGAAGCGCGGTGTTTGTACGAGGGTTTATACAACAACCCCTAAGAAGCCTAACTCCGCTCTCCGTAAAGTTGCCAGGGTTCGTTTGACTAATGGCCTTGAGGTGACTTCGTATATTCCGGGTGTCGGGCATAACCTTCAGGAACACTCCGTTGTTCTTATTCGCGGCGGTAGAGTTAAAGACCTTCCAGGTGTCCGTTATCACATCGTGCGTGGCACGCTTGATTCGGTCGGTGTGAAGGGCCGGTTGCA
>JBGQLM010000237.1:0-4935 GCA_041500085.1 Geobacteraceae bacterium
ATATCCTGGTCAAGGTCCTGGAGATCGTCAGCGACCGGAAAAAGGACAATGTCGATGTTGCCGGTGCGGAGTTCATCGTTTCCGGCGGCCGCGGCATGATGGGCAAGGAGAATTTCGCCATGCTGAAAGAGCTGGCGGATGAACTGGGCGGAGTTGTCGGAGCTTCGAGGAGTGCCGTGGATGCCGGCTGGATGCCGCAGGAGCGACAGGTTGGCCAGACCGGGAAAACAGTCAGGCCGAAAATATACGTGGCCTGTGGAATCAGCGGCGCCATCCAGCACCTGGTCGGAATGCAGGATTCGGACGTGGTTATCGCCATAAACCGTGACAAGGATGCCCCGATCTTCGAGGTAGCCACCTACGGTATAGTGGGCGACCTGTTCCAGGTCATACCGGCAATTACCAACCGCCTGCGCGAGCTCAAGGCAGCACGAGGTCTCAAATGAACCATACCGCCATCTTTACCGTCCTCTTCCTGGCAGCGCTTGGAATCTTCTGCACTCTTGCCTGGCGCAGACTCTCCCTGATCTCCCTGGGAAAGTCCGAGAACCGCTTCGACCATCTTTCGCTCCGTACATGGGACATGCTGCTCTTCGCCTTCGGCCAGAAGAGGGTGGTGGCGCGGCCGTTCGGCATCAACCATTTTGTGATCTTCTGGTCATTTATCATTCTCCTCCTGGCCAATGGCGAGTTTATCGTCAACGCCCTTTTCCCTTCGGTCAGCCTGCGACTCCTCCCCGATGCCGTTCACGGCCCGCTGGTTTTCCTGTTTGATACAGTTTCGCTGCTTGCTCTGATCAGTGTCTGTGTTGCGGCCGGTCGTCGTCTGTTTTTCAAGTTCCCCTATCAGGACAGCCTGTATGTGAAAAGGCGCAGTTTCGAGGGATTTCTCATACTCACGTTTATTGCCCTGCTGATGGTTGCCTACTTCGGCATTCACGGTGCCGAGATAGCCATGGGTGCAGAACCGCTTTCCGGCTGGATGCCGGTCTCCCACCTCGCTGCCGGTTTCTTCGGCTGCGGCGGAGGGTGCGGGAAGTGCGGCGTCATCTGCTGGCTGATCTTTTACTGGTGGCTTCATGCCGGTGTCCTGCTGGCCTTCCTGGTGTTTCTCCCCATGAGCAAGCATATGCATATTCTTACCGCCATACCCAACTGTTTCTTCCAGAGTCTGGACAAACCGAATACCCAACCACGGGAAGAGTTTGCCAAAGGGAACAGTTACGGTGTAGCAAAGGTTGATGATTTTACCTGGAAAGACCTGCTCGACTCCTTTTCCTGTACCGAATGCGGCCGCTGCCAGGACTCCTGCCCGGCACAGGTTACCGGAAAATCGCTCAATCCCCGTCAGGTTGTCCATACCCTGAAGACCAACCTAATGGCCAATGTCGCTGCGCTAAAAAGTGGCATCAGCCCGAAAATGCCTCTCATAGGTGAAGAGGGGGAGGGGACCAATACGGAAGAGACCATCTGGGCCTGCACCACGTGCGGCGCCTGTCTCGAAGCCTGCCCGGTAATGATCGAGCAGATGCCGAAGATCATCAAGATGCGGCGCTATCTCGTAGAGATGAAGAGCTTATTCCCCGAAGAGCTGCTGAACCTGTTCGAAAACATGGAGCAGCGCTCGAACCCGTGGGGGATCGCGCCGACCGAGCGGACCAAATGGTCCACCACCATGGATATCAAGACTTTTGAAGCCGGGGAGACGGAGTACCTTTTCTACATCGGCTGCGCCGGGACATTCGACTCGCGCCAGAAGCATGTTACCGTCGCGCTTGCCACCGTCCTGAATGCCGCCGGAATCAGCTGGGGCGTTCTGGGGAAAGAGGAGAAGTGCTGTGGCGACAGTGTCAGGAGGCTCGGCAACGAGTATCTCTTCGACAAGATGGCGAAAGAGAATGTCGAACTGTTCCGGTCAAAAAAGATCACGAAGGTCATCACTCAGTGTCCGCACTGCTTCAGCACCCTGAAGAACGACTACCGGCAGTACGGACTTGAGATTGAGGTGATTCACCACTCGGAGCTGCTGCAAAAACTGCTGGCAGAGGGAAGAATCAAGCCGGAGCGGGAAATGAAGGAGCTCGGCAGCGTCATGTATCACGACTCCTGCTATCTCGGACGTCATAATGGCATCTATGACGAGCCGCGCCAGATTATTGCAGCGATTACCGGAGATCAGCCCAAGGAGATGGGCCGCAACCGCGAAAACGGTTTCTGCTGCGGCGCCGGCGGCGGACGGATGTGGATGGAGGAGTTCAGCGGCGAGCGGATCAATCATGCCAGGGTAGGTGAAGCCCTTGAAAGCAAGCCGGACACGATTTGTGTCGCCTGCCCCTACTGCATGACAATGTTCGAGGACGGGGTCAAGGACAAGGGGGCTGCCAATGTCCGAGTGAGGGATATCGCCGAGGTGGTGGCTGAGGGCTTGAGGCCGGTGCGGCTCAGACGGTCGGAGGACTTCAGCTGAACTGAAATGACAGAATACAAAAAGGCGAGCCAAACGGTTCGCCTTTTTTGTTTTTGAGGCCGTGACGGTCAGGCCCGCCTCCCACGGCAACGCCTTTGCTTCTGCACCTTGGCGGTTTTCTCGACAGCACTGACGATAATGACACCATCGATTGTGGCTGCGTCTGGCCATGGGCTCCGGCCTGTTGCCGTGGATACGGCCCTAACCGTCACGACACCGTAGTATGGGATTTAAAGGCCTTTTGTTGCGTTCGTCGCGGCGTCGCGTGAGTAACTGTTTTAACGGTGAGGCTCTTACAAATGGTTGTCATCCCCGAATGTTTCTATCGGGGATCCACTTTTATCAGGTAGTTAGAATCTGGATTCCGGCTTAAATCCTGCCGGAATGACAACCTTTTCGACTTTTGCAAGAGGCTCATCCAATTAAGAGTTGTTGACAATGACAGGGCTGGCGTGCCATAAGAACTTATTAACCCGATTTCTCTGATGTATGTGATGCTGTAGCTGTCAGAGCATCTTGCGCGTCTTTTGGAGGGTAGAATGGGGCCATTTTGGTGTAAGTGAAAGCCGCTTGTCAGCTTCAGTGCTGATGAAGCGGCTTTTTTACGTTTCGGATCAATAAAACCGTTGGAGGATTGCAAATGATAGACTCCGGAAATGATATCAGTCTACAGTCGAAACTGGTCTTGCTTGAGGCAATAACCGACGGTATTTCCGAAAACATTCTTCTGCTCTCAAAAGATTATAAGATCCTGTGGGCCAACAAGGCAGCGACGACCCAGAGCGGTCTCGTATTGAATGATATCGTTGGGAATTATTGTTACGCTATAACCCATAACCGGGAAACCCCCTGTGAACAACCAGATGATTCATGCCCTCTGAGCGATCTGCTTGCAACCGGCAACTCCAAAACCGTGCAACATATCCATATTAATAAAGATGGGGACAAGTCGTTTGTAGAGATTAATGTCTATCCTGTCAAAGACAATACTGGAGAAACCGTTGAACTGGTTCATATATCGAAAGATATCACCGAGCGGGTCAGGATGGAGAAAGAAATAGCGGAAAAGGTCATGCAACTGGAGGACTCCCTTGCGAGAGTGAAACAGTTGGAAGGTATTATTCCGATCTGTATGTACTGTAAGAAAATACGTGATGATAAGGAGATGTGGCACCAGTTGGAGGCATACATCTCGCGACACTCAGAAGCGATCTTCAGCCATGGCATTTGCCCTGAGTGCTATAAAAAACAAATGAGCGAAATTCTGACCATTCAGGAAAAGTAAGTTGTCGCCGCAGGTTAAGTAACTTGCATGCACCTGACCCAAAAGACGTCGGTGATCTCCCCGGCCATTGACATGAGCCCTGTTTTGCTTACAATGAATGTCCTGAATTGTGTGAATAACGCTAATGACAAGTAGTGTAAAATCCAAAACTGTCTAAGGGGAAATCGAATGAAGAAATTGACTCTGCTGGTTGCTGTAATGTCACTGATGGGGACTGGAGTTGCTTTTGCAGAACTGGATGCTTTAAAGGGACTTGGCAAGGAAATGGGCAAATCGGTTGCATCGAGTGCCAAGGATAATGTTCTCGGCGCGATGACCAAGAAATTGAAGAAAGTGCAGAATGAGAAAGGGCCGATCAAGTTCAAGACCGGCAAGGCCGAAATCGATCCCTCCTGTGATAAGACGATGGTTGCTATCGCTGCCATCATGGCTGATTATCCAGGGTTCCATGTTCAAGTAGATGGCCATACCGACAACGTAGGCAACTCCGAGGCCAACAAGAAGCTTTCACAGGATCGTGCCGAAGAGGTGGTAAAATACCTTGTGGAGAAAAAAGGGGTTGATGCAAAGCGACTTTCGGCAAAAGGATTCGGCGACAGCCAGCCAATTGCCGATAATAAAACCAAAAAAGGACAGTCAAAGAACCGTCGGGTCGATTTTACCGTCACAAAATTATAAAAATGGGTTGAACCGTCAACTGTTAGATGTGAAGTGGTCTGCTGCTTCAACCGGACAAAGGGCCAAGAAGAGATTCTTGGCCCTTTTGTCTTGAAAGTTACGTGATGATTATGGGGCTTGAATCTACTGTTAGGCGACGGGGTGGCAAAAAGGTCGGAAGAGGAAAGGGGAATAGGTGCCTGTCCCGAATGGCGCTAGTTTAAGGCCTTTTTCCATAGCAAAACAGCTGAAAATATTGGCTAAAAATGGCATAATACGCCATGAAAAATTCAACGCCGATGTTTCCGGGTTTTCATCTCCAGACCCTGCGCCGCAAGCCTCGTTCAGAGGCACAAAAACTTGCTGACAAGTTGGCTTTGTTGCAGCAAAAATCAATTAAGCAAGTCGGCGAGGTCTTTGAAAAGTTCATGCCGAAGGCACTTCTCAAGCCGGAGAAGGACGGTGTGATGAGCCGCCGAAGGCTGTTCTCCAAGGAGAACACTTTCTGGGCTTTTTTTAGTCAGAT
>JBGQLM010000238.1:0-4805 GCA_041500085.1 Geobacteraceae bacterium
ACGGCGAAGAGAGGGCCTTCGTCAACGTCAATACCCCGGAAGAATTCGCCCGGGTCACCCGGAAAGGGAACCAATGAGCATGAAGGGAGTCTCGTTCGTGGCAAAATCGGGGACCGGTAAAACCACACTTATCGAAAAGGTCCGGGCGACCGGCGGCGAGCCGCTCGTCAGGAAAGGTATTCGAAGGAAGGGATTTTCGCCCGGGTACTCCGGAGTGGGACAGTCCGGGCCGGCACCCGTATACAGGTCATCGGCCAGCGCCCCATGAACCACTCACCCCCCCCGATAACTCCTTGATCCTATTCGGGTTTTTTGTCCGCACTTATATGCAGGCCGCAATGGAGGCATCTGCGCATGTAGTGTGGAAAGAAGCCCTTCATATGAAAGTAGTTGCCACAGCGGGGACATAGGACGAACGCTACCGGGAGCACTGCCTTGCAGAGAAAAACAATCCAGATGACAAAAACCGCGGCAAGAGCCTTGTTCGAATGGGTCACCTTAAGGGTTATCAACATTATCGGCAGATAGGCAAGGCTAACTAACCACAAATACCAGCGTCGCCGGCGTATTCTTCTCAGCCCGGGGCCGAATGTGGATAGATCTGTCGTCATGATACAACCTCAGCCGGTTATCATCTCCTTGAACTGCTTCAGACGGTAGTATGCCTCCCGGTCCCGTTCGCCTATGTAGTGCGCGATGCTGCGGATGTCCTGGCGCAGACCGGGGAGCACCCGCTCCTCCAGCACCCTGGTCCGCCGCGTTACCCGCACGATTTCGTCGCCGAGCCTCTTCATCCTGCTTTCAAAAGCGGCGATCTCCAGCATATCCGCCATGATGCTCTCGAAGAGATGGATCGCCTCTTCAAGGTGGGGGGTGGTGAGGCGATAGTCGTATCCCCGTTCTTCAGGCGACCTGACCGGATCCTCACGCACCGTGACATCCCGATAGCGCAGCCCCATGACGCTCCGACCGGCTATCTCCAACCCCAGTTCCCGCCCGGCAACTCCTTCCAGCGATGCGATAAACTCCTCTCCCTCGTGGCCCAGGCTCAGGTGCAATTCGGCAAGCGCCCGGGCATAAGCTGTCTTGACTTCATCCCGGGAGCGCAGGAAAGGGGCGGACGTGGCGAGGAACTCTCTGATCAGCGCCAGGCGCCGGGCCTTGAGGATGCCGATGCTCCCCGTCACCGAGCGGGCCTTGTCCTTGAGGAGCAGCAGATTGGTGCGGGTCGGGTGGATCATTGCGCCTCCGGGGAAAACCGCCGCATGAGCGCGATTCCCGCATCGAGGCTTTCGTTGATGTCCCGCCGGGCTGTTCCCTGGTTGACCAGCTCCCGCTCGAAGGCATCGGCGAATTCGAGCATCACCCGGTCCCCCACGAGCATTCCTTCCCGCCCGACTATCGCTTCCAGGCGCCGCAGGTCACGCCCTTTCGCATAGTTCTTGTAAAGGAGGTTGGCAACGGTGCGGTGGTCCTCACGCGTGCGGCCGGCGCCGATCCCCCGCTGCATGAGCCGGGACAGGCTCGGGAGGACGTCTACCGGCGGGAAGACCCCCTTTTGATGCAGCTCCCGGGAGAGGACGATCTGCCCCTCCGTGATGTAGCCGGTCAGGTCCGGGATCGGGTGGGTGATGTCGTCTTCCGGCATGGTCACCACGGGGAGCATGGTGACCGAACCGGCCATCCCCCTGATCCGCCCCGCCCGCTCATAGAGCGAGGCCAGGTCCGAGTACATATAGCCGGGATAGCCGCGCCGGCCCGGGAGCTCTTCCCGGGCCGTGGAGACTTCGCGCAGGGCGTCGCAGTAATTGGTCATGTCGGTGACCACCACCAGCACATCCATTCCGCAGGTGAACGCCAGATATTCGGCGCAGGTCAGGCCGAAGCGCGGCGCCAGGAGCCGTTCCACCACCGGTTCATCGGCCCGGTTGACGAAGGCGACGAAGCCGGTCCGCATCTCCCGGAGCACCTCCATGTAGAAGGAGTACTCGTAATGGGTCAGCCCAAGTGCCACGAACACCACCACGAACTCTCCGCCACCGGCCAGTCGGGCGTTCCGCAGGATCTCTGCCGTCACTTCCTTGGAGGGAAGGCCGGCGCAGGAAAAGATCGGCAGCTTCTGCCCCTTGACCAGCGTATTGAGGGCGTCGATGACGGTGAACCCGGTCTCGATAAACTCCTCGGGGCGGGCCCGGGCTGTCGGATTCAGGGGGAAGCCGGTCACCGCCCCCCACTGTTCGGGAGTGAACAGGGGTGCCCCGTCAATGGGGAGGAAGGAGCCGTTGTAGGACCGGCCGATCATCTCCCGGGAGAGGGGTGACTGCCGTACCGCATCAGTGAAGACAACCTCCGCCCCGATATCAAGGCCGCCGGTTTCCCCGAAGACCTGGATCAGCACGGTATGGCCGGCGATCTTCAGCACTTCGCCGGCCATGGACGTGCCATCGGCGTAGATGACGCGAACCACTTCCCCGATCCGGGCGTTGAACACCCGCTCCACGAACAGAAGCGGTCCCCGGATCGAGGAGATGGTGCGATAGATGTGTTCGGAAAGCCGCATAACGGAATCCTTGGTGTTTGCCACGGAGGCAGCTTACGCCGATCTGTCTCCTTAAAAAAAGTATACCCGTTTGGTCCCACTCCGCAACAAGGGGACACAAACGGGTAAATAGCGGGCTCCCATCCATCCCCGCTTGAAAATACAAAATAATATTTACGTAACCAGCTAAATTAAATAAGATATAGGCATTGGATAATATTGCAGTAAGCAGGTTGACCAGTTTCCGCTCAACATCCTTTTGCTTCTTCCAGGAAAGAGAACGAAAAAAGAAAAGGGGAAGAAAACAAAAAGCCGCCCCGCCGGCAAAATCCCAACACAGGCGGCTTTTCATTCGACATGAATCGAATCCGTAAACCCATCCGCTTCTCCATTACCAACAAACGCTAACGCGCCTTTAAACTACCTCTACCCCCTGTCCTGCCAAGGAAATCTCCCGTATGAATGGTAGGGGCGAACTGCCGATCGCCCAATCGGGGCGAATGCAATACGCCCCTACAGCATGGTTTAAATGCAGGCCTCTCTGGTGGACTTTCCCGCTTCTATCCTTTCAGCACCTCGTCCAGCAACGCTCCTTCCTTGAGCTGCGCCTCCGCCCGGTCGTAGAAATCGAGGATCGCCCCCATCTTCGCCGCGGTCTGCTCCGGGGCTGAAAAGGCGTCGTCGGTGTAGGCATTCTGGCACAGGAACTCCGTTCGAACCCGCTCTGCGGCTTCCATCAGGAGCCGGTCCGAGTCCTGCAGTCCCTCGGCGCCTACAATTTCCGCCACCTCGCGCAGGGTCTCCTCACGTTGCAGAAGCTCCCGGCAGTGCCGTTGCATCTCCTCCCAGTCCAGAACAACCTGTGCGTTGAACTGTCTCGCCAGCTCAGGCCCGTAGAGGGAATAGCTCTGGAACCAGTTGATGGCAGGGAAGTGGCGGCGGTGGGCGAGGGGGGTGTCGAGCATGAGGAACACGCCGGCAGTCCTCAGGCATGCCTGAGTGACCGGCTCGGTGAAGTCACCGCCGGGTGGCGAGACGGAGAGGATCATGGAGAGGGAGCCGATTTCGCCGGTCACTGTTTCCACCAGCCCGGCCCGCTCGAAGAAGGCGGCCAGCCGCGACGACAGGTAGGTTGGGTAGCCCTCTTCCCCCGGCATCTCCTCCAGGGATGAGGATATCTCCCGGAGCGCCTCTCCCCAGCGGGAGATGCTATCGGCCAGAAGGAGCACGTGGAAGCCCATGTCCCGGTAGTACTCGGCCATGGTGACCGCCGTGTAGATGGAGGCCTCCCGCGCCGCTACCGGCATGTTGGAGGTGTTGACAACGACGATGGTCCGGGCCAGAAGTTCCTGGCCGGTCCACCGGTCGGTCAGGGTGCGAAACTCCTCGAGCAGCTCGGCCATTTCGTTGCCGCGCTCGCCGCAGCCGACGTACACAACCAGGTCCACATCGGCGAACTTGGCAATGGTCTGCTCCAGGATGGTCTTGCCGGTGCCGAAGCCGCCGGGGAAGATGGCGGTTCCGCCCCGGGCCATGGGGAAGAGGAAGTCGATGGCGCGCTGACCGGTGACGAGCGGCGTGGCAGGGGGAAGTTTTCTCCGGTAGGGACGCGGGCGGCGTACCGGCCATTCCTGGAAGGCAAAGATCTTCCCCCCGTCGGCATAGACCCCAATCGGTTCTTCGAGGGTGAAGTCCCCGTCAGTGAGCTTTTCCAGCACCCCGGCACGCGGAGCGGTCACCACGTGGGCAAACGGTCCCTCCGCCACATGACCGAGGACATCGTTGGCCGCAACTTCGTCGCCCCCCTTTCGTGACGGCGTAAAGCGCCACACCCTGTCTTGTTCCAACGGGGAGAGCGCCGGCCCGGAGCGGATAAAGGGTCCGGTGGTATCGCGCAGTCTTTCCAGCGGGCGCTGCAGGCCGTCGTACATGGTGGAGAGGAGTCCCGGCCCGAGCCGGACGGTGAGAGGCTGTCCCGTTCCCCGGACCGGCTCGCCAATGCTGAGCCCCCGGGTATCCTCGTATACCTGGACCACCGCCCGGTCCTCTTCGAGCCGCACTACCTCGCCAGTGAGCTCCGCCTCTCCAACCAGGACCATGTCGCAGAGTTTCAGCCCCCTGATGTCGCTCGTGACTGTCGGTCCGGCTATGCCCGTAATGCGTCCGATCATAATTGTTTCCCAATCGAGGAATGAGGAATTTTTCGCAAGGTCAAGGCAGTCAAGGGATTGCGCGGAGGCGTACTAAAGGTACGCCGCACAAACAA
>JBGQLM010000239.1:0-4766 GCA_041500085.1 Geobacteraceae bacterium
AGGATCCAGTTTGTACGCACGCATACTTTTAATTCCCATCCTACGCGCTTTTTCCATTCTATGGTTGCCATCTATCACGTTATACCGACCTGGGGAAATTTCTGCCACAATAACAGGTCGAGATATATCGACGGAATCCATATAAGATTCGTTAATCGATGAAGAACCTGTGAATAAATCATTTACAACTATTTCTTCAAGGGTAACGTGGTCAAGATTATCTTGGACATATTCGATCATTTTCGTAATATTGAACTCGAAGATGCCGTTCGCATACAACTCGTCTTCTGTATCAACGGGACATGGTGTAAAATGATCATCAATTCTCAGCTTTTTTGCCAATTCATGCTCCTTTGTATCTGTGATGCCGATGTTTTGGTCACTTCACATCTATGTTCTTGATCCCGTCCGGTCTCCAGGCCGGAGAAATTACGAATGACCCCTTCTCCTCGTTATCAAGGAGGCTGCCGTAGGTCACGGAGAAACCACCGTATCGATCATTAACCTCATCCATGGCTGCTGTTGCCAGAACCTTGCGCCGCTCATCCTCGAATAAGGGTAGTTGTTGCTGTTGGTAACGGAGGTTCGTGATCCTCACTCCAAGCAAACGCACCGGTTGGCCGATCTCCAGGGTGTCCAGGATGTTTAGAGCCTCATCGAAGATCTTGTCGCTCTGGTTGGTGTAGTCCTTTCTCGTCTGCTGCTTGCCAATGGTGGTAAAATCGGCAAAGCGCACGGTCAGATGGACGGTCTTACCCGCCACACCATAGCGTCGTGCCCGGCGTCCGACCATCTCGGAAAGCTGCAGCAGATACTTCAGGATGTCCCTCCGACTGTCGATGTCCCGGTCCAGAGTCATGCTGTGGCCCACGCTCTTCACCTCTTCCTGGTCTTCCGCTGGTACCACCGGGCTCTCATCGATCCCGAGCCCCATCCGGTGCAACTGCTCGCCGATGACGCCGAATTTCCGGGTCAGGCGACCGACGTCATAGCGCCCCAGCTCCCCGCAGGTCCGTATTCCCATCATCAAGAGGTGCCGCTCCATCTTCCTGCCGATACCACAGAGCTCCTGCACAGGCATCCGTTCCAGAATACGGGAAACATCTTCAGGCCGAATGACTGTCAGGCCATCCGGCTTTTTCATCTCGCTGGCCAGCTTGGCCAGGAGCTTGTTGGGGGCGATGCCGATGGAACAGGTGATGCCAAAGTGATGTCTGATCCGTGCTTTCAGCTGATAGGCTATATTCTCCGGTGTTCCGAAGAGACTCATGGAATGGGTTACGTCCATCCAGCCTTCATCGATCGAGAAGACCTCGACAAGCGGAGTGTAGTCAAGCATCATCTTCGTAATTTCAGTTGACGTGTGCATGTACTTGCGGTTGTCGCCAATAACGAAGATGATCTGCGGGCAGGCCTGCTTTGCCTGCCAGGTGTTCATGCCGGTCTTGACGCCGAAGGCACGGGCCTCGTAGGAGGCGGTGGTGACGACGGTGCGCCCACGCCCGATGACTGCGATCGGCTTTCCGCGCAAATCCGGATTGGTAGATTGCTCGACCGAGGCAAAAAAGGCGTTTTGATCTACGTGTAAAATGGTGCGGTTCATAATCATATTTTGGCTATATCGCCCTTTAACCGGTTCGACTCTTCCAGATACTTTCTGTTCAGAGCCTTTAACCGACCATTTTCCAGTTGGAGGGATGCATTGACACTATCGGCTTTTTGCAGCAGGGCCTTTACCTGCGCGAGTTCCTGGCGAAGCCTTGCCCGCTTCGCTTTCTCCTCCATGATTGTGCCGCGTTGTTTGCCGAGCTTGCCCTTGGCGTCTTGTCCCTTCATCACTCCGGCAGATGCCCGGATGCGATCGGCCAGATCCGAGTAGCGATTATGGATTGCGGAACTTGATATCCCTGCCTCCCTGGCCACGCCAGAAATGGTTATGATGCTGTCGGCCTGTTCCATCCCTTCGATAATCAGCAGGAGTTTCTGCCTGGTGGTCAATGGTGCATCAGCCATGTCGCTTCCGTTCTGATGGTTTTGCTGGTGTTGGATAGGGTACCACAGTTTCACCGAGGTCCGCCAGAATCTGTTCCGCATAACGCAACGAGTCAAGAGCGCCCTGCCAGATCGGATCGCCGCAATCATCTCTCATCATCAGCTCGATCTGTTGATTGCGGATGCCATGCCACACCGGAGTGTGGCTCTCATCGATCACCCGGTTTTCACAACTCCGGCATTCCGTTACACTATAGATGCCTTTGCCCTGGCATTCCTTCTCGGTGCACCAGGAATGTCCCAATCCACGCAGGAAGTATCCTTGAGACAGTTGCCGGGCTACCGTTTTGGGGTTCGCCGCCACCATGGGCAAGCTGCTTCTTCGGACTTTTTCGATATTGTTGCCGCCAGAAGCAGCCAGATGCTGGTTCGTGGTAATATCGATCCATCCCCACACAATGTCGTCCTGCAGGTTCTGACGCTCGGCCAGAATCTCTTCGATGAGCGTGACCTCAAGGCAGTCTTCATCTCCCCAGGAGTACCCAAGAGTCATGTCCAGTGACCAGTGCTTGAAGTGGGTCCGCAGATATCGTACGTCCCCCAGGATGCAACGGGCGACATAACGGGCAAAGGTTCTTCGGAACTGATGTGGTGCGAGTGGCCAGATCTCACCGACCTTGATTCCGGTTTTATCCAGTACCTGCGCAAGGTCGTCCGCCTGTACCTGCAGGTTGAGGTGCCTGGCAAGGTCCTTGAGGCGAGTCCGTATGGTGTTGCTGTCGAGAATGCCGATTCTGCCGTGCCAGAGCGGCCCGTTGAGGAGCAAAGCATGGCGATTCTGCTTCATCTCGCGAAGAGTTTCTTCGTCCTGCTGACGATGGGTTGAGTTCAGGTAGGAAAGATCCCTCAATTTGGCTTCCAGGGCAGCGGTCTGTTGTTCCAGTTTGTCTCGCAGCGGCGCGGTGACCTGCATGACCATATCCACAGCATTTTTTACCACTGGCGGGACCATCCATTCGGCCGGCTTTGGATCCTCTTCAAGCTTGTAGGTATGCCCCTTGATCCAGCCATAGATGGCGCCGTCCCACCCTTCATGCTCATAGTAACAGCCGGTTTCAAGTGAGGCCATCTCACTGTCGCGCATGCCGCTCAGCCCGGCAATCACTATGTAACAGGTGGTATGAAGGCGGGTGAGTTCTGCCTTGACCGCCTGCCAGCTGCTCAACCCCAACCGGGTCAGGTGCTCATTGACAGGTTTGCCTTCGGCATGGGCGTTGCGGCAGGCCAGGAGTTGTTCACCGTAGCCGTCTGCGACATAGCGCAGGGACTCCTGCACCAGTAAGCCCATCAGCCGGTCGGGGATCTGCTCGGTCTTGGCAACTCTGTCAGTGCCACCTTTCTTGACACCGGCCAACGAGCCTGCCGACTGACCAGGCCAAGGATGTTCCTGCAGGGCATCCGAAAGAAACTCGCGGAAATGCCATAAATCCTCGACGGAAACAAAATAGTTGTAGAGCGTTGATGCCGTCAGTTTCTTGTCAGGACGCCCATTTGCAGAGTGTTCCCAAACGGACCGCTTCCGGGAATGATCGACATAGGCCAGGCATGCCTCGGAAGTGAGGGTAGCGAAACTGCCGTAGCCGGCATCCACCATCCAGCGCAACAGAGGACAGAGACTCATCCAAAGCCCAATGGCCGTTATACCTGACAGCGGCTTGCCACTATGGGGACTGTTCTGCGCCAGCCTGACGTAGAGCAATGCTTTTACACCCTCCCGCAACCCGGCATGTTGGGGGGCGGTCAGGCGGGAACCGTCAGCGAACTGTGGCGAGGAGAAATCGATGATCTTGTTGGATGCGGCCTTGTTACGGGTATGGATATGAGGACTGAGATCCCAGACATGATCTCCATAACGCGAAAGCACGAGACCGTTTCTGCCGCTGGCGATCACCAAGGCATGACGTGATTCCTCGGGCAACAGCCGCAGATTCAGTGCACCGTCCGGTTTAAGTCCGTGCCGTTTCACGGCACCCTCCCGAGAATCGTCCGGTCCTGCCACATCGGATGCGGAGTGGCCTCGGCCTCGGCCCGGTACTTCTGGACCAGGTAAGGGTCGAAACAGCCATGGGGATTCTCCTTGGTGCGCAGGTTCGGGGCGATGATCTCATGATCGACAATGTTGATGATCTTACCGTAGAGTTCGTCCCAGCGCGGCCTTGAAATGAAGTTCCGCTCCTTGAGCAGCAGGTAGTAGAAGCTGAACAGCCGGTACAGGTCGGACTCCATCACGAGTTGGTTCCGGCACTGGAAGCACTCTACCCAATGAGTGCAGAGGGTTCCGTCGCCGGGGGCCTTCTCCCCGTGCCGTGGGTCAGTACACCGTCCTACGCCGGTATTGCTGTCGCCAACGGCGATGCTCTTCAATTGTTCTGCGGGGATTCCTGTCTCGCGGGCAAGTTCTGCAAGGAGGGCCACATCGTCAAGTCTGCCGGCCCAGTCGGCATGCATGAGGTGGCCGAGGCGGCGAAAGTCGGCTTCCATGTCGGGACTCACGGCTACGTATGACCGGCCGGCCACCGTGGGGGTGTTGCCGAGTTGGGCGGAGACGGCAACGATGTCGCCACCAGTTAGCTGCCACATGCGCTGCGCAAAGGTCTTGCGGAACCGGCTGATGGTAAGCAGGTGCGGTTTGCCGTTTTCATCCAGCAGGCCGTGTCGTTTGATGATACTTTGGGCGGCCATGAAGTACTTGTGCTGATTCAGTACATCCATCC
>JBGQLM010000240.1:0-4670 GCA_041500085.1 Geobacteraceae bacterium
AATCAACGCCAGAGCGGTTTCTACTTCGGAGCGGATATCCTCCTGCTGCCGGGGTGACATCATATCATAACCGGGATCGATCATCCTGGCATTTTCTTCAACGGACAAGCCGGTATTGCGGTCATGGTTGTCGATGATCCAGCTTTCACGTTCGGTAACGACTTGACCGCGAAACTCACCTTTGGCAATTCCATAGCCCCAATCCTTGAAGGCCCCTTCGGTGAACTTCATAATATTGCCCTTGTGGACAAGGGTCACGGATTTGCGCCGGTGATCGAGTGAGTACCGGATGGCAGCCCGGACCAAACGTTCAGAACCCTGCCTGGAGATCGGCTTGATGCCGATAGAGGAGGTTTCGGGGAAGCGGATCTTATCGACCCCCATCTCCTCGATCAGGAATCTCTTGACCTTTTCGCACTCTGCGGTACCGGTCATCCATTCGATCCCGACGTAGATATCCTCGCAGTTTTCGCGGAAGATGACCATGTCCACGTCCTGAGGCTTCTTGACCGGCGAAGGCACACCCTGGAAGTAACGGACCGGGCGGAGACAAACGTACAGGTCGAGCAGCTGGCGGAGGGCTACGTTCAGAGAGCGGATTCCTCCGCCGATCGGTGTGGTCAAAGGCCCTTTGATGCCTACCAGGAACTCCCTGAAGGCCTCGACGGTCTCATCGGGCAACCAGGCTCCATCACCCATCCTGTCGCGGAACAGGTTGAACGGCTTCTCACCGGCATAGACTTCCATCCAGCTAATCTTCCTGCTGCTGCCGTAGACCTTAGCGACAGCTGCATCGAAAACGCGTACCGAGGCCTTCCAAATATCGACCCCGGTACCGTCGCCTTCGATGAACGGAATAATCGGGTTGTCCGGAACCTTCAGCTTTCCGTCAGCACCCATGGTGATCTTGTCCCCCGGGGGGACTGTCAGATACGTATAAGCCATCCAACTCACTTCCGCTGATATATTACAGGTTTTAAAAGAACATCTGAAACATCAAACTATGCAATGGCGTCGATGATGGCATTCAGTGTTGCACTGGGACGCATGGCCTTTTCAGTCATGGCCGGATTCGGATTGTAGTAGCCGCCGATATCCTGGGGTTTACCCTGGGCGCCGATCAGTTCTTCGTTGATCTTGGCCTCATTTCCCTGAAGCTGCTGGGTAACCTTGGCAAAACGTGCGGCCAGTTCCTTGTCCTTGGTCTGGGCAGCAAGAGCTTCAGCCCAGTACATCGCCAGGTAGAAGTGGCTGCCGCGGTTGTCGATCTGGCCGACCTTACGGGCCGGGTTCTTGTTGTTGTCCAGGAACTTGGTGTTGGCCTGATCGAGCGTATCAGCGAGGAGCTGAGCCTTCTCGTTCTTGAAGGTTGCTGCCAGATGCTCCAGCGAAACGCCCAGCGCCAGGAATTCGCCGAGTGAATCCCAACGCAGGTAACCTTCCTGCACGAACTGCTGAACATGCTTGGGAGCTGAACCGCCTGCACCGGTTTCAAAAAGTCCGCCACCAGCCAGAAGAGGTACGATCGACAGCATCTTGGCGCTGGTGCCCAGTTCCAGAATCGGGAACAGATCGGTCAGATAATCTCTCAAGGCGTTTCCGCTGACGGAAATCGTGTCCAGACCGGCTTTTGCACGAGGCAATGTGAAGCGCATTGCTTCTACCGGAGACATGATATGGATTTCCAGACCAGTGGTATCAAGATCTTTCAGATACTTGTTCACTTTGATAATCATCTGGGCGTCGTGAGCCCTGTTTTTATCGAGCCAGAAGACAGCCGGCGCACCGGTTGCACGTGCTCTGCGCACTGCCAGCTTGACCCAGTCCTGGATCGGCAGGTCTTTTGCCTGGCAGCCGCGCCAGATATCACCAGCTTCAACGGCATGCTGGATCAGCACTGCACCTGATTCATCAACAACACGCACGCTGCCGTCTGCGGGAATCTTGAAGGTCTTGTCGTGTGAGCCGTATTCCTCAGCTTTTTGAGCCATGAGACCGACGTTGGATACGGACCCCATGGTCGTTGGGTCAAACTGGCCGTTTTTCTGACAGAATTCGATACACTCCTGATACCACTCGGAATAGGATGTGTCAGGGATTACACATTTAACGTCGTGCAGCTTGCCGTCCGGACCCCACATCCCGCCCGAGTCACGGATCACAACCGGCATGGAGGCATCGATGATGATGTCGTTACTGGCGTGCAGATTGGTGATGCCCTTATCCGAGTCAACCATCGCCAGAGGTGGCTGCTTGGCGTAAACCGCCTGAATGTCCGCTTCTATCTCAGCCTGCTTGGCTGCCGGCAGTTTAGAGATCTTTGCATACAGGTCGCCCATGCCGAGATCCGGATTTACACCCAGTTCGTTGAATGTTGCAGCATGTTTTTCGAATACGTCCTTGTAGAATACGGATACGAAATGACCGAACATGATCGGATCGGATATCTTCATCATGGTGGCTTTGAGGTGCACGGAGAACAACACGCCCTTTGCCTTGGCATCCGCGATCTGTTCTGCAATGAATGTACGCAGGGCACGAACGCTCATGAAAGCGCCATCGAGTACTTCGCCAGCCTGAAGTGCCAGCTTCTCTTTAAGAACCTTGACGTTCCCGGCCTGATCAACAAACTCGATCTTTACGTTGCCGGCCTTTTCCATGGTAACGGATTTTTCACTGTGGTAGAAATCACCTGCAGTCATGTGAGACACGTGGGTCTTTGACTCCGGACTCCAGGCACCCATCTTGTGTGGATATTTTTTTGCATATTCCTTAACTGCGCGGGCCGATCTTCTGTCGGAGTTACCTTCTCTCAGGACCGGGTTAACCGCACTTCCCAGGCATTTGGCATAACGGGCGTGCAGCTCTTTTTCCGCATCCGTCTTCGGCTCTTCAGGATAGTCAGGGAGCTTATAGCCCTGCCCCTGCAATTCCTTGATGGCTGCTTTCAGCTGGGGAATTGAGGCGCTGACATTGGGCAGCTTGATGATATTGGCCTCGGGTTTCTGCGTAAGTTCGCCCAGCTCAGCCAGGAAATCCGGCATCCTCTGACCCTCAGTCAGGTAGTCGGGGAAGTTTGCGATAATGCGCCCGGCAACAGAGATATCCCGTGTTTCAACGACAACGCCAGCGGCCTTTGTGAAGGCGTTAACGATCGGAAGCAGAGAGTAGGTTGCCAGAGCGGGAGCTTCGTCAATCTTGGACCAGATAATCTTTGATGTCTGTGTAGTCATATTCTCTCCTTAGTATTTGGTGCATACCCATTAAAGACACGGGTAATGTAACACTCAGACGGCTGGCAACTTTGACAGAAATATACGGTTTTTTTGCAGAAAATATTTCGTATTACTATAATTAAATCAGGAAGTTGCAGTATAGATAAAAATCTTGTATACAGTATACAAAAGGCAGTTGGCTGTCAAGAAAAAACATTGAAGTCCAAATGGGTTATGAGCCTTTTGCCGAACGGCATTACACCCTTTCGGGGTGCTGAAAAAACCCTGATCGTAGCATGTGAAGCGTTATCATTTTACTGCGGGTGGATTATAATGATTTCAAGCCGGCGGATGTCGGCTGTTATTTTTTCCCGGAGTAGCGTTTGGCTTCCAGAGCCTCATCGCGGGAAAAATGGCGGGGTATTTTGAGGATCTGGCCGGGCCAGAGTTGTTTGGGATCGCGGATCTGGTCCCGATTGGCCCGATAGATCAGGGGCCACAGTGAAGAATCATTGTATATTTCCGTTCGTGCTGCGATCTGCGGGATGGTCTCTCCCCGCCGCACCGTGTAGTTGAGCGCCTGCGGCTGGGGTGTCTCTTTGGGTGCTTCGATCCTGGCAGCAGCCTCAGCCTCCCGGGCAGCAGCGCGAAGTTCCTGCTCACGCAACCGCAACTCTGCCTCTGCCGCCTCACGCATCAGGCGTTCTTCCTCGATCCTGGCCGCCTCTTTCGCGATCCTTTCGCGTTCTTCCTGCTCCAGAAGCTGCTTGCGCCGGGTCAACTCTGCCTTCAGCAGAGTTCCCTTTTGCAACGCCATCAGATAGAAATCGTCGGCTTCCTTCTCATCCCCCTGAACATACAGCACCGCCTCCCCATGCTCAAATGTCTCCAGCAGGTTCAGGTATTCCTGGGGGAACAGCTTCGGTGCGTCCTGCCTGGCGAGCTCGTCGACCAGCGCCGTTGACTTGGCCCGCCAGGTGGGCGCCGGAGCAGAGCATGCCGACAAAAGGCATACGATCAGAATAACTATGGTTGCGGCCCGGAGGCTCACAGGGCTGGCCACTCAGGCCTGTTTTTCCGCCAAACGGATGCCCAACTCGCGAAGCTGCTTGTTATCGACCAGCGAGGGCGCTTCGGACATCATGCAGGTCCCTTTCTGGGTTTTGGGGAACGCAATCACGTCACGGATTGAGTCGCTGCCGGTCAACAGCATGATCAAGCGGTCCATACCAAAGGCGATGCCGCCATGGGGAGGTGTGCCGAACTCAAGGGCATCCAGCAGGAAGCCGAATTTGCTGCGGGCATCCTCAACCGACATGCCGAGCATCTTGAACATCTGCGACTGTACCTGTTCCTGGTGGATCCTGATCGAACCGCCACCGATCTCGTTGCCGTTCAGTACCAGGTCGTAGGCCTTGGCTCGGCAACGTCCCGGGTCGGACTCCACATAATCCA
>JBGQLM010000241.1:0-4660 GCA_041500085.1 Geobacteraceae bacterium
AGGGGCGAGGCATGCCTCGCCCGATTTACCGGTATTACATCAAAGGGCGAGGCATGCCTCGCCCCTACGTAATCCTGCCCCCGACTACCCGTTCGATGCCGCCGGGATCTTTTGCGGAGAATATAGCAGAAAATCCGTTTTTGGCGAACATTTCCGTTACTGCCGCAGACTGCCCGGCGCCCACTTCCAGAAGCAGCCATCCGCTTGGTGTCAGATAATCCGGGGCAGCAGGGATGATGGCCCGATAGAAATCAAGACCGTCAGAACCGCCGTCAAGAGCAGGTCTGGGTTCGTAATCGCGAACTTCCGGTTGGAGACTTTCGATATCAGCAGCAGGGATGTAGGGAGGATTGCTGACCACAAGATCGAAGCGCTCTCCTTTTACCGGCGCAAAGAGAGACCCAAGCCTGAACTCCACGCTGACGGAGTTTAGCGCGGCATTCCCCCGGGCCAGCTCAAGCGCCTCCGCTGATATATCGACCGAGACCACCGTTGCCCCCGGAAGGCTCCTGGCAAGCGCGATTGCAACGCAACCGCTGCCGCTGCCTAAATCCAGCACGCACTGGGCCTCAGGAACGACTTTCAGGGCTTCAGTAACCAGCAGTTCCGTATCATGACGCGGGATGAGCGCCGCGGCTGTTGTCCTGAACTCAAGCCCCAGGAACTCCTGAGAGCCGAGAATATGCTGCAGGGGCTCCCGTTTGGCGCGCCGGGCAACCATGCCGCGATACGCAGCCAGCTCGGCGTCCTGGAGAGGCTTGTCAAAATTCAGATACAGGCCGACCCGGTCGAGCGAAAGCGCTTCACAAAGCAGCCACTCGGCCTCAAGACGGGCATTTTCGACCCCTTTTCCGGCAAGATACTCTTTGGTCCAGTTAAGGATCTTTAAAGTTGTCCACGTTTCAGGTTTTTCGGTCATGGTACGTTTTAGGTTCGAGGCACGAGGAGCGAGGTTCGAGAAAAGCGTATCCGGGTTTCATCCTCGTTCCTCGTTCCTTTATCCTGTTACCCTGCCTGCTCTTTCAGCGCCTCCATCTGGTAATGCTGCCGCAACCCGTCTACTATCTCGGCGATCTCCCCCTGCATGATCATATCCAGCTTGTAGAGGGTCAATCCGATCCGGTGATCGGTCATCCTCCCCTGGGGGAAGTTGTAAGTACGAATCCTTTCACTCCGGTCACCACTCCCTACCTGGCTCTTCCGATCGGCTGCCAGCCTGGCGTTCTGCTCCTGGTTGATGTTGTCGAGGATGCGGGTCTTCAGCACTTTCATCGCCTTGGCGCGGTTCTTTATCTGGCTCCGCTCCTCCTGGCAGGCGACGATCGTTCCGGTAGGGATATGGGTTATCCTGACCGCAGAATCGGTCGTGTTGACATGCTGTCCGCCTGCGCCTGACGAGCGGTAGACGTCTATCTTCAGGTCGTCCGGGCGGATGTCGATGTCCACGTCCTCGGCTTCGGCCATGATGGCGACGGTGCAGGCGCTAGTATGAATCCTACCTTGAGCCTCGGTCTCCGGGACACGCTGCACCCGGTGCGTCCCGGACTCATACTTCAGCTTGGCGTAGACATCCTGGCCCTCGATGGAGGCAATGACCTCCTTGTAGCCGCCGCGCTCCGATTCTGAAGCAGAGAGCATCTCGACCTTCCAGCGGTTCTTCTCGGCAAAACGGGAGTACATCCTGAAGAGATCGCCGGAAAAAAGCGCCGACTCGTCTCCTCCTGTGCCGGCCCGGATCTCAAGAATGACGTTGCGGCTGTCATTCGGGTCTTTGGGGAGGAGCAGCAGCCTGATCTCGCTGTCCAGCCGGGTTTTCTCCTCTTCAAGAGAGTTCAGCTCCTCCGCCGCCATATCCTTCATCTCGGGATCGGCAAGAAGCTCTCGGTTCTCGTCTATCTCTTCAATTACTTTCCGATATCTGCGGTAAACATCGACCAGCGGAGAGAGATCGGAGTGTTCGCGGGATAATTTCCGAAACTCCGGCTGATTGCCGATAACCACCGGATCGGAAAGCAGCGCCTCCAGCTCCTGAAAGCGCCGCTCAAGTTCTTCTATCTTGTCTAACATTTATCTGTTCCTTGGTTATCTCTCTGATTCCAGAAAGTTTCCACAATTTCGTTTTTACCAGCAAACATTTCCCGGGGATGTCGATTTTTCGCAAGGTCAAGGCGACGGAGGGAGCCCGCGGAGACGTAGTACCCAAAATGGCATAAACAGCGCTACGTCGCACAAGGAGCTTCCGAACGTTAACGCCGAGATTGCGGAAAAGCGGCATCCCAACCTAGATTACGAGGCGGTCGTCCCTGTACCCTGCATTCACCGCCAACGCCTCCTCCATCGAACGAATGGCGACCTCCAGCTGGCTGTCATCCGGCTCTCTGGTCGTCAGCCTCTGCAGGGCCAGGCCCGGAGCGATTATCAGTTTCACCAGGGGAGAATTATCGTTTTTGGCGCTCCATTTGAGAAATTCGTAGGATACCCCGGCAATCAGGGGCAGGAATACGATCCTGGCCCCGGCTTTCATGTAAAACGGCCAGAGCTTGGGGATAAGCGAGAAGATGACAATGCTCACCACCATCACGATCAGAAGAAAACTCGTTCCGCAGCGGGGGTGAAGACAGCTGTATTTGCGCACATTCTCTACTGTCAGCTCTTCCCCGGCCTCGAAAGCAAAGATCGACTTGTGCTCAGCCCCGTGATACTGGAACACCCGCTGGATGTCTTTCATCCGCGAGATCGTCCAGATGTAGAGCAGGAACACGATCACCCTGATAACGCCGTCGACAAGGTTGAACACGATATTGGAGTCGCCTATGACCGGGGTCATCAGCTTGGTGAGGTACAGTGGCATGATGAAAAAGAGCAGAATGCCGAAGCCGAAAGCAAATCCCATCGTACCGGCCATTGCCCATGTGGAAAGCTCCTTCTTCTCCTCCCCTTCCTCCTCCACCATGGCTTCATTGGCAGAAAAGTTCAGTGCCGTCACCCCCATGATCAGGGAGTGGAAGAGCGCCACAGCCCCCCTGACGATCGGGAGCTTGACCACCGGATACTTTTCGGAGAGAGGGATCATCTCCTCCTTCCGGACGACGATTTCGCCGGTTGGGCGCCTTACTGCTATTGCCATTGCGCGGGGGGCACGCATCATGACACCTTCGATGACTGCCTGGCCGCCAACATTTATTT
Organism: Geobacteraceae bacterium; assembly: GCA_041500085.1. Taxonomy (GTDB): domain Bacteria; phylum Desulfobacterota; class Desulfuromonadia; order Geobacterales; family DSM-12255; genus VEOV01. Next base: position 3,187 of record JBGQLM010000241.1, read on the forward strand.
TTTCCATTGAATCTCCGGTTAAACGTAAATATGCAGAGCGTGATTTTTGTTCAAGGTCAAGGCGGTCGAGACGTGACGCGGAGACGTAGCAGCGCTACGTCGCACAAGGAGCGTCGCTGACCAACGCAGAGATTGGGCAAAAGGCACGCTCTAAGCGAGAGTGCTGAATTTCTCCCGTACTTCCTTGATCCTGCCGCAGGTCATGGCCCCTTCCGGACAGCCGCTCCCTACGCAGCCGGGTCCGGCCGAGCTGAAGACGACAGGTGCATGAGGTCTCACCAGCCGCAGCATCTCTATTGCCATAGTCCTGATCTCCCACTGGGCACGCTCGCAGCAGCGCAGTTCGAAAAAGTGCAGGAGTTCCCTGGCATTCATGGTTACGATTATCTTTGTCTCGGCTGCGTTTGGGAGGACGAAGCGTGCATCCTCAGCCGGGACGCCATCCTCGACAAGCCCCCGATAAGCTTCTGCCGCCGCCTTTGCCGCCTTGGAGAAAAGCTCGCTGCGCTTCTCCGAGCAGGAGATGCTCTCCGGGATGACCATGGGAAAATCATCCCCCTTGAAGGTGACATAACGCTGGGACTGCTGGGAGTAGGACGCCAAGCGGTGCCTTACCAGCTGATGAGAGCATGCTCGCGATATGCCGTCTATTCCGAAAGTGAAGGAGATATGCTCGAGAACCGACTGATGACCGAGCGACATGATCTTTTCGAGGAATCCGGCAATATCGCTCTGCGAAAGCCTGTCGTCCAGTTCACTGATCGATGCGGAGGAGTAGCAGAGTTTTGCGGCCAGAGCCACCGCCCTCTCCGGATCAGGCGTGTGCTGGAGTAGAGTGATTTTCATTCCCGTCCCTTTCATGCAGAAAAAACGCAAGAAGGGGATTCCGTCCACGACAAAATCCCCCCCTGCAAAACATTCAGTGGCAATGTTAAATCTGGCCGTAGCGCTTTTTGAACCTCTCGACGCGACCGGCTGTATCCATCAGCTTCTGCTTGCCGGTAAAAAACGGGTGGCATGCCGAACATATCTCTGTGTTGATCTCGGGCTTTGTCGAGCGGGTCTCAAAGGTGTTACCGCATAAACACTTTACCGTGACATCGACATAATTTGGGTGGATTCCTTCTCTCATTTTTCAACCCTCCTATAGGTGCTGGCTGTTGCCATTTTATTTGTGCTGTAAAGTATAAAATCTAGCAGTTACGAATAATTATTACAAGCAATATTTCCTACTTGCTCATGGCATCCAGAAATGCCTGGTTGGTCTTAGTCTCCGAAAGCTTGTCGAGGAGGAACTCCATACTGTCCACAACATTCATCGAATGGATAACCTTTCTGAGTATCCAGGTCCGGTTGAGATACGATTTTTCCACAAGGAGCTCCTCTTTACGAGTCCCCGACTTGTTGATATCAATCGCCGGGAACGTCCTCTTCTCGACGAGCTTGCGGTCGAGATGAAGCTCCATGTTGCCCG
>JBGQLM010000242.1:0-4566 GCA_041500085.1 Geobacteraceae bacterium
GCAATAACCTGCACTGTTGCCATTGTCACCAGGGCGTATGCCATACGCCCCTACAAAAGCGTTTGCCGGAATGACGGTGTTTTGCATAATGCTGAATAGTTACGCTCTGGATACTGAAATCCCACAATATCAGCCTCTGGATTTGAAAGGAGGGATCACTTTAGAGCGGGGGGGTGCCCATGATCAGCACTCGCGGACCGTTGCTGATCTTGTGGAAGGTCCCGGGGTCCTTATTGGCGCCGATGACCCACTGGTAGAGTCTCTTGGCCGCCTTGAGAAACGGGGGTTTCAGCTCGTGATAGTACGGCTTGTTAACTTTCCGGTCATAGGCGCTGTAGTACTCCTGCTGCATCTCCTCGTCATAGAGGCCGATACAGCCGTGGGAGGCCGGGTAGCCGGGGACGTCGCGGCCATGGATAAAGTAGGAAGGGGTGGTTTCAAGACTCTTGTCGACATAGAACCTGAGCCCGTAATGCATCGGATAGGGGCGGCCGATCTCCTCAACAGTATAGAGATTTGATTGATGCTTCCGGTCTGCCGCATCGATCCTGAATTCGCCGTTCGGGACCCGGTGCCCCTCGATGCCGACCGCAACAGGATAGGAAAAGACAAGTTTGCCGTATTCGTAGGCGCCCAGGAACATCTCGGTCTGGTCGACCAGGATGAATTTCGCGTCGTTGGCTGCATCCGGGTGCGTTAGAGGCAACGGCGTAAAATCCTTGATATCATCAAGCCGCTGCGGAACCTTGATCGATCTCCCGCCGAAGAAATGACGCCGGTCCAGGCGGTTGAAGCGGAGCACCTCCTGCCAATGCTCGCCGAACAGCTTTTCCGGGGTGTCTTTCCACTCCAGTTTCCGGCATTGCCACTCGATGCGGACATCACTCGGATAGTGAACCTCACAGAGCGACTTGACTTTCACGGCAGCAATGCCGGGAGCAGCGAAGCAGAGCAGAATAATTGATGTAACCCAGAGGAATAATGATCTTTTCATAACTCAATTTTATCACAACAGTCGGACATTGCTACCGGCTGAGGCTGGATTTACATGCATCAAAAGAGCCTGAAGTCAAGCTCGCTGCCCCTTTTTAATCCGCCTGACTATTCGACAATGGCTTTATTATTAGAGTGTGATACATTTTCTTTGTCTCTGCGTGGCAGGATCTTGACAGCACAGAGTTTGTTCCTACAGTTTTCAGACTTCAGCCTGTCACCCGGAATACATAGGGAATCAATGGATATCGACAAAGACAAGAGCCAACCAATGCAGGCAGATCTACGCAGCCAGGCGGAAGAGCTATTACGAGCGAAAACAACTGAAGAGCCTTCTCCAGGAACTACAGAAGATCCGTTGAGGCTCCTCCACGAGTTGCAGGTGCACCAGGTCGAGCTGGAGATGCAGAATGCGGAACTTCGCCAGGCCAGGGATGAGGTGGACAGGGCGCTGGAACAGTACTCCGACCTCTTCGATTTCGCTCCGGTGGGCTACCTGACCCTCGATCGCAATGGAACAATCCTTATAGTTAATCTCACCTGCGCCTCCCTGCTCGGGATAGAGCGCTCCCGCCTCATCGGCCGGCACTTCGATCGTTTGGTCGCCGCTGCAGACCGTCCGTCCTTTGCCTCTTTTTTCGAAATGGTCATTACGAGTTCGGCCAGAGCAGCGTGCGAGGTGACGCTCCTGAACAAGGGGAACTCTCCACTCTTTGTACGGATCGAGGCTATGTCCGCCGCGTCAGGCCAGCAGTGCCGCATTACCCTGATTGACATCACCGAGCGCAAGAAGGCCGAGGAGGAGCTGCTGAAGGTGGAAGCGGCAGCAGAGCTGGCGCTGCGTAAGGTGGAAGCTGCCGCAGAGGAGGCTCTTCGACAAGTAGAAGCGGCAGATGGGTCGTTTTTACTGAGTAATGAGGCAACAACGACGGCACGGCAAAAGCTTGGCGATGCAGCAGTGGTGGCGCGGCAGAACCTTGAAGAAGCAGCACGTACGGCGCGCAGGGGAGAGAAAAGCCAGTCAGACATGTCTCAAATGGAGAAACTTGCAGCAGAAATGGCGCTGATCAAGGTGAAAAAGGCAGCAGACGTGGCGCTGCTAAGGGTGGAAATGGCAGCAGAGGTGGCGCTGTCAAAAGTGGAAGCAAATGCAAAGGCTTTGCAGAAGGTACAATGGGCAGCCGACCTGCTTCTGGGGGAGAAAGAGGCGGCTGAGGCGGCCTCCCGAACAAAGAGCCAGTTCCTGGCCAACATGAGCCACGAGCTGCGTACCCCCATGACCGGTGTTCTGGGCATGCTCGATCTCGTCCTGGTCGGCAACCTGGAAGCGGAACAGCGGGAATTTATCGAAACAGCCCAGACATCGGCCCGCTCCCTGGTCCGGATACTCAACGACATCCTCGACCTGACAAAAATAGAAGCGGGTAAATTGTCGCTGGAAGCGAAACCGTTCTCTGTCAGGAAGTGCCTGGAAACCACGTACAACCTTCTTCTCCCCGTCGCGAAGAGCAAGGGGCTCGATTTCGATTTCGAGGTGGCAGATAAGGTGCCGGAGATTCTGGTCGGCGACGAGACAAGGCTTATCCAGATCCTGACCAACCTGGCCGGTAATGCGGTCAAGTTCACCGCAAAAGGGAAGGTGGAACTGCGTGTCGCGGCGGGCGGTAGAGCAACGGACGGCAGGCGGGAAGTCACCTTCACCGTAACCGATACCGGTATCGGCATTCCCGCCGACAAGAAGCACCTCCTGTTCCGCGTCTTCAGCCAGGTGGACGATTCGCATACCCGCAGTTACGGCGGCACCGGGTTGGGACTCGCCATCTGCAAGGAGCTCGTCGAACGTATGGGGGGGACGATCACTTTCACGAGCGAAGAGGGAAAAGGGAGCACCTTTTCCTTTGCCCTCCCCCTTGGTGAGACCGAAGCGGCGCAGGGTGCCATCATTGCAACAGCTAAAACGGCTCCGGCAGGGGACTCCCCCCTCGCTGCAGAGCTGACAAAACCTCGCCTTCTCATTGCCGAAGATGACCCGACCATCAGGCAGGTTCTCGGCTTGATGTTTCAGCGGTCATATTTTGAAGTCGAAATTGCCGAGGACGGAGAAAAAGTGGTTGAAATGTGGGGAAGCGGGCAATACGATCTCATTCTGATGGATGTGCAGATGCCGGGCATGAACGGGTTCGAGGCCACCGCCGCCATCCGGCAGAAAGAGCGCACCAGCGGTGGCCATATCCCCATCGTCGCCATGACGGCCCATGCTCTCAAGGAGGACGAGGATAGATGTCTCGCAACCGGCATGGACGGCTATATTTCCAAACCGATCGACTTCAAGAAGAGTCTGCAGGTTATCAGGGACATTCTTAACCCAAAAATGTAACTGCTCAGGAAGATCTCAGGATCGACATATAGCCCTGTCCATGCATCCGGACAGGGCTATTTTCATGTCACGGGAAGCTCTGCCCGGTGGGGCGGATCATGATTTCGTTGACGTTGACATGCGGCGGCAGGGAGAGCAGCCACTGGATGCCGTCGGCAATGGTCCCTGGTTCGAGCAGTTTGCCGAACTCGGCAACTGTGTTGCCGAAATTTTCCTGGTCATATCCGGCCACGTTCTGGAATTCACTGACCACGATGCCGGGCATGACCAGGGAGACGCGCACGCCGTGCTGGCAGACCTCGCGGCGCAGCGCTTCGGCGAGAGCGCCGACCGCGAATTTGCTGGAACCGTAGAAACCGCTGAAAGGGGAGATATTTCGTCCCACCACCGAACCGACGATCACGATGTCGCCGCTTTTCCTCTGGAGCAGATACTGCCCCGCCCGTTTCATCAGGTAGCCGGCACCGAGAACGTTGAGCTGGTAAAGCTCCTGCCACTTTGTAGCGTCACTGGTGAGGACGCTGCCTGCCAGTCCCCGGCCGGCGTTGATAACGACAATGTCATACTTGCCGCCGCCATCTTTCCAGGCCAAAGCCTGCTCCAGAAGCAGGTCGATATCTCCCTGAACCCCCGCGTCCCCGGCTACTGCCAGGGCTTTGCCCCCTCCAGAGGCGATTTCCTCAGCCAGCGCATCCAGCCGCTCTTTACGCCTTGCGGTGACCACTACTGCAGCGCCTGCCTGCGCCAGGGCAGCAGCGGTTGCGTATCCCATGCCGGAGCTGGCGCCGGTCACGATGGCTGTTTTTCCTGAGAGAGGTTTGTTCATTTGCGGGTCTCCTTTTTCCTTTTGTAGGGGCGACTCATGACTCGCCCGATGGGGCGACGCATGCGTCGCCCCTACACCATCCTTCACTTCCTGTAACTGATCCGGTAGATTGCGCCGCCCTTGTCATCCGAAACGAGCATGCTGCCGTCGGGCATGATCTGCAGATCGACCGGCCGCCCCCAGGCCTTGCCGTTTTGCAGCCACCACTCGGCAAAGGTCTCGTAGGATACGGCCCGGTTCTCCTTGAGACGGACCAGAGTTATCCGGTATCCGACGGGCTCGCTGCGATTCCAGGAGCCGTGTTCGGCGATGAAGATCTGCTCGCGGTAGCTTTCCGGGAACATGGCGCCGGTATAGAAACGCATGCCTA
>JBGQLM010000243.1:0-4509 GCA_041500085.1 Geobacteraceae bacterium
AAAAGAAGGGGTTACGGTTCATTCCGTAGCCCTTTTTTTGTTTTCTGCTGCAGACCTGACGCGGAGTGCAGCTTGCTTTGCCGCCAGCAGTATTTTGTCGTCTCATTACTTTTCAGGCAATGTCCCTGGCCCTGCCTTACACCCCGCCTCGCCGGGGTTCTGACGGTCCACTGCCAGCCGGGATTATCTTCTTGCTGTTTGCCGGCATTTCGGGTATCTCTTCCCCTGCCCGGAGAAATCAGAACCTATATAAATCGAGAGGTTGATGAAGGATGCAAAAAGAAAAAGTAAGTATGATAAGCCTCGGCTGTCCGAAGAATCTTGTCGATGCCGAGGTTATGCTCGGGTACCTGGGCAAGGAAGGCTACGAGATCACTACGGATGAGCATGAGGCAGACATCATCATCGTCAACACCTGCTCTTTCATAAAAGAGGCAAAGCAGGAAAGCATCGACACTATCCTTGATCTCGCAGACAGAAAACATGACGCCAATTGCAAACTCCTTGTCGTCACCGGCTGCCTGCCGCAACGCTATCAGGAAGAGCTATCGAAGGAGCTGCCTGAAGTCGACATTTTCGTAGGAACCGGCGACTACCCGAAAATCGCCGAAATCATCGCCGCGAAGAGAGGGGTAGAAGGACAGGTCCGTTATATCGGTGACCCGGATTATCTTTATGATACCGAAATGCCCCGGATGCAGTCCTCCCCCCGTTACTACTCATACCTCAAGATCGCCGAGGGGTGCTCCAACTGTTGCTCCTACTGCGTCATCCCTTCGCTGCGCGGAAAGTTCCGTTCACGGCCTTTGAATCTTGTCATGGAAGAGGCGCGCCGGCTTGTCGGGGGCGGGGTCAAGGAGCTGAACCTGATCGCACAGGATATAACGGTCTACGGCAGCGATCTTCCTGGCGGAGTAACACTTGAGACCCTGCTAAAAGAGATTGTGCAGATCGCAGGACTGCGCTGGATTCGTCTGCTTTACTCCTATCCGGACGGGATCACGGATGGGCTGATACATCTGATGAAGAGCGAGGAGAAAATCTGCAAGTATCTGGACATCCCGCTCCAGCATATCAGTGATCCGGTGCTGACCAGAATGAACCGTCGCAGCTCCGAAGCCCAAATCAGGGCGCTGATTACAAAACTCCGTACCGAAATCCCCGATATTGCCTTGCGCACCTCCCTGATTGTCGGCTTCCCCGGAGAGACCGATGAGGATTTCAAAACACTCTGCCACTTTGTCGAAGAGGTGCAGTTCGACAGGCTCGGAGTCTTCTGCTATTCAAAAGAGGAAGGCACACCCGCCGCATCGCTTCCCGATCAGGTCTCGGAAAGGGTCAAGCGCGAACGGTATAAAAAGCTGATGCAGCTGCAGGCAAGGCTCTCTTTCAAACGAAACCGCCGACTCATGGACACTGTCGAGGAGGTGATCGTGGAAGGGGTGAGCGAAGAGAGTGACCTGCTGCTCAAAGGGAGATGTTCCAGGCAGGCGCCGGACATCGACGGCATGGTTTACATCACGTCAGGCCAAGCCAATGTAGGTGATATTGTGAAGCTGAAGATAACGGATTCTTCCGATTATGACCTGATAGGTGAGATAGTGGAATAAAACCGAATCTTCCTGAAAAAGACATAAGAAAAAAGCCGCCCCATCCCGGAGCGGCTTTTTTTATTGCCAAACCATCTGCTCCATCGGCTCTCCTCGCTTCTAATCTTTCATGGCACCTCAATTGCATTCAATAAGTCATATATTCTTATATTGCGTTCTCATTATAATAGCATATTCGCATATGCTCTCAGTCATAACGGCAAGTTGCAGATAAAAAAGGAGGTGATAACAGGGTTTGCATTGTCGCAAGCAACTACGTTAAATCGCTGTAATAATCAGTGAGCCAACAAATATCACGTGAAAAGGAGTAGCTGATGAAAAAAACAGTTTTGAATTTGGCAGCATCGATATTATTAGCTGGGCTTTCACTACCTCTTGCCGCAAATGCGGCTGTAGAGGATCTGCAGAAAAAGATTGATCAGCTTTCCAAAGAGGTAGACCTGCTTAAAGGCCAGGTGAAAAAAGTCGACGACAAGTCGCTCGGGAAGTGGCTGACAATCGGAGGAGATTACCGTTTCAGGGTCGATTCGCTGCGTGGACATGTTCCTGATTACTTCCAGTTCCTGAGCCCGACAGCCATGCCGGTAGCGGCGCCCGCTTCTACGCCCAAGAACGAGACACTTATGACCAACCGGTTCGGCCTCAATTTGAAAGCCAAGGCCACTCAGGATGTGACGGTAACTTCCCGTCTCTTGATGTACAAGACAACCGGCAACTCTACTGCCGATGCAACCAATGCCGGTTTCTTTGCGGATCGCAGTTCCATTCTGGACGGCACCATTGGTCATGTGCCGAGTGACAATACCCTCCGCGTCGATCAGGTCTTTGCCACCTGGAGCAATATCGCCGAGCAGCCGATCTGGTTCTCAGTCGGCCGGCGTCCCTCCACCGGCGGTTCCCCCACCCATGTGCGGCAGAACAACGAGCGTCCGGGAAATGGCGGAGTCCCCGGACTGCTGGTTGATTATGCTTTTGACGGCATGACCATCGGCTACGCTCCGGATATCGAGGCACTGCCGGGTTCTTATGCGAAGGTTTGCTATGGCAGAGGTTTTGAGGCGGGCTTTGACACCAAAAACAGTATGCGCGACACCGATATGTTCGGAGTTGCCATTGTTCCTATTGATACCGATCCGATCAGGATCGATATGCAATGGAACCGCGGGTTCAGTATCTTTGACAATCCCAATAAAGTCAGCGCTCAACTTGGTGACATCGACTGGTACGGACTTGGGGCTTTAAGCACCCTCAAGAAAGTCGGCCCGGGCAACCTGACGATGTTCGCCAGTACCGGCATGAGCATTACCCATCCCAATGGGAAGCATGCCCTGATGGACTTCGGAACCGGTCTGCAGGATACCGGCGCCGGCCTGCTTGTAAACGGCCCTGATAAAACCGAACATACCGGCTACTCCGCCTACCTTGGCCTTCGTTACGATCTGCCGAGCGGTACCAAGCTCGGCGCGGAATACAACTATGGCTCCAAATACTGGATGCCGTTCGATCCTGCTGCTGATGACATGTGGACCAGCAAACTCGGCACCCGTGGTAACGTCTATGAAACGTACATCATTCAGGAGCTCAACCTGAAACCGGTTTCATCCTACCTCAGCAAGACGTTCTTCAAGATTGGCTACCAGTACTATGATTTCGAGTATACCGGCAGCAATAACTGGGTTGGCGCACCGGTGAAAATATCCGATTTGTCGGCCAGCCCGATGAATGCGCAGATGCTCGCACCTCTTAAATCTGCTCAGGACATCTACGCATCGTTCGAAGTCAAATTCTAGTCTTGTTAACTAGCCGGGTTGGAGCCTTGCTCCACCCGGCAGCAATTCAAGCCGTTCCTAGTGGTTATTAAAGATCTCCCTGAAGAGGGAATTCGAAAAAAGAAGGAGTTAGCCATGAGAAAGACAATTGCGATTACCTTACTGCTGATGCTGACAATTCTAACAGGAGCAGCATACGCAGAAGAAATAAAAATGATCGGCACTGTCAGCAAAATCGAGATGGCTGCCGACAAGAAGTCCGCGGCCGTAATCCTCAAGGATGTCAAGAGCGGCGCTGACATCAAGATTGTTGTCAATGACGAGTTGACCCTCGACAAGTTCAATGACAAGCGGATCGTCGACGGCGATGAAATCCGCTGCAAGTACGACAATGAAAGCGGTAAGAACATGAGCAAGATTTTCAAGAAAACGGCAGGTTGCTGACCTCAGCCTACCAGGTAAGGACTGCATGAAATTCATCTGAATACAAACTGAGCTGTGCTGCGGGTTGTCTCACAAGAGCTGTTAAAATGGTCGTACAGGAGGAAATCATGCAACCTTCGAGAGGAATCTCATTTGCCGCTGTCATGGCACTGTCGTTCGCAGCTCTTCCCGCAGTTGCAGCTGAATCGGCACCTGTTGCCAAGCCTACCATCGCCAAGATCTGCACCAACTGCCACAGGGCTGAGGCGAATGCTGTCCAGGGCTATTTTGACATTGTAACGTTCAAGGCCAAAACCATTCAAGTCAAGATCGATGATGCCGTCGAACTGTTCAAGTTTGATGAAGACGAGATCAAGGTTGTAAACGGAGCGGGCAAGACCGGCGACGGAGAGTTTTTGAAGGACAACCTGGTTAAAAAAGGACACGAGATCAAGGTTGAGTACGTTGAGAAAAACGGCGTAAAGACCGCTGTCAAGTTAATTGAAAAGCCGCCGGTCAAGATTTCGGAAGAAATGCTGATGAAAACCGCTGACATCGAGAAACTTGTCTTCCTTGGGTCCGAAAAAGGTAAATACTTCCTCTTCGACTCGCGCCCTTTGCCCCGCTTCCAGGAAGGCTCTATTCCAACTGCCATAAACCTTCCGTTCCCGACGTTCGACAAAATGGCCGAGAAACTGCTGCCGAAG
>JBGQLM010000244.1:0-4449 GCA_041500085.1 Geobacteraceae bacterium
ACACTCCCCCCGCTGGTCGGTCGTCAAGGATGTGCTGCACTGGATCAAGGAGTAACCTTCTTTGCCAGGCTGGCACTTGCGGCAGGCTCTCACTATGAAGTGGCGGCAGTGGTTGAGCGAAAGGCCGTGCGCTCTCTGACTTTGGCAAACTGAGGGATTAGGGAGGCGAGCAGTGCCGAAACTGGAGTTCTTCAAGCCGCCGCGGTTCCGCTCCGGACAGGAATCCGAAACAGAGCGGCATGTCACCTGGCTGGAGCTATTCTACGACCTGATCTTCGTGGCGGCGGTCGCGCAACTGGCCAGGAGCCTCAGCAACGATTATTCGTGGGTCGGTATGCTCCGGTTTACCGTGCTCTTCGTCCCGGTCTGGTGGGCCTGGGTGGGGCACACCTTCTATCTCACACGTTTCGACACCGAGGACGTGGGGCACCGGCTTCTGACCATGGCCCAGATGGCAGCGGCCGCCTCGCTGGCCGTCCATGTGCCGGCAGCACTGGGCGCCACTTCGGCCGGTTTTGCCCTCTCCTATGCAGCAGTCCGTTTCATCCTGGTTGCGGAGTATCTTCGCGCAGGACACCACATCGCGGTGGTGCGGCCGTTGACCAGCCGCTACGCCGCAGGATTCGGCGGTGCCGCTTCACTCTGGGCAGTATCGGCGTTGGTTCCCGCTCCCTGGCGGTTCGGGATCTGGGGGGTAGCACTGGCCGTCGATTTCCTGACCCCGCTGACCGCCGGCCAGCTTCACGTCAACTTTCCGCCACATCTCATGCACCTTCCGGAGCGATTCGGGCTCTTCACGATCATCGTCCTCGGCGAGGCGGTGGTAAGCGTAGTCATGGGGATCGGCACGGGAGGACTCACCATCGGATCCGGCTTGGCCGGGATCATGGGACTCCTGGTCGCATTTGCCCTCTGGTGGGGGTATTTCGAAGGGGCGAAGGGGGCCGCAGTGCTGGCGTTGAGCACGAGCAGGCACTTGTGGCGCTACCAGCAGTGGCTGTACTCACACCTGCCGCTGCTGATGGGTATCACCGCCACGGGGGTGGGGATCAAGCACATCATCCGCCAGCCCCCCGGAGCTGCGCTCCCTTTCCCGGAAGGATGGCTGCTCTCACTTTCAGTCGCAGCGGGCGTGCTCGCCCTTAACGCCATTTTCCTGGCAGCTTTTACGGGGAAGACCAGGCACCTCCACCGCTTCCTCATCCCCCACTACATCATCGCTTTCCTCGGGATCGCCACCGGGGCGGTGAGCAGCATTCTTTCGGCAATCGCTCTTCTGGGTATCCTGACCATCCTCTGTGTGGCGCAGATAATCTTCTCGCTACGACCTATGCCGTCTGCGAATGCAGATTGACCGAAAAACAAACAGGCTCCAAGCCTGTGTCGGTTACCAGACGCAAAATAACTTCTCCAGGCTTTGGTAATGAGACATGAAGGAGCAGGAGTTACAGGCAAACTTGTAATGGAAAAAGTAGCGGATATACTGATTGTATGCTCGCATTCCGCCTCTGCGACAGCAGCCGGAATCGGCTCAACTTGTTCACAAAAGGAGACTTTATGAAAACTAACATCCTGGCACTCTGCATACTGTTCTGCGCCGTCAACGCAGGTGCCGAAACAACCGTTACAATGAACCTGGTTGACGCAAAAGGTATCGGTCCCGTCGTTGGTCAGGTTTCAATCACGGAAACAAAGTACGGACTCGTATTCACCCCTGCACTGAAAGGGCTGCCGCCCGGACTGCACGGGTTCCATCTGCACCAGAACCCCAGCTGTGCCCCCCTGGAGAAGGATGGCGCCATGGTCCCCGCCCTGGCGGCAGGCGGTCACTACGACCCGGCCAATTCCAAGCGCCACGACACGCCCTGGGGTGAGGGACATCTGGGCGATCTCCCCGCTCTTTACGTGGATGCTGCCGGTAACGCGCAGCAACCGGTGCTGGCTCCTCGTCTGAAAGCGGCCGATCTGGCAGGCCGCTCCCTGATGGTGCACGCCGGTGGCGATAACCATGCGGACCACCCTGCCCCGCTCGGCGGCGGCGGTGCACGTTTTGCCTGCGGCGTTATCAAGTAATGGTCCGATCGGCACTGGAAGAGGGACGCGCCAAAAAACGGCGCGTCATCTTCATACAGAAAGGAAAATCAAAATGAAGAATCTTGCTCGAATCGTCGGTTTAATCGCAGCACTCATTCTCTGCTTGGCAGTTCCCTCAACATTCGCCGGCAATTCCAATGAAGGCGGCTACTCGCCCGGAATGCAGGTAAAGATCGAAGAGGTGAAAAAGGAGCTGAAGAAATTCACCGATGAGAAAGAGTCGGTCGAGAAGAACCTGAAGACCTTTGATGAACTGGATTTCGTCGTCTTCAGCAATCAGGAATGGACCCGGCTGCATGAAAGTCATTCAAAAGACGTCAAGGTCAACTGGCCTGACGGGCATTACACGACAGGCATCGCAAAGCACATTGAAGACCTCAAAGCGATGTTCGTCTATGCGCCCGATACAAACATCAAGGTCCATCCGATCAAGTTCGGGTCCGGGGAGTACACCTCTGTAATCGGAGTTATGTCCGGGACCTTTACCAGGCCGATGCCGATTGGGGACGGTAAATTCATTCAGCCCACGGGCAAAAAGTTCTCCATATCCATGTGCACCGTAGGGCACTGGAAAGACGGCGTAATGATCGAAGAATGGTTGTTCTGGGATAATGCAACTTACATGAAGCAGATTGGAATAGGGAATTGACCTCGCCTGCTTGAACCGTTAAGAAACCGACTTCCTTGCTTCAGGCTCATCACAGGTGGTTCACCACCATTTAAATATCATTGTAAATTCGGATTGCGTATCCGAATTTACAATGATCCCACTATCCCGCTCACGAAAAAAAACACCATGTTGCTGTTGACCGACATTGCAGCATTGCCGCAGGAGATGGAAAGGGTGAAGGAGTGGATTTATTCGTATTGAACAATTGGATTGACCATTGTAATCTGAGGTCGTTAAAATCAATATATGGCTGTTGAATTGTGAGGATACTCTATAATGAGTCCAACCGTTTTCCGTGAAGCAGGGTTTCGATTCTACTTCTTTTCCAGAGAAGAACCGAGAATTCATATTCATGTGCAGTCAAGCAACGGAGAAGCCAAGTTCTGGTTGGAACCGGAGATACAGATTGCCCAGAATCATGGCCTTTCAATGAGGGAACTAAACGAGGCAGACAGCCTCATTAAGGAGCATCAAAATGAAATCCGCGAAGCATGGCAACAGCATTTTCCCGGCTGAAGTTACCAATATTTCGTGCAATGGAATCTGGATGCTAATTGATACCCGAGAGATGTTTCTGGCGTTTGAGCATTTCCCATGGTTTCAGGAAGCATCAATAAAGAAAATCCTCCATGTCGAAATGCCCTCTGAAAACCACCTTTACTGGCCTGAACTGGATATTGATATCGATGTAAACAGCATTCTCTATCCCGAGAACTACCCTCTTGTAAGCCAAAAGCATGTCGAACAATAAAACCGATCCTCATAATCATGCCTGACAGTGGAATACTGACGTTAGTATTCTTTAAATCATATTGACCTCGCCTGCTTGAACCGTTATCTTTCCCTCATGCAAACTCCCTGCGAATTTATCACTAAATGGAAAGCCTCTACGCTTAAAGAGCGTTCTGGTCTCTGATGTATATTCAAGCGCCCGTGTTACTGAAACGACGGCTAAAAATATTGGACCATGCAAATATTTTTAATGTGCACAGACTAAATATCCCGTTTTGGTAGATCAGCAGTTCACGCGCGCGCGTGAACTGCTCAGTAACGAGTTGGTAACTGCAACTAAAGAAAGGTGAGGTGAAGATTGGACCTTGAAAATAAGAGCGAGCACATCAAAACATTATCTCAGGAAATTCTGGATGACATTGAGCTCGGAAGAGCACCCGCTGATTCTATATTACTGAAAGCAACACGACTTTGCAGATTAACTGAATCGGCAACCTATAGGGAATGGCTCAAATATGAGATGTCCGGTTATAATTCAGGCACAGAGATCGCCCTTGAATTTATGGTAAAAACAGGACGCTGGATAGATAAAGAAAAAAATCAAGGACATCCTATGTTCTTATTGAGTCTGATCAACCTTGCCCCATCCCACTTGTTTCGGTTCTCAGAAACGCTTCAATCTGCCTGCAGGAAACGGTAAACCACAATAGAAACGGCAAAAACCAATGTGCCGCCATCGCCCGGCCTCTGCTGACATAGACGTGCATCAGTTTAGCAAGAAGCAGGATTTTTTCATGTCTTACCATTTTTGACAGCGGCTCATTTCAGGTTATTATTGTCTCACTTGCTGAAAAAGCAAATTCCTATCCGCTATATGCCGACTGGAGCCGATGTCTCTACTATAAGTATAGCGGCCCCGGTTTTCTTGGACACGAGATTGTGTTAAATCAAGT
>JBGQLM010000245.1:0-4433 GCA_041500085.1 Geobacteraceae bacterium
GAAAACCTGGCAGCCACCAAGCTGAAACTGCCGGAAGTCATGACTAAGCTGAGTTCCGGCGGTTTTACCGGCTATGCCAGCTTTGTGTTCCAGACGTCGACGACGATTCTCGTGTTCGAGGCCGGAAAATTGGTCAGCATACTTCTGGAAGATCAGAGGGGAGGGCGCCAGACCGGTTTTGAAGCCCTTTCCGCGCTGGCAGAACTCATGGTAACCTCGAACAGCGGCGCCATGAACGTTTACAAACTCTCCAAAGACCTCACCATGTGCATCCACGCATTGCTTCAGGGTGAGATTCTCTACAAAGCCCAGGAACTCAAACTCATCGACATCAAGACCTTGCTGGAAAAGATCAAGGACGACCAGATGAATGGTTGTCTGCGCATCTACACTGAAGACCGTTCCGCGATGATCTTCTATAAGGATGGCAACCCGCTCGGTTTCTTCCACGACGGTTCACACGACATCGAGACATCCTCGACCGAGTCCCAGAAGATTGCCGGTATGCCCGGTGCAAAGATCGATCTCTACTCTACACAGGGAGTGGAAGAACTGATGGGTGTCGACCTCCTGGAGGTCGCCAATATCCAAAACATCTGGGACACGTGTGTCACCCGCCATCAGTCGGACAACTTGAAGATCAGCAAAGAGCGGGAGGAACGGGATCAGAAGACCGTTTCTGTCAAACTTGCCGAACTGGAGGAGAAACTCAAAACCATCGTCGTCGAGTACATCGGCAAGGTAGGCCGTGGGATTGTGGATAAAGAGATATCCGACCTAGGGGGCAATGCCTGCATCGTGGACGAAGCCGGCTCGACAAAACTCCTCAACGGCATAGAGCGTGCCGCCAAACTGCTCATCAGCGGCACCAACACCAAGCTGTTGGTGCAGAAGCTCACCGATCTCATCACAGCGGCAAAATCAGAGTTCTAAACTTACCCCTGATTAATCGGGATACTTTGTTAACGAAATTATTTATCAGTGAGAGCAAAATAATTTCTAACCTGCTAAACAGGTCTTCTTCATTGGAGGGTATATGCAACAACTCGTCGAACTGCTCACCCAGCTAAATCCATTTGATCTTATCCAGGTAATCTTCTGGGGTCTTGCCGGGGCCATCAGCTTTTATTTCAGCATTGGTAATGCCCGCGTCTGGACGAGTATCTCAATCGGCTTCTTCCTGATCTTTATCGGCCAGGCATATGCCATCAACCCTTTTGTTCATTATTATAAGCTCTCAGCTTTCCATTACATCATTGGTACCGTCGCGATCATGCTGATCACCCACGGCTTCCTCGAATATTACGTCTTTTGTAAAACATTCGAGATATCCGGGCAGAAGATATTTGTTTACCTTTCGACCATAGTGATTCTGGCCGGTTCGGGTGCCTTTTTGATCGTCAATCCAACCCCCAGCCCGAACACCATCAGAAACATCAGGATGATCGAAAATGCCATCTGGGTGTTCCTTTGCATCATGAACCTTGAGATCCTGAGAAAGATCTACGAGTCCATCAAGGATGCCACCATCTCACGTGGTTTCATCGCCTTCGGTGTGGTCTTCATCTGCATCTTCCTCTGGAAGGGAGCCGATCTCTACCTGCAGGTATTCCAGTGGGACAAGGACTGGCAGGACATCATCGCGGTTATGAGTGACGAGATGAGCGATATCGACAAGTACCCTCTCCGGGTCGCGTTCTCTCAATCCGTCAGCCGTTATGCCGGCCTCGTTTCAGGCCTGTCGGTCGGTGGCACCTTTATGTATATCTACAGGTTACTTAGATAATTAAAAGGCGGTTATACCGCCTTTTTTTTAGACAGTCGTATTCGCTACGGATTCAGGAGGAATGTACGTAATGAAAACTAAATTATCTGCATATATGATCGCCATGGGCAGCCTGGCGATTCTGCTGTCTGGATGCGGCTCGGGCGGGACTACCCCGGAAACGAAAAGCGCCCTGCATGAGTCAACAGCCTGCATCAGCTGCCACGAAAGCGCCGACTGGAAAACACCCGGCACCGGAAAAAGCGTTGTGGCGGAGTGGAAGCTTTCCACACATAATACAAACAATGGAGCGGGCTGTGCCGACTGTCATGACGACAGCTATATGCACCCCGCATCCTGCAGCAAATGCCACAGCGTGGGCTCACTGGCAAGGAACCCCACCAACAACCCTGACCGAGACGGCAAATGTGTCAAGTGCCATGACAAAATCAACCCGCGACTCGGTCAGGTTGACGGTTTCAACCCTATGCTCAATGATGAAGGTCTAACTCCCAATGGTGTACCGGCTGGCAGTACAACCCTTTTAGCCCACTATAGCACCGGCCTGCGCACCAGTTATGTAGGCAGCAACTACCAGCAGAAGTGCCGCGCTTGCCACAATCCACATGACGCCTCATTCGGTCGGGAACAACGCAAAGCCTGGACCAAATCAGGACACGGCAACACGCGCGGTCTGGCCCGGGTCAATCTTGATGCAAAATCCCGTGGTACCCGCCTCCCCCTGGACCAGAACTTCGGCAACTACAACTACTGCGTACGGTGCCACACCAGTACCGGCTTTATCAACTTTGTCGCCGGAGATGCATTCACCGATGTCAACGCCCTGCCGGACCTTGGTACCGATGGTCTTCCCAATCCGAACGGGTTCAGGAGTAACGCACCTGAATATCTGACAACGTCGAACATCATCAAGAATCAGGCCGGCACTGTAGTAACGTACAATGACAGATCCCGCGAGGCAACACACTGTAATGTCTGCCATCTTGATACTCGCTCCAACTCCGATACCAGTTCGTACAGCGGAAAACTTCGCCCTGTTGCGAAATCTGCTGGGGTCAAGATCTATTACCCCTACTCATCGTCCGGTGCCGGCCATTACAAGACGGTCACACTGGTCCAGTTCGACACACTCGGCAGCTCAAACCTTTGTCTGACCTGCCATTCCGGACGTGCGACCGGCCAGACAATCAGGGAATCGGGCCTGGTCGCCAGCATCGCTGCAGCAAAGAAACCGTCCTCACCAAGCATCCATGATTTTGCCGGCGGCGCAGTCCTCCAGAGTGAGAAAAGTGCCTTCCTCTTCTACACCAGCCCGCTCAAATACAAGACCTTCCCGGCCCACCGTTCCATCAACACCGATGGGAATGGCCCCTGTATCAGCTGCCACATGCCCAAGGTTCAGTCTAGCCAGACAGGCGGCCTGATCCATTCACACCTCTTTAGACCGGTTACCTGGAACAGGGACGACAACAATGATGCTATCACTGACATAATCAGCTTCCCAAGCGTCTGCTCATCCTGCCACTCCGGGACTTCTGCTGATTTCACGGCAACGATGAACAGTTTACGCATTGGTTTCCGTACATCGATGCTGATTCTTAACAAGCTATTGCCATCAGCCAGCAACTGGACTGGCCCCAACACCAATGGCGGGCTAACCACCCCCGCCTACGGCGTAGCGGCAGTCCCTGCTTTAGGAAACCTTCCAGCCGGTGTCTATACCATGGGGGCCAACTACAATTACGGCTTCCTGTTCAATGAGCCCAGCGCCTATAACCATAGCCCGATATTTGCCCGTCAGCTGATCTACGATTCGATCGACTGGCTGAAGAACGGTGCTGCGGGCTTCAGTTCTGCTTCCAGTCCCGGCACGGTATATACTGCGATTAAGAACGTGCCGCTCGGCACCGGTCTGATCTGGACCAAGGTTGACCCGGTCGCAGGTGCCATCCAGGGTGCTGGACCCAACAAAAACTACACAAAAGTCGTTACAGAAGCCGATAGAGACCAGGCATTCTTCTTTGTCTGCAAAGACTATGTACCCGGTTCTAATGCTTGCAATAGATGGTAAGTCTTACTATTTAATTTAGCCATACCAGGAGGTTTCATTCATGAGTAAAAAACTTACGCTTTTTACAGGCAGGGTCTCACTCTTCGTTCTTCAACTGATGGCTGCCAACACTTCCCACGCTGTACCGGCCTTTGCACGCGCCCACAAGGTTGAGTGCACCACATGCCACACTATCGCACCTGAGTTGAACGAGTATGGTGAGGCCTTCCTCAAAAACTCGTATGTATATGTCGGCAAGGGCAACAAAGCAGCCAAGAAGGCTGCTGCAGCCCCCGCTCCTATGCCGGCAGCTGCAGCAGGTAACGACACGTCATCAATTGAGGCTCCCGTTGTCAAAGGCGAGGGAGATGCCGGTAAACTGAGCAAGCTGAAAGCAGGCGCCATGGGCGCCGGTGCCGCTCCTCAAACAGTCGCTGCTGCGCCTGCTGCAGCCGCAGCGGCCGAGCCAACTGAAAACCTGGCTGAAGGAATGATTCTGGCCGGCATCCCCGAAATTTTGCCCATCTCTTTCACCGGTTCGATCAACTACCTGACTGGTGACAGGAGAAATCAGGGGACCGGTGGTAATGACGTAGA
>JBGQLM010000246.1:0-4381 GCA_041500085.1 Geobacteraceae bacterium
GTCAAACTGTTGAACGGCCAAAAGGATTATTGAATGAAATCGATCATCATTGCAGCGCCTCATAGCGGCTCGGGCAAAACCACAGTCACTCTCGGCATCATGGAGTGCCTGAAACGGCGGGGTCTCCGCGTTGCCCCTTTCAAGGTCGGCCCGGATTTCATCGACCCCGGCTATCCCCGGATCGTTACGGGCCAGCCGTCACTGAATCTTGACGCCTGGATGTGTTCATCGCAAGTCGTCCAGGAGACGTTTGCCGAGCATTCGGCAGAGGCGGATATCGCCGTAATCGAAGGGGTGATGGGACTGTTTGACGGAATCAGCGGCAGATCCGATGAAGGGAGCACCGCCCAGATCGCACGGCTGACCGGTTCTATCGTTTTCCTCGTGATCGACGCAAAAGGTTTTGCCCGCAGCATTGCCGCACTGATCAAAGGTTTTGCAGAATTCGATCCCGAGGTACGGATCGGCGGCGTCATCTTCAATAATGTCTCCAGCGAGAACCATGCCCGTATACTGAAGGAAGCGGTCGAAACAGCTGTCCCGCCGATCCGCGTTGTCGGCTCCATACTTCGCGACAGCAGGCTGCAGATCCCTTCGCGGCATCTTGGGCTGTTGACTGCCGAAGAGAACGAACTTTCCACCGAGTATCTGGATCATCTTGTGGAAGTAATCCGGAGTTCCGTCGACATCGGCATGCTCTGGGCGATTGCCGGCGCCGGAGACGTTTTTGAACTGCCTGCTCACAGGGAGTCCGCTCCTTCTGTCGTGAAGATAGCAGTTGCCCGTGACAAGGCTTTCTGCTTCGTCTACGAAAGTAATCTGAAGCTGCTCCGCCAGGCTGGGGCCGAGCTCGTCGAATTCTCCCCTCTTGCCGACAACTCACTTCCCCACGGGATTTCGGGGGTTTATCTACCCGGCGGTTACCCGGAAGCATATGCGGATGAACTCTCGGCAAACATTCCCATGAAGGAAGCGATCAAAGGGGCAATAGAGAGCGGGATGCCGACCTATGCCGAGTGCGGCGGGTTCATCTATCTGACTTCCGGGGTTGCCGAGAATGCAGAGGAGGGGCGATCGCTGAAGGAGCTTGCCGGAATATTCCCTGTCGCAACAACCATGCTGAAACAGAGAAAGGCTCTTGGCTACCGGGAGATAACACTGAGGGAAGATTCGATCCTCGGTAAGAGAGGGGCAAAGGCAAGAGGTCACGAATTCCACTATTCGGAGACAGATGAGATGCCGGTGGGGGTCGAGCGGCTTTATCAGGTCAGCAAAGGTCAAAGCGACCTCGGCACCGAGGGGTACAGATACAAGAACTGCATTGCCTCCTACATTCATCTGCATTTCGGAAGCAATGCGGGAATGGCTCAGGCATTTGTAGAGAGTTGCAGAAAATTCAATAGCTAGATAAGGGGAAAATTTTGGGAACACAGATAGAACAGGCAAGAAGGGGTATTGTCACTCCACAGATGAATACCGTCGCTTTCGATGAACAGCTCGAACCGGAGTATATCCGCCGGATGGTCGCTGAAGGGAAGATCGTCATTCCCTGGAACAATGTCCGTAAACCGCTGAAGATTGCAGGGATCGGCAAGGGGCTCCGGACAAAGGTGAACGCCTCTATCGGGACTTCATCCGATATCGTCGATTATCAGGCAGAGGTCAGAAAAGCTCTGGCAGCCCAGGAGTCGGGAGCCGATACACTCATGGAACTCTCTGTCGGAGGAGACCTCGACCGTGTCCGGCGCGAGGTGATCGCAGCGGTCGATCTTCCGGTCGGAAATGTCCCGCTGTACCAGGCCTTCTGCGAGGCGGCGAGAAAATACGGCGATCCCAACAAGCTTGATGAAGAGATGCTCTTCGACATCATCGAGCAACAGTGTGCCGACGGCATGGCCTTCATGGCTGTGCACTGCGGTATCAACCTCTACACGATCGAGCGGCTGCGCAAGCAGGGCTACCGCTACGGCGGCCTCGTCAGTAAAGGCGGGGTCAGCATGGTCGCCTGGATGCTGGCAAACGGCCGGGAAAATCCGCTTTACGAGAAATTCGACCGGGTGGTCTCGATCCTGAAAAAATACGATACGGTACTGTCGCTGGGAAACGGTCTGCGCGCCGGAGCGATTCACGATTCATCCGACCGGGCCCAGATACAGGAGCTGCTCATAAACTGCGAACTGTCTGAAATCGGTCGCGAGATGGGCTGCCAGATGCTGGTAGAGGGGCCGGGCCATGTCCCGCTCGACGAGATCGCCGGCAACATCCAGCTGCAGAAGCGGATGAGCGGCGGAGCACCCTACTATATGCTCGGGCCGATTGCGACCGATATCGCCCCAGGCTTCGATCATATTACCGCAGCCATCGGCGCTGCACAGTCCAGCAGCCATGGCGCCGACCTGATCTGCTACATAACACCTGCGGAGCATCTGGCGCTGCCGAATGAAGATGATGTCCGCATGGGGGTGAAAGCGGCAAAAATTGCCGCCTACATCGGCGACATGAACAAGTATCCGGAGAGATGCCGGGAGCGGGACAAGCAGATGTCCAAGGCGCGCCGTGATCTTGACTGGGAAAAGCAGTTCAAACTTGCCCTCTATCCCGAGGATGCCAAGGCGATCCGCGCCAGCCGGACCCCGGAAGACGAGAAGACATGTACCATGTGCGGGGATTTCTGCGCTTCGCGCGGGGCAGGAAAGCTGTTTGCAGCAGATTTGAATGAGGAAAAACGTTGATTCAAAAAATCGATCCACTGTCGAATAGTGTGTGCATTTCCCGGCACTTAAACATTATATTGAATATCAATAATTGACTTTCAATAATTGCATCGGAATAGCCCATGCACCCTTTCATTCGAGTGGATCACCGGTTCACGTGTATGTGTGAATCGGTCAATAACGATTGAGTTAAAAAGGAGATATCATGCAACAACTCATTGAATCAATCATCGGCGGCATAAAAGAAGGCAAAATGTTTGACAGCCACTACATAATTGACAAAATTATTCGTGATTATAGTGACGACTACCTTAGGTTTGCAGCGGCCAATCTAGCCACAGGAAAAGTCACAGAATACGCTCATAGTGAATTGGCTAAAATAATTTCCTCATTAGAGGGAAGGTTGGTTGAACAGCAGACAAATAAATCAGTCAGCTACAATATCCATGGCAAGTCAAGTGAGTGTGCGCTTTGGAAACGTTTATAACCGGTGAAAGTCGTTTACTTGATCTATTAAGGGGGCTCAAGTGACAAAAGAAGTCAAAATTATTCTTATTTTAGTTGTGGTTGCATTCATTGGCTGGTTTGTCTGGCCTACATTGTACCGATACGAGAATGACTACTCCTCTGGTCTACCAATAAAATACAGGACTAATCGCCTGACAAATGAAGTTCAACTATCTACTCCACGGGGGTGGATCAAGTGGGAAATACCTCAGCTATTTAACAAGGTTGAAAATGCAAACATAAACTCTACTAAGGAGTTGAAACCTTATAGAGGCGAAACATTAAATGGTAACTGGTGGAAAGATCAGGATGAGCAGACACGCTTAATGTTTATGTTAGGGTTTTTCAAAGGGATGCCTCTTGGTGGAAAGTTATCTTTTTGGAAAGACTATAATATGGACAAACCGCAAGCATCTGCGCAAAAAGCTATAGAATCGTATAGCGAGTACGCGAATAAATATTTTAATGGGGTTGATATTTTTAAACATATTAATGGTCTCAATGAGTTCTATAGTGACCATCGTAACAGAACAATAATGATAGATGACGCGGTATGGCTAGGGGCTAATAAAATAGCCGGTATGCCTCAGAATGAATTTGATAAATTAATAATACAATATCGAAAGACTCCCTAGATGCCCAGTACCATCCTGACAATACTGCTCCTGACCTTGGCTGCTGCCACACCTGCACACGCCATGCACATCTCCGAAGGGATTCTGCCGCTCGGCTGGGCTTCGCTCTGGTTTGCGATCGCGTTGCCCTTTGTTGCGCTCGGCTGCCGGGAGCTGAAAAAACTTTCGCAGGATGATCTGGCCATGAAACCGCTGGTCGGGCTGCTGGCTGCAGGCTATCTTTACCTTGAATTTAATCCTTTAAAGGGGTATTTTTACAATATAAAATAAACCTTTATAGAGGACTTTATGAAGCAAGAGATCGTTCGGCAACTCATATTCGAATGGCAAGATCGGGTCATGACGCGACAGGGGGTTGAACGCCATCTGGAACCGCGCATACTGGAGAGTTTCGGGTCCCGTCCGATGAAGATCGTTACCGGCTTCAGGCGTTCGGGTAAATCGTTCCTGACCCAGCGGATTGCCCGGAAACTTGTGACCGCCGGCGCCGTTCCGCGGGAAAACGTGCTCTATCTGAACTTCGAA
>JBGQLM010000247.1:0-4335 GCA_041500085.1 Geobacteraceae bacterium
CGGTCCGAGGTAGCTTGCTGTCGCCCACTGGCAGACCGCAAAGGTCACGCCGCAGGTAATTATGGCCGGCAGCACTTCGATGGTCTTTTTCCAGCCGACCATGATCATGATCACGTAAAAGGGGATGATGACAGAGATAAAGGGGAGTTGGCGGCCGACCATGGTGGAGAGCTTCATCATGCCGTCGTCTCCGTAGCCCATGACACCGGCGAGTGCCACTACCGGAATACCGATGGCGCCGAAGGCGACCGGCGCGGTATTTGCGATCAGGCAGACACCGGCAGCATACAGGGGACGGAAGCCCAGCCCGACGAGTGTCGCCCCGGCGATCGCTACCGGCGTCCCGAAGCCGGCAGCGCCTTCGATGAAAGCGCCGAAGCAGAAGGCGATCAGGAGCGCCTGGATACGACGGTCCGCAGTAACCCCGGCGAGCGAGGCCCGGATGATCTCGAACTGCCCACCCTTGACCGTTATGTTGTAGAGGAACAGGGTGGTGATGACGATATAGAAGACGGGAAAGAGGCCGAAGGCGGCTCCCTGCATGAAGGCGAGACCGGCGAGCTTGGCCGGCATCCCCCAGACTGCAATGGCAATACCGATTGCCGAGGCAACGGCCAGAGGGCCGGCCTTGTGTGCCTTCATCTTAAGGACGGCGAGACAGACGAAGATGACGACGAGAGGGATGGCGGCGATGAGGGCCGACATGCCGAGACTGCCTGCTACTGGGGTATACGTTTGAATCCAGGGCATAACGTTTCTCCTTTCGTGGGTATGCTTGCTGTTCTGCAAATCCTCGGTGCGCGCTGTCAGTGAGTGGAGCTCTGTATATCGCAAAATAGAAAATGGTTATTTAAACTTGTATTACCAATTACACTATTTGTTGAAACTGTGTCAACTGTTTTTTTGACGACTGAAAAAACGCTGTTGACATGGTAAGTTAAGGTGGCTATGGTAATATGTAATGTGGTTATACTGTTTAGCCAAAAGATTTTTGGTCACCGTTTATTGCTGCTGTCGGGCAAGCCTGACGGCCCAGGTTTAAAACGCTTTTCCCGCGCTTATTAAAAATCGAGTTGGTGTCTGCTGATTCGTCGGCGGGGAGAGCGTCAAGGTTTTGGTTCGGACAGCTTTAAATAAGGGAGGCACTATTCCATGTATGAACAGTTCAAGGCCAGGGCTGAAGGGGTTGGCTCAGAAGTGCATCGTTTCGGGGCCAGGGAAGAGGCACTCGATTTCATCCTGACGTTTCTGCAGCAGGAAGGCGTAGCCGCGGTGCCGCAATCGTCCGCGATCTGGGCCGACGGCCCATTCCTGAACGGGATCGACACGGTGCAGCTCAGCATGAAGGTTCCGGGACTCGGTTTCGACGTCAGCCGGCAATCAGCTGCAGATTCCCTGATCGGCATCAGCGAGGCGGATTGGGCCCTGGCTGATACCGGCTCTCTCGTGACGGACCAGACCGCTGCCGAACAGAGAATGGCATCCACCCTGCCATCGATACATATTGCCATTATCGGGACAGACCGGATACTTCCGGACAAGACCGCGGTCTTCGGCAGGATCACCCCCCAAACAAGCAGGTACATTGCCTTTATCACCGGTCCGAGCCGGACCGCCGACATAGAGCGCGTTCTCACCATAGGCGTGCATGGTCCGAAACGGCTGGTCATTGTTTTTATCGATGAACTGGAAGGAGCTGCCTTATGAAGAGCGATTTCAAGCAGTCCATAGAAAAGGCCGTCAACAACGCCAACCTCACAGGGGCGCTCGGGAAATTTTCCGAAGCCTACAAGGTGAACCGCGCCAGGGCGTACGAGGGGATCGACTTCGAGGCGCTCCGGACCGAGATTGCCGAGCGGAAGTCCCATGCCGCCTCCAACCTCTACAAGATGGCAGCCGATTTCACCCGGAATGCCGAGGCTGCCGGCGCCAAAGTTTTCCGGACCAGCGACCCGGAGCAGGTCAAGGAGTACATTCTCAAGGTGGCCCGGGACAACAACGTCAAAAGCGTGGTCAAATCCAAGTCCATGGCTACCGAAGAGATTCACCTCAACAGCTACCTGGAAAGGGCCGGCATCTCGGTCGGGGAGACGGACCTGGGGGAATGGATCATCCAGCTGGCCGGGCAGACCCCGTCTCACATGGTCATGCCGGCCATCCACATGACCAAGGAGGAGGTCTCGGATCTCTTCAGCAAGGAGGTCAATGAGCGCCTGAGCACCGACATCCCGAGACTCGTCGAAGTGGCCCGCAAGGAGCTCCGCTCCAAGTTCCTGGCTGCGGACATGGGGATCACCGGGGGAAATATTGCAGTCGCCGAGACCGGAAGCATCGTCATCGTCACCAACGAGGGGAACGCCCGGATGGTCACCACCCTGCCGAAGATCCATATCGCCCTGGTCGGCATCGAAAAGTTCGTGGAAAAATTCGAGGATGTAGTTCCTGTGTTGAATGCCCTGCCGCGGAGCGCCACGGCCCAGCTTCTTACCAGCTACGTCTCGATCATCACCGGCCCGACCCCCAATACTGACGGCTCCACCAAGGAGCTGCATATCATTCTGATGGACAACCGCCGGACCGAGATGGCGAACGATCCCAAATTCAAGCAGGCGCTCCAGTGCATCAGGTGCGGCTCGTGCCTGAATGTCTGCCCGGTTTTCCGCCTCGTTGGCGGACATGTTTTCGGCAAGATCTACACCGGCGGCATCGGGACCATTCTCACCGCCTGGTTCGACGAACTGAAGAAATCCGAGGAGATTCAGGGTCTCTGCATCCAGTGCGGCAACTGCAAGGAGGTCTGCCCGGGCAAGATCGACATCCCCGAACTGATCATGGAGATCAGGCGGCGTCTGGTGCAAAAAGAGGGGCTGCCGATGCTGCATAAGGCGATCTACGGCGTGGTGAACAACCGCAAACTCTTCCACGGCATGCTGCGGGCAGCCTCGCTTGCCGCTAAACCGTTTGCTACGGGCAAGTTTCTGCGCCACCTGCCGCTCTTCCTGGCGGATCTCACGGACGGCCGCAGCCTGCCGGCCATCGCTGAGGAGCCGTTCCGGGACCGCTTCAAGAAAATCAAGCAGCCGAAGCTGAATGAAAAGGCGGTCTTTTACGCCGGCTGCCTGATCGACTTTGCCTATCCCGAGATGGGGGAGGCGCTGGTCAAAATCCTCAACAAGGCCGGTATAGAGGTCGTCTTTCCGGAAGAGCAGACCTGCTGCGGCGCTCCCGCGCGTTACAGCGGAGCGTACGAGGTGGCGGCAAAAAATGCCGTGGACAACATCAAGTCCCTCCTGGGCGAGGATGCGCAGTACGTCGTTTCGGCCTGTCCGACCTGCACAGTGGCGCTCTCCCATGAATTCATCAGCACTTTCGAGAGTCTCGGCCAGACCGAATGGCTCCCCAAGGCACAGGAGCTTGCAGTAAAAACCGTCGATTTTTCCACCCTGGTGAAGAAGCTGGTGGATGAGGGGCGCCTGACCCTGAAGGAAGGCCGGAAACTCTGCAAGGTGACCTATCACGACTCCTGCCATCTGAAAAGGACGCTGCGGGTTTCGGCAGAGCCGCGGGAGCTGCTGGGCAAGGCAGGCTTCGAGGTGACCGAGATGTTCGAGAGCGATACCTGCTGCGGCATGGGCGGCTCCTACTCGCTCAAGCTGCCGGAGATATCCGCCCCGATCCTGCAGCGCAAGCTGCACAACATCAAGGAGACCGGGGCAGACGTTGTTGCCATGGACTGTCCGGGCTGCGTCTTGCAGATACGGGGAGGGATGGATCAGGACGGCGCCGACATCAGGGTGCGCCATACCGTGGAAATCCTGGCCGAACAGCTGGAGGATTAGGTGGGGACGATAGCGGCAGCAGTGCAGGAGCAGTGGTGGCCCCCCGTCCGTTACGGGGCGCCCGGGGCTGCGGACCTGGACCGTTTGTCGATTCAATGACGTTCGGCAAGGTTTTGCGGCTCTCTCCCACGATGCTCTGTCTGGCCTGTGTCCGCTGCCGCTCCGGCTCGCCCCTGCACTTCCGGGGGATCACCACCGCTCCCAGGCTTGCACGCGACACTTTAATGAACCTTGACAATTTTGATTGGAATATGGTATTTATTTTTAATATGGTTAAAACATCACCTAATTTTTAAGCGATTAATATAATCTCAGTTTTAGTTATAGTAAAAATGCTTTCGTCCCGAGGTTGTGAATGAAAAACTCCAAGATGACCCTTTCCACCGAGACGATGAACCTGGATTTCGTCAAGAAAGTGGAGAAGCTGTCGGGCAGCTCGGTGCGGCGCTGTTTCCAGTGCGGGAAGTGCTCTGCCGGCTGTCCGATGCGCTCGTTC
>JBGQLM010000248.1:0-4288 GCA_041500085.1 Geobacteraceae bacterium
GCACAGTTGGCAAGCACGGAAATGAGAACACGATAGGAAGCTACGTCAAGAATCAAGGTAAAACCTATCAGAAGCTCCATGCCGACTATCAGTTGGTGTTGTTCTAAATACCCCGCTGCTTGCGGCGGGGTTGTTTATTAATTCCTACAAAAATTTTTATATAAATGCACTGTCTAGTGGTTAAAGACAACATAAATATAGTTAATGATGGAAACAGTGTTATGGGTTAGCCGCTGCCAATTCGGATAACGATAATTGCAGGAGTGACTGTGAAAAACAGCAATTGGAAATATCTTGTGACTAATGCGGTGCCCGCAGCCCTGCTTCTGGTTTTCATGCCAGTCATTGCTGCTGCCGATGGTTTTTCAAGCAGGATTGGCGTTGGACTTCTTGTGATGAATCAGGCTGACAACCTGTCCGGAAGGGGTAACTCTACACTCGGCTCTCTCAATGACAAGCCCCAAACGATCACCAGGGTCTACCCGGCTCCGGTGATCGAGCTCCGTTATTCCTGGGAGAGAAACACGGTTTATTACGGTTCTTCAACCGATGAGCCGCTCGGAGTGGGCTTGGGTTATCGCCGTAAGCTTGACAAGGGGGCAGTTAGCGGGAGTGCATTCTACTCTTTCTTTGGCAGGGAGTGGCAAAACCCCTACCTGGTAGGGACGCCGAGGAGCGAAACCCGCGTCAATTCCTACGGCGGCCGGATTGCCTTCGAGGAGATCGGTGGCACTCCCCTGAATCTGGCTGTAAAGGGAACAGTTAAAAATATTGTCGATGAGGAGCTTACCGGAGAGCTGAGGCGCGATGGCGCACTGCTTGATGTCGACTTCAGTTGGCGGCAGCGGATAAGTGAAAACTGGATGATTGTACCGCTTCTGGGGTATCAGAGGGGCGATTATCTCGGAGCGGCAAACAGCTTCCAAGGAGTCCGTTTTGGTGTCGGAGTCGACTGGGTGGGGGGTAATCTTCTGATCGCAACAAGAATAGGCGGGTCAGTAAGCGACTATGACGAGATCCATCCCAAATTTAATAAAACCCGCCGCGACACCGGATATCGATTCAGCAGCATTGCCAGGCTGGAAAACCCGTTCGGCTGGCGAAACTACTTTACCTCTGCAGCAATACTTTATAACCGGTCAGATTCCAATATCGATTTCTTTGCAACCAGATCTCTTGTCGGACTTGCTGCTTTCGGCTACCAGTTCTAAGCCTATTGCTGCAATTATTTTTTCTTTTTGGCGACCCTGGGAGCTCTGGGGGCTTTCGGTGCAACCAGGGCTTCAGGGGGGGGCGAAAAAGAACTGGGAGCAGCCGGTTCAAGGGTGGTGAAGTGAGATACTGCAATTCTCCGGTTTGTGCCGTCGCTGAACTGAATCATTGCAGATTTGGCAGTTACTTCGAGAACCTTACCGGAACCCCATCCCAGCCCTCCAGTGTGACTAATAATGTTGCCGACTCTTAATGCCATTGATTACACCGCTTTCTTTTTTACGTTAGGGTGGGTGAGTTATAATCAGCAACTCGGGGACTTCTGGAATGAGGCGGGAGGAAACTATTTCGTGTAACTATTCAATAGTACGGCAATGTTGCATTATTAGCAATCAATATCCCTTCATTTTGCCAACGACGGGAATTATTATGAACTTTCAAGGGTATATGAGAATTATTTGCATTAAGTAGCTTGACATAAACAGAACTAAGCTGTTACTGTGAATAAGATTCGGTGTTATAGCCGGACAAATAAACAAGAAGAAAGATCAGGAGAAGGTACACACATGGTAGAAGGAACAGTAAAGTGGTTTAACGACAGCAAGGGTTTTGGTTTTCTCGAGCAGGAAAATGGCGAAGATGTATTCTGCCATTTTTCAGCCATTTCAGGTGATGGATTCAAATCACTTGCTGAAGGCGACAGGGTTTCATTTGAAGTAACCAAGGGTCCGAAAGGGCTTCAAGCCGCGAACGTGTCAAGAATCTAACGACCGTCTCCAGTAGACACAAAAAGCCCCGGGATACCTCGGGGCTTTTTTTCTTGGAGCATCGGTTTATTTCAGAGGAGCATTAATCCGTATGGCAAAACCGAATTATCAATTCCAGAAGCGGCAGAAGGAACTCGAGAAAAAGAAGAAAAACGAGGAAAAACTGCAGCGAAAGCGGGAAAAACCAGCCGATGAGGTCGAAGATGGATCTGGTCAGCCCGCAACAGACGTAGATCAGTGATCATAAAATAAGGAATTTCATGCATTTTACACAGTTCAATTTTCACCCCACCATTTCTGCCGCTATCACGGCGGAAGGCTATGTAACACCGACCCCCATTCAGCAACAAGCTATCCCGCACGTTTTGGCCGGTCGCGACGTCATGGGACTGGCGCAAACAGGCACCGGCAAGACGGCCGCCTTTGCCCTGCCGATCCTGCAGAGTCTCCTTGAAGGCCCTCGCGGAGTTGTACGAGCACTTATCATTGCTCCAACACGCGAGCTTGCCGAGCAGATTCATGAAGCCATCAGCACCCTCGGTCGAAAAACCCGTATCAGAAGCATTACAGTTTATGGGGGAGTCAACGTAAATCCGCAGATTCAGAAACTCAAACAAGGAGTTGAGATCGTCGTCGCCTGCCCCGGCCGGCTGCTCGACCATCTTTCCCAGGGGACCATCGATCTGAGCCACGTCGAGGTGCTGGTGCTTGACGAGGCCGACCAGATGTTCGACATGGGCTTCCTGCCGGATATCCGCCGGATTCTCAAACAGGTTCCGGCGAAGCGTCAGACCCTGCTCTTTTCGGCAACCATGCCGCCCGACATCCGGACTCTGGCCCACGAAATTCTTCGGGATCCGGTTACCGTCCAGGTCGGCAACACTGCCCCTCCGGTTACGGTCACCCATGCCCTCTATCCGGTGGAACAGCACCTCAAGACGGCTCTGCTGCTGGAGCTATTGCAGCATACTGACACTGAATCGGTACTGATCTTCACTCGTACCAAGCACCGAGCCAAGCGTCTCGGCGAGCAGCTGGAAAAAGCTGGCTACAAGGCGGCTTCCCTGCAGGGGAACCTGTCCCAGAACCGTCGTCAGGCCGCTTTGGATGGTTTCCGCGACGGTACGTTCCAGATACTGGTCGCCACTGACATTGCCGCTCGCGGCATCGATGTCTCGCAGATTTCCCACGTCATCAACTACGACATCCCGGATACCCCGGAAGCTTATATCCACAGGATCGGCCGGACAGGCCGGGCAGCAAAGAGCGGTGATGCTTTTACAATGGTAACCGGAGACGATACGCTCATGGTGCGTACCATTGAAAAGAAGCTGGGAACGACTCTGGAACGCTGCACTGTTGACGGTTTCGATTATGCGGTACCGCCTCCGAAAAAGGATGCCGAATTTGCCCGCGCGCCACGGGAACCGCGTCAACCACGCAAGCAGACAGGTGGAATGAAGAGCGCCGGCGGGGAGAAGAAAGCACTAAAATCAGAGCACGCACCGGCTCAGCCAAAACCGGCAGGCACTGCACCAAGAGCGGGGTTCAGGCCGCAACGAAGAGATAACGCTCGCCCGTCTGGCAGGCACTCCTAGCATTCCTACAGGGGATATTGACGACACATAATGTAGAAACTATTAAAGGCGACCGATTGGTCGCCTTTTGATTTTACCGGGTCTTATTACCCCGCTTCCCCGTGAACCTTATGCTGGTAATAGGAGTAATCACCCTGATAGATACGCATCTCGCCGTGATCGATCTCGTACACGTGATCCACAAGAGAACGGAGAAAGTGCCGGTCGTGGCTGACCAGGACCACCGTGCCGGTGAAACTCTTCAGGGCGTCCAGCAAGATCTCCCGTGAACGTATGTCCAGGTGGTTGGTCGGTTCGTCAAGTACCAGGAAGTTGACCGGCCGGGCCAGGAGCGTGGCCAGCACGACCCTGCTTTTCTCGCCGCCGGAGAGGTTTTCGATTCGTTTCTCAACAGTATCGCCGGAAAAAAGGAAAGCGCCGAGGAGATTCCTGATCACGCCGATAGTCGCCAGCGGCATGGCGTCCTGCAAGGTTTCGAAGACCGTCTTGGTGGGGTCGAGCAGTTCCATGGCGTGCTGGCTGAAGTAACCTAGTTCCACGTTGGCCCCTATGGTAACGACCCCGGCGGTTGGATCGGTCTGACCGGCCAGTACCTTGAGAAAAGTCGATTTGCCGGCGCCGTTCACACCGACAACGGCGATCTTCTCCTCCCGCCTTATAACACCTGATATCCCGCTGAAAACAGGCTTTTCAATGCCGTCCGGATTAAGC
>JBGQLM010000249.1:0-4267 GCA_041500085.1 Geobacteraceae bacterium
CAAGCCTTACACGACGAAAATACCGGTGACCCCGGATGCCGAGACGATTGCTTTGATTGGTAGACGCTGGAAAGAGTATGGTTTTGCGGACGATTAATCCGAATGCTGCAGGTCGGTATCAAGCGCCGTAAAGAGAGCCTCAGGGCCGTTTCGTCGCAATTCCCGGCGATATGGAGCGGAAAGCCGATACTGTTTGAGCGCAGCGAGTTTATCGGCTGTAGCGTAATGAGCCGCGGAATTGCAGAAACGGCCCGTCAGCTCGAATGAAGGCGCTTGGTGCCAGCCTGACATCGTATATTTCCAAAGGACACGATTGATGACTCTGTTTGGCCGTATAACCGTTTTTCTGGAGATGATCAAGTTCTCCCACACGCTCTTTGCGCTGCCGTTCGCCTTTACCGGAGCGCTGCTGGCCGCCCGGGGCCTTCCCTCAGCGGCGCAGGGGTTCTGGATCCTTCTGGCCATGGTCGGTGCCCGGACTGCAGCCATGGGGATGAACCGCCTGATAGACGCAGAGATCGATGCGAAAAATCCCCGTACCGCTTCACGGGCGATCCCTGCCGGGCAGATCAGCAAGGGGAACGTCGCAACCTTCATCATTCTTTCGGTCCTGTTGCTGCTCTTTGCCGCGTACAAGCTCAATCCGCTCTGCCTCAAGCTGGCGCCGGTCGCGCTCTTCTTTCTTGCCCTCTACTCCTACTGCAAACGCTTCACCGCCTTTGCCCACATCGTGCTCGGCCTCTGCCTGGCAGCCGCACCAATAGGGGCCTGGATCGCGATCCGCGGCGAGCTTTCCCTGCCGCCGGTGCTTCTCGGCGCCGCGGTCCTCTTCTGGGTTGCCGGCTTCGATATCCTGTACGCCTTGCAAGATCTGGAATTCGACCGAAACGCCGGGCTGCATTCCATCCCGGTAAGCCTCGGCGTGAAAGGCTCGCTCTGGCTTG
Organism: Geobacteraceae bacterium; assembly: GCA_041500085.1. Classification (GTDB taxonomy): domain Bacteria; phylum Desulfobacterota; class Desulfuromonadia; order Geobacterales; family DSM-12255; genus VEOV01. Next base: position 945 of record JBGQLM010000249.1, read on the forward strand.
CCAGGCTCTTTTCGGCGATCATGATCCTGCTCCTCCTCTGGCTGCGGATCGCACTGGGGCTAGGGATGCCGTTTCTCTGCGGCATTGGTGCTGCTGCTCTGCTCCTTTTCTACGAGCACCTGATACTGAAAGACGGCGACCTGAAAAAGCTCGATCTCGCCTTCTTCACCATGAACGGCTATGTCAGCATCATCATCCTGATCGCTACCTTTGCCGAAATTTTCGTATCCGGAGGTGGAAGATGAAACGTCACTACTGCGTGGCTATTACCGGTGCTTCCGGTGCGATTTACGGAGTCAGGCTGATCCAGGAGCTCCTCTCTGCCGGAAACCGGCTCAGCATCCTCATCAGCAGCAGCGGCTTTACGGTGCTGAAGGAAGAGATGGGGCTTGACTGGACCGGGCATGAAGAGTTGGTCAACAAGCTTCTTCATACGTACTTCAATGTCGCTCCTGACGAGCTGACCTTTTACAGCGAAACAAACTTCCATTCCCCCCTGGCGAGCGGCTCGGCTGCTCCGGATGCGATGATCGTCGCTCCCTGCTCCATGGGGAGCCTTGCCCGGATCACCGCCGGACTTTCCGGCACCCTGCTGGAGCGGGCCGCGGATGTGATGCTGAAAGAGGGGAAGCCGCTGCTGCTCCTGCCGCGCGAGACCCCATTCTCGGCAATTCATCTCGAAAACATGCTGAAACTGTCGCGCCTCGGGGTCAGGATAATTCCTGCCATGCCCGGATTCTACGGCCATCCGCAGACAGTCGATGATATCGTTAATTTTGTGGTCGGGAAGGTGCTGGACCAGCTGGGGATCGAGGCGGATCTGTTCAAGCGATGGGGGAAATGATCAAAATGAAAACTCTCCCCTTGGTATTGGGTATTGTTACGATAGCGATCGGACTCCCACTTTTAACTGCAACACTTTACTCGATTTTCTTTCGAAATCCCGAACAGAGCATTGAAGATGCCAAAGACCACCCCTTTGAAGCCATAACGACGTCGTTTCGGATTGGTGTCTTTATGAAGGGAGTGGCTGATTTACAAGGATCAAAAAATGAAGCAAAACCAACATGGTTACTGCTGGGTATTAGCTTAGGACTTTGTATCGCAGGCTACTTTTTGCTCAAGATGTAATCAATCAGGAAGATTGTCCAACTAGACGGGTGCAGCCCCAGTGAGACCGGCTGCACAGCGTTATCATAATTCCCTGTGCAGAGGTCGAGCTTTCGGCGCCATTTTCATTTTTCCGCTTGAAGATTCCGGCATCAGGTATTACTATTTAGGCTAAAGGTAATACTTTTGGAGGCTGCCGTGAAAAAAGCATCAAAGGTAACGGTAAAAGGACAGATTCTCATCCCTGGCGATATCAGGAAGCGGCACCATATCGAACCCGGCACCGAAGTGCGCTTTGTGGAGTACGGTAACGTCGTCTGCATCGTGCCGGTGGTTGCTGATCCTGTTGCCGATGCGTGGGGCTTTTTGCGTGATGACGGCCCGTCACTTGCTGAAGAGCTTTTGAAGGAGCGGCGCAAGGATTTCATGAATGAATGATATCCTTTTCGACAGTTTTGCCATGATCCGTTTTTTCTACCGTGAACCTGGGCACGAAAAGGTGCGGGAGCTGCTTGAAGAGGCTGTTAAACATGATTCTCCCCGTCTCATCTCAGCAATCAATGTTGGCGAGCTCATCTACATAATACGCCGCAGGTCAGGCGAAGACGCCAAACTGCAGATGCTGGTGAAGCTTAAGAGTCTTAACTTCACCATACTCCCTTGTCCCAATGATCTTATCTTCAGTGCCGCAGAACTGAAAGCCCGTTACCCAATGTCTTATGCCGACACCTTTGCACTTGCCTCCGCAATCGAACACAATGCGACGCTGGTTACAGGTGATCCGGAGTTCCGGCAGGTGGAACATCTGGTAAAAATTCTCTGGGTATAAATTCCCGTGCGTCCTGGCAATTCAGTAGAGGGAGTCATGAACGTAGAACATATCGCTGCAAAAATAGCTGCCAGTGAGCGCTTGACCGAAACCGACGCTCTTTTCCTCTTCGAGCATTCCGATCTGATCGCGGTCGGAGAGCTTGCTGCCGCTGCCAATGAGCGGAAGAACGGCAGGCGGGTCTTTTTCAATGTCAACCGCCATATCAACCATACGAACATCTGCGTCAACCAGTGCAAGTTCTGCGCATTCTCGAAGGCTGCGGACGAACCGGGAGCTTACTGCTACGATATGGGGGAGATCCGTAATCGGGCTCTGGAAGCGGCTAGCCAGGGGGCTACGGAGATTCACATTGTCGGCGGTCTTCATCCGGAGCTGCCGTTCGAATTCTATCTCGAAATGCTCACCACCGTCCGGAGCGTTTCAGCGGCACTCCACATCAAGGCGTTCACCGCGGTGGAGATCGAGTACCTGGCCCGTCTGTCCGGGCTCTCCATCTCTGGCACACTTGAAAGACTCAAGGAGGCGGGGCTCGGCTCGCTGCCGGGCGGCGGGGCGGAGATCCTCGGCAAGGCTGTGCGCGACCGGCTCTGCCCGGAAAAGATCTCCGGCGAGGAGTGGCTAGGGGTGATGCGGGAAGTCCACCGTGCCGGCCTGAAATCCAACGCAACCATGCTGTACGGGCATGTCGAGAGTTACGGCGACAGGGTCGATCACATGAGGAGGCTCAGGGAGCTGCAGGACGAAACCGGGGGCTTCCAGGTGTTCATCCCGCTTTCCTTCCAGAAGGAAAACAACCCGCTCGGCCACCTGAAAAATCCCTTGAGCGGTGGCGTCGACGACCTGAAGACCCTGGCGGTGTCCCGGCTCTATCTCGACAATTTCGCCAATATCAAGGCCTACTGGGTCATGCTGGGGGAGAAGATCGCCCAGACCTCACTCTGTTTCGGGGTGAACGACCTCGACGGCACGGTAGTGGAAGAGAAGATCGGGCATGATGCCGGAGCATCCACGCCGCAGACCATGACCAAAGAGAGTATCGTCGACATGATCCGGAAGGCAGGGCGCGTTCCGGTTGAACGGGATACCCTGTACAACGAACTGAGGATGTATTGATCCTAAAAAGCAGTGAGGTCTCAATCTTGAATGATATAAACGAAAAAATGGTCCATTTTGTCGGCGCCGGACCGGGCGACGCCGAGCTGATCACGGTCAAGGGTGCGCGGCTTCTTGCCGAAGCCGATGTCGTTGTCTATACCGGCAGCCTGGTAGACCGGGAGCTGGTCAAGCGGTATGCACCGGACGCGCGGTTTTACGATTCGGCCTCGATGAATCTTGAGGAGACCACCGTGGCGCTCGCCGAGGCTGTTGCCGATGGCAAGCG
>JBGQLM010000250.1:0-4236 GCA_041500085.1 Geobacteraceae bacterium
ATCCGACCGCCACCGGCAATATCAATACGACCTATACCGGCAAAGGCGGGGTGGCGATCGATTCCCTCCTCAAGAAGGTGCTCTTTGCCGCCAAGTTCAAGACTGAGAAGATTCTGCTCTCTTCCGACATCACCACGGAGAGCCGCATCCTCTTCAACCGCAACATCAACGAACGGGTTAAAACCATAGCCCCCTTTCTCCGCTTCGACAACGATCCCTACATGGTGGTCGACGAAAATGGCAGGCTCAAATGGATCATCGATGCCTATACCTACTCTGATCGGCTCCCTTATTCCAGGCCGCTCAAGGGTGGCATCAACTACATGCGGAACTCCGTCAAGACTGTTGTCGACGCCTATGACGGCTCAGTCGACTTCTACATCAGCGATCCGAATGACGTAATGGCAAAAGTCTATGGCCGGATGTTCCCCGGGCTTTTCAAGCCGCTGACAGCCATGCCCGAAAGTCTGCGCCAGCATGTCCGCTACCCGCACCAGTTCCTTCAGCTACAAGCCGCCATGTTTGCCGCCTACCACATGACCGACCCGAAGGTTTTCTACAACAAGGAAAACCTCTGGCAAGTGCCGGTGCTGGGTGAAAAGCCGATGGAGCCCTACTACACGATCATGAAGCTGCCTGGCGAAAAATTGGAAGAGTATATCCTGCTCTTGCCGTTTACCCCCTCCAACCGGGACAATCTGGCGGCGTGGCTGACAGCCCGTTGTGACGGACCGAATTACGGCAAGATCCGGGCCTACACCTTTCCACGCGACCGGTTGATCTATGGTCCGAAACAGATCGACGCCCGGATCAACCAGGACTCCTTCATCTCCCAGCAGCTGACGCTCTGGAACCAGCGCGGCTCCGAAGTTATCCGGGGGAGCATGCTGGTGATCCCGATAGAAAAGTCGCTACTATACGTCCAGCCGCTTTTTCTCGCTGCTGACAAGTCTGCTCTGCCCGAACTGAAGCGGGTGATTGTCGCCTTCGGTGACGAGGTAGTCATGGAGGAGAACCTGGAACTGGCCCTGCAACGGCTCTTCGGCGGCAAGAAGACCTTTGCAGCTGCACCGGGTGCTGTCACACCTGTTACGAAGGAAGCACCCGTCACGCTGGCCAGGGAAGCCATGGGGATCTTTGAAAAGGCGATCAACCTGCAACGCCAGGGCAACTGGGCAGGTTATGGCGAAGAGTTACGCAAGCTGGAGCAGGTGCTGAAGCAGATGGCGAAGTAGCAAAAAAGGAGTCATTACCTTGGAAAAAACCGTTTATGTCATTGGCCACCGTAACCCGGATACCGACTCCATCGCCTCGGCCATCGCCTATGCCGCCCTGAAACGCCGGACCGGGCTGCCGGAGGCAGTGGCGGCCATGGCAGGAGAGCCGAATCCGCAGACCCGCTACATTCTGGATCGCCTCGGTATTGCCGGCCCCATCTACCTGGCAGATGTTCACCCCAAGGTCCGAGACATCGTCAACCGCCGTCCCGTGACGGTCTCCATGGGGAGTTCCGCCTACGAGGCGCTGGAGAAGTTCCACAGCAGCGGAGTGAGGGTGCTTCCGGTGCTGGATGAGTCGGGGCGGCCCCAGGGCAGTCTGTCGCTGCTGCGCCTGTCGGAAAACTACCTGCTCCCCGGCAGCGACCGCCAGCGGGAGTTCACCACCACCCTGCCCTCGCTGGCAAGAACCCTGTCCGGCAACTTTGTGGCCGGTGGCAATGACGCGGAAGCGGTGACCCTCAAGCTCTTCATCGGTGCGATGCTGGAGGAGTCGTTCTCCGACAGGATCGAGGGACATGACCCGAGCAGCCTGCTGGTAATGACCGGCAACCGGCGGACCATCCAGCTGTCGGCCATTGAACGGGGGGTGAAACTGCTGGTAGTAACCGGCAACCATCCGCTGGACAAAGAGCTGCTCGCCCTGGCTGAGGAAAAGGCGGTGGCGGTACTGCTCACCCCGCACGACACTGCCAGCGCAGCCTGGCTCTCGCGCCTCTCAACTCCGGTAGCGCTGCTGGCGGAAAGCAAATTTGCCACTATCGGTATCGGAGAGCAGGTGAGCAGCCTACGGCGCAGGATGATCGCCTCGGGCGAGTCGGCAGTCTTTGCCATTGACGAGGAGGGTTCCCTTGCCGGCGTGGCGACAAAATCGTCCCTGATGGCACCGAATCCGTATGCCCTTATCCTGGTGGACCACAACGAGATGGGGCAGGCCGTGCCCGGAGCAGAGGAACTGGAGATCATGGAGGTCATCGACCATCACAAGCTGGGGAACAGCCACACCGTGATGCCGATCACCTTCATCACGTCACCGCTCGGGAGCACCTGTACCCTTGTTGCCCTGCGCTTCCGGGAAGAGGGGCTCGAACCGGACCGCGGCATGGCATCGCTGCTCCTGGCCGGAATACTTTCCGATACGGTTATTCTCAAATCTCCGACCACCACTACCAGTGACCGCGTGACGGTTGGCTGGCTGGAGAGCCTGTCCGGCCTGAGCGCCGAAGAGTTCGGTCGCGACATCTTCGCTGCCTGCAGCTCGCTGAACAATTACGGCTCTGCCCAAAGGGTCGTTGAAGCGGATTTCAAGCTGTTCAGCCACGAAGGAAAAACCGTCGGGGTGGGGCAGGTAGAGGTAGTCGGTTTTGCCGAGTTTTACGGCATGAAGAAGGAGCTGCTCAGGACTCTCGCCGAGATCAAGCAGCGGGACAACCTCTTCATCGCCGGCGTGATGGTAACCGACATCACATCGGAGACGACCCTTTTTCTGGTGGAGGGGCATACGAGGATCGAACATGTCATGGAGTACCCCCAACTGGAGCCTCATCTTTACGAGCTCAAAAATGTCATGTCGCGCAAGAAGCAGATGATCCCCCACCTACTGAAGATTCTGGCAAAGGTGTAGCCGGCACGAAAGAATTTGAATAAAAAACGCCCCATCACCGCAAAGTGGTGGGGCGTTTTTTATGAAATTCCCGGCCCGATCTACTCTCCCACATAGCTACCCATGCAGTACCATCGACCCCACTAGTGTATCCGCATTACTGTTATGTCTGGAAATTATTCAGGTGCTGCCTGTCAGTATTTTGTCGGCTCAATAAACCACTTTTTATCATCATAAGCGTATGGCAGCTGTGATGCAGGCAAATGAGATGTAACCGTTCGCAGTTGGTCTCCGGTGAATAGTTCACTGAAACTTAAAGATTCAACCTCAAATCCGGAACCGTCTACTTGCTTGAGCTTAAAGCTGATAGTACCTTGTCTCCCATGGTTTTTTGCGACAATTATTGTACTAAATAACCCGTACTTGTAGAGGTCAGGCTGCGATTTAATGTCTTTTATATTCGATGTCCTTAAGAACTCTGCTGTTTTGAAATAAGCCGGCAAGTCCGTTGGTCGGATATATTTGACCTTGTAGTCAACTACCTCAACAAACCCTTCGTTGTTCTGAGGTATGGGAGTGCTGCTAAATTGAATGTTATTTGAGTAACCGCTCCCCGCTGATACAGGTGTGGGAATAGAGCCGGTTAGTCCACGCGGATTGACAGGTTCGCTTTGTCTTTGCGACCGCAATTCCTGATTCTTCAATTCAGCTTCACGACGAGAAATTTCTACTTGTTTCTGCTGAATATCTCTCTGCAGTTGCTCTCTCTGCTCCAATTCTTTCAACTGAAGTTCTTTCTGTTGAAGTTCTCTCTGTAGTGATTCGACATTGATTGGGACTGAAGTGCCGCTCGTAGTAGTTGGACCAGTTACTTGCGATGTCCCAGAAACCGCTGCTGCTGGTGTAGACGATGGTGATGCAATGTGAAGTATGTGACAGTCTTTACAGGCAATCGGACCTCTCTTTGATTCGGTATGACAACCTTTACAAGCAGTATGGGCATAATCCTTTCCAAAACCGGTTATCTTGCCATTTCCAGCTGAATGGCACTCATTACATTGATAAATCTTCTGATGACTCTTGTGAGAAAAGACCACCCCTCTTTTAAAAACAAGGTCACCGGCTGATATCTCAACGGACCGAGCTAGAGAATTGCCTACACATACCGCTTCAACACTGTCGCCATGATCAACAATTTTATATTCAGAACATTCAGAGAAAGCAATAGCCGGCGCAAAAAGCACAAATGCCAATATGATATAGATGATGTAGTGAAATCTTATTTTTAGCATGTTCAGTCCTCCAGATTGGTAGGGTAAAAATTATCGAATTACACTGGAGCCATATCTCTAGCAA
>JBGQLM010000251.1:0-4229 GCA_041500085.1 Geobacteraceae bacterium
ACCTGAAAAAAAGAAAAGTGGAAAGTTATCTGCCTGGCCCCAAGCGGGAAATACTTGAGTAACGGAACATCCGCCCGCAGCCTGGGATGATCCGCTGAAATGAAACCATCTTGTTGAGGCGAACCAACTAATGGACATAGCCACCATAATAGGAATAATTCTTGGCTTCGGAGCGGTAATCGGCGGCCAGATACTGGAAGGCGGGCATATCAGTGCCCTCCTGCAGCCCACGGCCTTCCTGATCGTCGCGGGAGGTACCTGCGGGGCAACCTTTGTCAGCTTCCCTCTGCACGGCATCCTGCAGGCCGTCAAGGATATCCGCAAGGTCGTCTTTCCGTCGCAGGCCAGTCATGAGGCCATCATCAAGGACATGATCGGCTACGCGGCAAAGGCGCGCAAAAACGGACTGATCTCCCTGGAGCAGGAGACGCAGACCATCAAGGACAGCTTCACCAAAAAAGGTGTTTCCATGGTGGTGGACGGCATCGATCCCCAGAAATTCCGGGAGGCCATGGAGATCGAGCTGAACACCTACGAGGAACACGCCAAGCTGAGCGCCGAGGTATTCGAGTCGGCCGGCGGTTTTGCCCCGACCATCGGTATCATCGGCGCAGTACTTGGACTCATCCATGTCATGGAGAACCTCTCCGACGCCTCCAAGCTGGGCGGTGGTATCGCGGTCGCCTTCGTGGCAACCATCTATGGCCTGATGATCGCCAACATCATCTGCATCCCGCTCGGCACCAAGCTGAAGCACCGGATCAAGGAGGAGATGCTGTTGAAGGAGATGGTAATTGAGGGACTCATCGCCATACAGAACGGCGAAAACCCCCACTTTATCGAACAGCGACTCCGCTCATACCTTCATGAAGATGGAAAATCCGAGAAGAAGAGTCCGGAAAAGAAGGGCAAATAAATGGCGCGCAAAAAGAAACATGAAAAAGAAGCGAACCATGAACGTTGGCTGGTATCCTACGCCGACTTCATTACCCTGCTCTTCGCCGTTTTTGTAACCCTCTACGCCATGTCACAGACCGACAAGAGGAAGGTCGAGGCGCTGGTCGCCTCCATGAAAGAGTCGTTCGGACATACCAGGACCGGCGCATCATCGGAGCGGGTCAACGTCATCGAGAGCACCGATCTGCGAATCATCCCCGGCAAGGCGACGATCCTCACACCCGGCAAGGGCGGCCAGGATGAAGGGGTCCACAAGAAGCGCTCCCATGCTGAAACGAAGGACTTCGAGGCGATCAAGGCGGCCATCGAAACAAATCTCAAACAGAACGGTGCACAGGACAAGGTGAGTGTGGAGGTGACCAAACGCGGGTTGGTGGTGACCCTGAAGGAGGCGGGATTTTTCGACTCGGGCAGCGCCGAGGTGAAGAAGAGTTCCTACACTCTCCTGTCAAAGGTTGCCGAATCGTTGACCAGCTACAGCAATCCCATCCGGGTTGAGGGAAACACCGACAATGTCCCGATCAGCTCCCGCTTCTTCAAATCCAACTGGGAACTCTCCACTACCCGGGGGACCAATATCGTCCACTACCTGATCGATAAATACGACTTCCAGCCTGAGAAGATCTCGGCCGTGGGATACGGGGAGTACCGTCCGATCGCCGGCAACGAAGACGAGACAGGGCGCCGGAAGAACAGACGAGTTGATATCGTCCTGCTCGCCAAGGAAAACGAGGGAAGCGAGCCGTAAGGCAGGGCCTCATGTATACCCGCTATTGCCCTTGGTTCGCATGGCATCAACGCCTCACCGTACTCCCCGGCACAACCTCCCCACCTCTTTCTCCACAAACTGATCAATTCCGCATTAAATCAGACATGAAGTCCCGGTACGGCTCTTCGAAGTCAGTCGCTGAGAGGCGTTGAAGCTTGGGCCGATGTAGTCCGTCCGTAATTCATGGAAGGAGTGCGGAGAGGATCGATTGCGAAGAAAGCTGCGAAGGTGAACTAGCCGCGTTTACCGGCATTGGAACTCAGGATACGCCGCTGCTCGGCGAAGATAAAGGCGATGACGGTCTCCCGGTCTTTATCGTTGATCAAATGGAAGCGTGTGGCGATGATGTAATTGTTACCTTTTTCACGACCAAGCACGATCTCGTTGCAACGGAGCGTTTCAGCCACGACGTGGATAACCCGGGGGGGAACGAGGGGCAGGAACAGGTTGATGGCTTCCAGTGTCCCCGGTTCAACATACTCCTGGGTCTTGAACCTCAGCCCGCCGCCGCTCAGGTTTACCGGCCGCGGCGCGATTTCGCCCTGACCATTCCATCTGACCACCTTGAATCCTCCAGCGCCTGCCACCAGCACTGGTGCGGCACAGTCCTTCAGCCGCTCCACGGTCGCGGCCCACTCTTCATGCACGGCTGTCAACAGCTGTTTCTCAGGGATGGTGTAACAGAGGGGAATGGTAACATCGAGCCGGAAGAATTCCCGGGTCTGCTTTTCGTTGACCGGGCCGGTGAGTCGGAGAAAGACCCGCCTGCCGTAGATCTTCCGCATCAGCACAGCATTGCAGCGGCACAGAGACCAGCCGGTCCAGAAGGTGATGAACACGTCGCTGCCGGATTCCGCTGTCATTTCTTCAACAGGTTCGGTTCCGACAAGCTCGATGGTGAGCTGGTCCCCTTCAATGGAGCGGATCAGGCCGGAGACGTCAAGAAACTTGTTGTCGGCCAGTTTGATGCCGATCTTGGCTTGATTCTCTGCTTTGAAATACCGCGCGTACTCGTTTACTGCCTTAGTCATGGACGAAGTCTTTCACTGAAAGTTGTCTTTGTCCCTGTTATACCTGAGTGTGGTGAATATCTCCAGCCAAAGTTCAAGCTGCGGAGCAAGTTCATACTCGAGAAGATCGGTCAGGAGTACCAGATCCTGCTGTTCCTGGGCCACGATGATTTCAAGCAATATACCGTTGAGATTCTCCACCGATTCGTTAATGGATCGTCCGGCGCAATTGGTAGCAGAGAAGTCGATATTCAGCTGCGATTCTATCACGGAGGCTATCTTGACAAACCACTCCAGCCCTTGGATCAGCTCCATGAACAGCTCTCTGCCCTTTGTATCGTCACCGGCCCGATACATTTCTGTCGTCTGTAGCAGAAAGCGGTGCAGCTCTACCAGATAATCGCAGCCTTCGGCAAGGACATCCAGCGCCGAATGCTCCGTCGATTCAGTCGTTCCCTCAACAGCCAGTGCACCGTCTGCACAACCATCAGACATCACGTCCATTCCCTCGCCGTTCACCTTACGTGCGTCTATTATGCTGCCGTTTGTTACTGCATCGCCACCCAGCGTCCCGATAACAGAGTCCATACCAGCCCCTTCCCCGGCCATGAAATCGTATGACTGTCTTTCTACCGTACAATTCTGCATAAATCCCCTCCTCATCCTAGACTATGTAGTGTGGGTTGTTAAAATCAGCGATCGCCTGGCTACACAATGTTTTTCAGGGAGGAGCGCGCTCCTTCTCCCTCCTCGCGGTAACCATTCAGTGCATGTCGACCCCGTGAGATACCGGCCAGCTTGGCCTTGAGCGACGTCAATTCTATCTCGGCAAGGGCAAGTAGAAGTCCATCCGCTTCGGCGAGCCTTCTCAGCAAGGCGGCCTGCCGCTGCCGGAATCTCTCCAGCGTGCCAGCCTCGCCGCTCAAAACGACACGTCCGTACCGATCACGAGCTGTCTGCCCGGCTGATATCGGTTGGAGCCGAGGTTGCGATATTTCGCGTTCGACAGATTCTCGACTGCCGCCGTGATGCGCAGGCGATAGGCCAGCGCAATGCCGCCGCGAAGATCGATCACGCGGTACGGAGCGCCTCCCGCCGCTCCGACGTAAACGTCGGTGAGATCGGTGGGGCTCAGCCGGAGTTGCGCGTTCCGGAAGCGTCCGTCCGCCTCGAGCCATATCCCGCTCGGCACGGACCAGCGGATGCCGATCGAGCCCGCGGCGCCCGGCATCAGAGAAAGCGGCGTGTCGAGCGCCGCGTCCTGTCCGATGAGACGGGTGTAGTTGGCGAATACCTCGAGCTCGCGCGGCAGGCGAACGGTCAGGTCGGCCTCCATGCCGTGAATGACCGCCCGGCCCGCATTCTGGTTTTGAACCAACAGCTCTTCGCGCGGGTCGCGCATGCCGTTGCCGTTCCGGTCGTTGAACGGCAGGCCATGGACCGTCGCCGGACGCAGGACGAGAAGGTCGGTGAAGGTGTTACGGAACCCTACC
>JBGQLM010000252.1:0-4183 GCA_041500085.1 Geobacteraceae bacterium
CGCCCCGCGGATCCACTTTCACTTCGAGGTGCGCAGCGAGTTCATCGACCGCGAGATGGCCGAACTGTTCGCCGCTATCACCTGTTCCTTGCAGATCGGCCTGCAGAGCGCCGACCCGCAGGTACTGAAGCAGGTGGGGCGGAGTTTCAGCCAGGGAGATTTCGTCAAGCGCACCATGCTGCTGAACGAGACCGGCGCGGTATTCGGTTTCGACCTGATGTTCGGACTGCCGGGCGACAACCTGGCCGGTTTTCGCCGGAGCCTGGATTTCGCCTTGGGGCTCTATCCCAACCACCTGGACATCTTCCCGCTGGCGGTCCTGCCCGGCACTGCCCTGGCGGGGCGTGCGGATTCCATCGGACTGGAACGCCTGCCGGCACCGCCCTATACGCTGACCGCCTCAGCGACCTTCAGCTCTGCGGATATGCGAAAGGCACAGGGCCTGGCAACGGCCTGCGACATCTTCTACACCCGCGGCCGGGCGGTGGCCTGGTTCAACGGCATGCTGCATGCGCTCGGCAGTCAGCCGGCGGCGTTCCTGCAGCTGTTCGCTGAGTGGCTGGAAACGGAGAAAGGGACCGGCATCAGCGAGACCGACCTGACAGACGCACAGATCTGGCAGCTTCAAAGGACTTTCCTGACCACGCAGTTCACGCCAAAACGTCTGAAGCGATTCCTGCCGGCGCTGCTCGATCTGGTGGATTACCACTACCACTACGCCGCCGCCCTGCTGACCCCACCGCCAGCGCAGGCCAAAGGGAAGCAGGGCATGCGTCAGCTGCTGCAGGTGACCCTTCACCTGACGGATTCAACCCGTTTGGCGAACTTCCATTACGAGATTCTGGAGGTACTGGAGACGGGGGCCGCGGACGTACGGAGCATCTGCGACTGCCTGCAACCGTCCGGTTCCTGGGCGATTATCTATCCGACTGCTGAAGGAGTCTGTACGGAGTCTGTCAGCGAAGCATACTTCAGGCTGCTGGAGGGGTTGGACGGCACAATCCCCGCCGGGGATACGGCCGCCGGGCTCGGGATTCCACAGGGAGAGGCCGCGGAATTCCTGGAGTTTGCCCTGACGGAAGGGATTGCCCAACGCTGCTGAACGGAGTGTATCAGCACAAAAAAAACGGGGGGCTATTGCCCCCCGCTGTCGTCATATCAGCTCAATCGCGGTCATGCTTGTCATGTTTTCTTTCCCGTTTTTCTTCCTTCCGCTCTTCCTTCTCATACCGTTTTTCTTCCTTCCATTCCTGCTTGTCATGCCGGCGATCATCTTTCATTTCTTCCTTCCGCTCGTGATCTGGCCGGAAGTGACGCCCGCGGTAGTGTTCCCGGTCATCCCGGTAGACACGGTACTCCCGGTCTCGGTAGGAACGGATCTGTTCGATGCGGTGCTTGCGGATGCCCGGCGGCAGTTGCCGATAGGGGGTTTCTACCCAGGGTCCGTTGTGGTGACGGGAGCGATGCCAGCGACCACCATAAAACAGATAGTAAAAATCCGAGGCAAAGATGATGTCATAGGGGGTGTCCACCCCGACATAAAAACCCAGATTGGAGGGGGCGATAAATTGCGGCGGCGCTTCAAAAAGGACCGCCGGGGGGGCGGTTACGACCACCCGGGGGGCCGGCACACCGACATTGACATTGACACTCACCTCTGCCTGCGCAGTTGATGCTGCTGCGATTACGGTGATCAACAGAACCAGTACAGATTTCTTCATGGGATCTCCTTTCATTTGTTTTGCCAGTATACCACTATTCAGCAAGTTCGGTGCCGACCAATTTTGTTCCGGGTAAATCACGCGTAAAGAGACGCCGGACCGCCCGGCAGCTCGTTGCGTACTGTTTCGTATGATTAACAGAACCCGTACAGTCTGCCTGATTTAAGGTACCGGCAGAGCATTAAGGTTAATCCGACTCCATTCATACAGCTGTGCACGAAATGGCTCGGGCTGATAGTTGCGAGGGTAGTTAGTAACATGGTTCGCTGACTGTCATGTATGCTAAAAAGCTGGAGAACTGCACCGAGTCACTGGATTCCCGTCATTTAAGCCTATTGAATCTTCCGGATGGCTGCGGACGGGATCATCCGGGATCTTGTCCTGAACTCGCGAATTTCCTGGCCTTTGCGATATAAGAAGGTTTTGTTCTGCTGCATGAAGAAGCTAGAGAATTGAATTGGTTCCGGTTTAGGGCGCTTTTACCAGTACTACGGAGATATTATCCCTACCGCCGTTTGCATTGGCAGCGTCAATGAGATCTACGGTAAGTGTATCAAGGCTGGCATCTCCATTTGAAAGAATAGCCTCGATTTCTGCGTCAGTCAGCATATCGGTCAGACCGTCAGAACAGATCAGGAGTACATCGCCCTGCTCGATTTCAACAATGTTGAAATCGGGGTACGGCGGATTTCCACATCCAACTGACTGTGTTAGAGTATGAAACTGTTTCTTTGGTATCTGTCCAATGGAAATGCCGCTTGCCAGCAGTCGATCGCCCACGGTGTGATCGTGGGTTAGCCGCTTGATTTTATTTTCCTTCCCTTCAAGGAGAGGGTCAAGGCGGGAATGGTGTCCGCTCTGAAACAAGTAGCACCGACTATCTCCGGCATTAACGATATACGCCTTATTCTCCCGAATAACTGCAACAACCAGAGTTGTTCCCATCCTCACAAACGATGAGTTTGCTGCCGCTTTGGTGTTTATCTCCCAATGAGCGGTGTGCATGGCATGTACCATAAGCTCAAAATAACCATCAACCGCAGTATGTGCGATATTTGAACGCAATACCGCATAGGCAGTTTCAACGGCAAGGGCACTTGCTACTTCACCAGCATTATGCCCGCCAATGCCGTCGGCAAGGAGGTAGATGCCAAGGCTGTCATCGGTGCGGATGCAATCTTCATTATTCTGGCGGACAAGACCGGGATGGGTGGCGTGGGCGGAAATCATAAACATTCTATTGCAGTTTCGGTTGACAATGCCGCTGATAAATTGCTTTCACATAGGAAGCTTTATCAGGTGTCAGATTCTTATTATAGTCGGATATAGTAACCTTCGGTACGACGTGAACAGCAATGTCATTAACAAGAAATTCATGTTTTGGAAACTCTGTATCAAGCCTCTTTTTTACAAAAATTGCTCCGGATGCTTCGGTCATTGGCATTAACATAAATGGAATGCTGGTTTCATTAATTGTACAAATACCAATCACATCCAGATCCCTCTTCTGTATGTCTTTCATTAATTTTAGAGACTGGTTGGTCAACTGGATATGTATGTCCGGTGTTAAATCAATTATTGTGAATGTCCGGATATCAACAATTTCATCATAGGAGATAAGAAGAGTCGAAAATGGCGTATTATATCGCAAATTACGCTTTATTTCGCGTTCAAGAAAAAAGATCGTGCTTTTGGGATTGTATACGCCCGGAGGAATTTCTATCAAATGGGTTATTGCTGCTGCGGCACGTAGCTGGGCTTTTTTGACAATCGTATCAATCGTCTCGGCAGAGCAACCATGGGAAATCAGAATCGTCCGGATCTCCTCGGTAACCCCCCACCCTTGTCCATGTTCGGCAACCTGCTCAATAATTGAAAGCAGCATTTCATCAGTCGGTTTTTCCAAACTTTTGAGGTTTGTTTTGATCCAATCGCCGTGCAAAACAGAAACGGTTTCGGAAAACTGGCTTGCCAGTTTTTCTGCCACCTCAGAGATCGTATTCGATGCGACATTCTGTGTTTTCAAGCGATCAAGAATTTCCCGTTCAATTCTTGTGACGGCCGCCTTAAGCATCGTGCCGCCGCCAGAAGCTGCAGCTTCGGGTGATTGCAGCGCCAGGGCCCGACTCACTTTTTCAATGTAGTCACTCAAAACGGCTGACATCTGTTCGTCATCAGCTTTGACGCCGCCTTTTTTAATTTCTGCAGCCAGCACGATAAGCTTGGCCGCTTCTTCAGGCGATTCCTTGATCCCTTCAAGCAATTCATTGAATGTGAGTCCGATCTGGTCCGCTGCCTCAACCAAAACCTGAATCAAGTCATCACTATCAAGTTCTTTGTTCAGCTCCTTCACCAGTGACAAGTAATCGGATGGAGACATCCCTTCAGCAAAAAGACCGTCTTTCAGCTGTGGCAGCAGATACTTCAACTCTTTGATATCCGGCAGCATGCGCCGGATAATC
>JBGQLM010000253.1:0-4162 GCA_041500085.1 Geobacteraceae bacterium
ACAGGAAAACAACATGAGAAAAAAATGCTGAAGCCCCAAGCATCGGCAAATACAAATAACGGTCATGCATCAGGGTTACCAGCGGAACAATCTGGGATACAGGTAAAAGTCCAAGGAAAAAGAGGATAAACCAGAATAAAAGGTTACGCTTTCGATAATAGAGGAAAATCCCCACTGCAACGACAAGTGCCAGCGCAATTGCTGCCAGGGCGACATCGAGATCAATGCCGGTTTTTATGGGTGGCGCATACACCGCGCTCAAATTTGTCGGCCAGAAGGTAATGCCGAGGTAGCGGACGAAAACCGGCAGCATGGTAAACAGGGTGGTTAAAGGAGTACCGCCGTGAAAAGAAGCGCGCCCCCCGCCAATCCCTGGAGATTGGCTTTTCATGGCAATGAAGGCGGTAATGAAGGCCACGATAAAAAACGGAATCTTATCAAGCAGCCGAATCCTTCGATTCTCTTTTTGCTGGAAACAGAGATCGAAGACTACAAGAACCAACGGGAAGATCACGCTGGTGGATTTTGCCAGTAACGACAGTATCAGGGCACATAACGAACCCAGATAAAATCCTTGGTGGAATTTCCCCTTTTTATCCCGGTACAGGATGTAGCAAAAAAAGGCAACCAAAAAGAACCAGAGGGAAAGCACATTTTTGCGTTGGGAAATCCAGGCAACAGATTCAACTTGTACCGGATGAATCAGGAAAATCAAAGCGGCCGTAAATGCCGGCAACCTTTGCCACGATAATTTAACGAGAAGGAAGTAAAAAAGAATGCCGTTGGCGACGTGGAGCAGAATATTGGTAAATATATATCCTTCCGGCCGCATTCCCCAGAGAGTATAGTCCAGCATATATGAGATGATCTGTACCGGGGCGTAATTGCCCACATAAAATTTACTGAAAGCTGTTTTAATATTATGCCAGGTAACCCCTCTGACGGCTACGTTCCCTGTTACATAGCCATTGTCATCCCAATAAACGAGAAAGTTATGACCCAGTGCCTGCCAATAGAGGGAAAAAACGATAATTATCAGTAAAACGATTGAAGTTATATGCGGCTTGATTTTTTCGATGAAATTTCGAAGCATGTTTATTCCGATGCGCTGAACGATAACGAGGCAATTGCAGAACCCGGAACCTTATCGTTAAAACTTTATACCAAGTCGCAATCAATCGATTACGTTGTTGGCTTCGTCAAGGGCTCCTCAACGTACTATCCAAGTACGCTTACGTCGGCCCTTCCTCGCCGCCGAGTACTCATTTTGATTGCAACTCGGTATTATGGTTTGTCGTCCCGAGATCTATTGTTTTGGAAGATGAGCTGTTTGAATTAAGTTATGTCCCTGTTAATCTTTCGTATTTAAATAGAATCGTGGAATTTTTATAATTCCGATTTTTGCCAGCCTGAACTGAAGCGCTGTCTTGACAACTCCCAGTCCGTATATTACGCTTCTGCGGAAATTGATGGAGGATGCCTCCTCGAAATACTTAGTAGGACAACTCACTTCCCCTATCCGATAGCCGAACCAGATGATCTGGGCGAGCATCTGGTTATCGAACACGAAATCGTCGGAATTTTTCTCAAGGGGGAGATTCTCCAGTACTTTGCGAGAAAATGCCCGGTAGCCGGTATGGTATTCGGATAACTTGTGACCGACGAGAAGGTTCTCGACAAAGGTCAGGATACGGTTGGCGATGTACTTATAAATGGGCATGCCCCCTTTCAGCGCCCCGATGCCGAGGATACGCGAAGCGAGCACTGCATCGAATTCTCCATAAGCGATCATGGCCGATACAGCCGTGATCAGCTTAGGCGTATATTGGTAGTCTGGGTGGAGCATCACCACAATATCGGCCCCCAATGCCAATGCTGTTTTGTAGCATGTTTTCTGATTTCCGCCATATCCGAGATTCTTTTCATGAATTATGGTATGTATACCAAGCCGGCGTGCCACTTCCGAAGTATCATCCTTGCTTGCATCGTCCACCAGCACCACATCATCTACAAATTCAAAAGGGATTTCGTGATACGTCATCTCCAGGGTTTTCGCTGCATTATAGGCGGGGAGCACTACTACTATTTTCTGGTTGTTTAACATTTACACGTATCCTCCTCTCCCTTAAAAATTATTTTTAATATATCCTCTTTGTGTCGATGCTTCAGCCCGCTCGGGCTGGCTCCTTCGGTAATGGCAGTTTCGGATGGCTAATCCGGGCGGTGATGATGGTCGGCTGTGGCCATAAGCAGCAGTAGTGGGGATAACCACGCGAGAGTTACAAGATGGCATGCTTTACCGACTACCCTATGCCGGTGTCAGAAATGACCAGCGTTCCGAAAAGTGAGACTAGTTAAAGTATAGCTAATAGTAAAAATATACATGTACATCATTTTAAATACGGCAGTCAATCAATATAATGTAATGCAATTCCAGGACTTTTTTTATGCACGGCATGAGGCTTTAATTTAAGAATGGAACTAAAACCTCACCCCCTCACGATGTAGACTGAGCATTTTGCGTGTCGAGCCACCTTGTCCGAAACGCTCCCCAACAGTTTCCTTTTGAGAAATCCCTTGCCCGTGCTGCCGATGACGATGACGTCGACCTCCTGCTTTGCCGCGAAATTGATAAGCTCG
This sequence comes from Geobacteraceae bacterium, assembly GCA_041500085.1. Lineage (GTDB taxonomy): Bacteria > Desulfobacterota > Desulfuromonadia > Geobacterales > DSM-12255 > VEOV01. The sequence continues at coordinate 2,641 of JBGQLM010000253.1, forward strand.
TCGGCCGGATCACCGTAGGCGACCTTTATCTCCAGCGGGATGTCGGCCTCCGCGGCATCTTTTTCGATAACATAAAAAATCCGCTGGCGCAACTCTTCCCACTCGTCCGACTCGGTGATCGGGCGGGAAGGAACGAAGTCGGTGAAGGTGTTGCGCGGCGCATTCGGCAAGACGAGCACGGCGTAAATCTTGCTCTTGAACTGGCTTGGATTTCCTGCCGCAATGCGGACAGCCTCTTCCGCCGCCTTGTCCGACAAGGGCGAGCCGTCGATGGCAACCAGAATTTTCTTCGGCAGATTCAGCATGGAACCCTCCGGATCATGGACGTAGAACATGACAGGTCATTTTCCAGCCAGGGCATAGACCTGAAAATTTCACTGTAAATATAATGCCACGAAATTTCTCACTTGACAATTATAAAACATTATTCTATATTTTTGCATAGGATTTTTATAACCCTTTACTTTGTGTTTGATGGCAAGGTGCTGAAAGTAATTTTCATTCGGCCTGGTTTCCAGGTTTTAATAAAACAGCTTCGGGAGTTTCCCAGACGCGTCTGGGGGAATCTGTCAGAGGAAAATTTCCTGCTGATGGATGCCGGTAAAATGTGTTCACTATGCAGCTTGCCACAGATGGTAAAATCAAAACGGACAGGTGTGCATCATGGGAAAAAAAGAAAAATCGGAATATATAATCCAGGCGGTATCCCACGCCCTCGACCTTCTGGAGCAGTTCCATGACGATGTGGACGAACTGGGCGTAACGGAGCTTTCCAAGCGCCTGAAGCTCCATAAGAACAACGTGTTCAGGCTTTTGGCGACCCTCGAGTCCCGGGGGTACATCGAGCAGAACAGGGTGACGGAAAATTACCGCCTGGGGCTCAAGACCCTGGAGCTTGGTCAGACTTTCATCAAGCAGATGGGGCTGCTGCGCCAGTCGAGACCGGTGCTGGAGCGGCTCGTCAGGGAATGCAACGAAACCACCTATGTGGCCATACTCAAGGAGTCTTCCATCGTCTACCTGGATGTGGTCGAGACGGACCTTACCGTTCGCGTTGTCCCCCGTGTCGGAGCCCGGCTCCCCGCGTACTGCACTGCGGCCGGAAAGGTTCAGTTTGCCTACATGACCGAAGAGGAACTCGATCATTATCTACCCAAGGAGTTGAAACGCTTTACGCCGAATACCGTAATCGACCGGGATGAGCTGAAGAAGGAGCTCCGGCAGATCGCCGAACAGGGGTACGCCATCGATAACGAAGAACTCGATGTTGGTGTCAGGTGCGTCGGGGCTCCCATCCGGGATTATACGCGGCGGATCATCGGGGCGGTCAGCATTTCAGGGCCTTCGATGCGTTTTTCCGAAGAGAGGACAGATAAGGAGTTGATCCCCCTGGTGAAGAAGGCGGGGGAGGAGATTTCCACCAAGCTCGGTTACCACAAGTAGGTTAACGCTGAAAAACGCCCGTCTGCGGCGTTGCCTTCGTCGCTCCGCTGCTCACATACTGGCGTATGCTCCGCTGCTC
>JBGQLM010000254.1:0-4119 GCA_041500085.1 Geobacteraceae bacterium
TCTTCGATTTCAGGCTCTTCCGGTTTAAAATTAAGCGGGAAGTAAATGTTGAACTGCGTCCCTTTACCCGGCTCACTGTAGCAGGTAAGAAACCCCTTGCCCTGCTTTACACAACCGTAGACGACTGACAATCCCAGTCCGCTCCCCTTGCCGACGCTCTTTGTCGTAAAAAACGGCTCATAGATTTTTTCCAGGGTCTCGGCATCCATGCCGGTGCCGTTGTCAGTTACTGTCAGAAGGGCATAGTCGCCAACAGTCCCGTATCCGTAGCGCCCTACAAAATCGTTGTCCAGAGTAGTGCGTCTGGTGCCTATCCAGAGCTCGCCACCATTCGGCATCGCATCACGTGAATTGTTCACCAGATGCATTATCAACTGCTCTATCTGCACCGTGTCAGCCAGTATCTCCAGAGGGGCATCACTCAGGAATTTATGCAAAGTGATATCTTCGCCGATAAGGCTTGTAAGCAGCTTGCCCACTCGGGTGACAATATCGTTCAGGTTAACCGGAAGTGGATTTGACCGTTGTTTGCGGCTGAAGTCGAGCAAGCCCTGAACAAGCTGAGCAGCCCTTTCAACCGAGCTCCTTATCTGTGTTATGGATGAAAACAAGGGCGACTCTTCCGTAGTGTAAAACTCCATTATCCCGACATATCCGGCAATTGCGGTAAGAATGTTGTTGAAATCGTGAGCCAGCCCACCAGCCATGCGACCGATTGAATCCATCTTCTGGGAGTAATGAAGCTCTTCTTCCAGTCTCACCCGGTCGGAAATATCTTCTTTCATGGCTATAAAGTTGGTTATCGTCCCTTCCGAGTTCTTGATCGGGGCGATAAGGGTCTCTTCCCAGTAAAGTTCACCGCTTTTCTTCCTGTTGTGGAATCTGCCGCGCCACTCCCGTCCGTCAAGGATGGTTTTCAAAAGCGCCCTGTATGACTTTTCTGATGCATCCACCCATTTGAACATGGATGAGTGTTCACCCTGGACTTCCTCCAGCGTATAGCCGGTTATTCCGGTAAATCGGGGGTTTACATACTCGATCACACCTTCGCTGTCGGTAATGAGGATCCCGATGGGGGACTGGGTAACCGCGTAGGTAAGCTTGAGCAGCTCATCCTCAAGGACCTTACGTTCCGTGAGATCTTCCAGTGTCTCCACAGCAGCAACTATTTCGCCACTGTCGTCCAGAATCGGGGCTGCACTGAAAGAAAGATATCGCCTCCTGCCGCCAAGATTCAACCAGCGCTCGCCATGGACCCCGTCACGGATTATGCTCGATCGGCTGAACTCCTTTGTCCCGTCCGGGAGCACCTTGTCTATCAGAAGATCCGCAATGCAGGGGGTCTTCTCATGATAGAATCCGCTCCAATGCCTGTCACTCCCGAGAAGCTCGTCAGCAGGAATCCCGGTAAGAGCTTCGCAGGCACGGTTCCAGAAAAGAATACGATGTTCGCCGTCAATGACAAAAGTAGGTGAAGCAGAGCCATGCAGAAGACTGACAGAGAAGTTTCTTTCCCGTGAAAGAGCCGCCTGCGCTTCTTTCTGCTCCGTAATATCCATGTAGATGCCGACCAGTCCGCCAAGCGATCCGTCCACTGAATCGAATGTCGCCTTGTGAAATATGACATTACGGAGAGTTCCATCGGCATACGGTGCGAGGCTCCCGAAGACCTGTTCGCCACCTCTGGCGAAAAGCTCATCATCTCCCCGGCAGTAAATATCAGCCAGTTCCTGAACAAAGAACTCTTGCGCATTCTTCCCTATGACCTCGCTCCGGACAGCACCTGTAGCACCCTCGAAGGCCCGGTTGCAGCCGAGGTACGTCCCGGCGGAGTCCTTGTAGTAGATGGGATTAGGTATGGTGTCGATCAGGGTCTGCAGAAACCTGAGCTGCTGCTCCTGCACTTTCTGACGTTCTTCGACCAGCATTGTAAGACGCCATGCTGCAAGGGCAGTGAAGACCGACCCGAAAACGATAACTGCTGCAAAGATAAAATGATGGTTGTGAAGCCTGCTGAAAGAGGTCATGACAAGGATAAGCCCTGCTGTCGCCAGAAGCGGCAGAGAAACCAGCAAGGTTATCCTTGTCTTCAAACCGTTCAGGTTCAATTACCAGTTCTCCCCGAGAATCTCGAAGTGAGCCTTCGGATGGACACAAGCAGGACATTTTTCCGGAGCATCTGTACCTGTATGCAGATATCCGCAGTTGCGGCAGCGCCAGACAACCGGCTGGTCACGTCTGAAGACACGATCCGCCTCGATATTTGCGTACAGATCGCGATAGCGCTTTTCATGCTGCTTCTCTGCCACGGATATTGCATTCCAGGCCGCAGCGATTTCCGGGAATCCTTCCTCTTTCGCAGTTGCTGCAAAGGATGGATAGAGCTCGGTATGCTCCTCATTTTCACCATTTGCAGCTGCCAGAAGGTTCTGGGTCGTGGTGCCCACCAGCCCGGCAGGGAAACTGGCCATGATTTCAAGCATCCCCCCTTCAAGAAAACTGAAAAACCTCTTGGCGTGCTCTTTCTCCTGATTTGCCGTCTCCTCAAAAGTGTCGGCAATCTGGATGAAACCCTCTTTTCTTGCCACTCCTGCGGCATAGGTATAGCGATTGCGTGCCTGGCTCTCTCCGGCAAAAGATTTAAGTAGATTCAGCTCCGTCTTCGTACCCTTTACTGACCCGCTCATACGTCATCCTCCCTGCAATTTGATTGGTGGCAAATTCCGGCTTTTCAGGATCAACCGCCCTCCTGACAATCGCCAGGAGCCTTGCTGCCCGCTGTTTTTGCTCAGACAAAATCTGATATCTCCGTAAAATGTGTTAGCGTTCATTATACCAGAAGATCTCCAAACTTTCGCATCTGGAGGGAAAATAAAAAAAGAGAGGGATTAACCCTCTCTCTCGATAAGCTGATCACTGATGTCAGCTGTTATACCGGCTCTCCGACGACTTTAATTCCTAATCATCGTGCTTGCCGTGTTTCTTGTGCTTCTTCTCCTTGTAATGCCCCTTATGCTTGCCGCGATCATGCTTCTCCTTGACCACAACCGTCTCTCTAACGACTACTCTCTGCGCTGGTGGAGGAGGTGCCCCGATCTGGATATTCACATTCGGAGGCGGAGGCAGGGGCGGAGGTCCGGCAAAAAGCACATTTGACAGGATAAAAACGGCTACGGCACTAAGTAAAACAATTTGTTTGATTTTCATAGCATCTCCTTTATTGTGTACTGGCAGTTATATTCACGAAAAGACTTTTTCATGTCAACAATATTTCTCGCGCAACAATCCAAGAGCAGAACTGATCTTGCAATGCACACACGACACTTATCGCTATGAAAATCCGTAGAAAACCCCATTGGCTGCAGAAAAAAGTGAGCCCTGCCGACCATTCGGAAATGGACCGGCTTCTGCGCAGACTCGACCTGAACACGGTCTGCCGCGAAGCATCCTGCCCGAACATCTCGGAATGCTTCCGGCAGAAGCAGGCGACCTTTCTCATCATGGGAAGGGATTGCACCCGCAGCTGCAGTTTCTGCAACGTCTCTTCGAACAGGCCGGCGCCTCTTGACCCGAGCGAGCCTTCCCGGGTTGCCGAGGCTGTCGTGAGCCTCAACCTGGAACATGTCGTCATCACCAGCCCTACCCGCGACGATCTGCCGGACGGCGGCTCAGGACACTTTGCCGCAACTGTTGATGCAATCCGGCGAGCCTCCCCGCAGACTGCTATCGAACTGCTGGTACCCGATTTCCAGGGAAGCAGGGACAGCCTTGCAATCGTGCTCTCTGCAAGGCCGGATATCCTCGGGCACAACATAGAGACCGTTCCTCGCCTCTACTCGGTCCGTGCCGGAGCGGATTATCAGCGCTCCTTGAGTCTGCTGCAAGCTTCGCGAGAGCTGGCACCGTCGATTCCGGCCAAATCGGGGATCATGCTCGGTCTTGGCGAAACGCATGGCCGCTGATCCAGAACTGACGCCTAACGTGCCACCAGCTGCCAGCCGTGAGTTGCATCCGCAGCGAGGTCACATGGACTTGCACTAGGCGTCTCCGATGGAGGTCTAGGGCTAGTCGATCTTCACGTCGGCGGCGGCAGCGTTGTCATCTGCCCTTCGGGCGTCA
>JBGQLM010000255.1:0-4094 GCA_041500085.1 Geobacteraceae bacterium
CGCTTTATTCTCCGGCAGCCAGGAGCGCACCGGCAACATAGCCCCGTCTCCGGCGATGAAATGCCCATTCTTGATCCTGGGTTCCACGATCAGCTGCCCTGGGTAATTTACCAGCGGTGTGCAAGCGGATATGAGAAGTAAGGTAACTGCCACTATCCCTGATTTGAGTAAAACTCTGATCCGATCCATGTTCTGGCCACAACCCTCCACGAGGATGTATCCTGATGCGCTGCTGACTCATAATAGAACATATACGGTATTTATTCAATTTCCTCACCCGGCCCGACACTGACTGCCAGCACCCCGTCTAACAGTTTTGCCAATCCGGTCCCCTGACTTTGTCGTAGATTCTGGCAGATATTCGTGCTCAAGTTTTTAATCTTTTTGCCGACGAATAGTATCACGTATCAAATAATTTACTGCCCAATCATCCGCCTGGGTTCGGACAGGGCTCTGCGACGCACTCTGATTCCTGATTGTATAAGGTCGCATCAATGGTATCCTTTATTCCACAAACTTCACACAGGGAGACCGGTTCGTGGGACTACTCGCTCTAGACAGCCTTGCAGAAGGAATGGTTCTGAAGTCTGATGTTCACGACCGCAACGGCCGTTTACTTCTTGGTGGCGGCGTTGAACTCAATGCCAAACATATCCGCATGTTTCGGATGTGGGGGGTCGCGAAGACGGATATCGTTGGCATCGATGAACAGGCTGGCGGCACAGCTGATGCTGCCAACGTTGATCCTGCATGCCTGAAGGCAGCGGAAAACGAATTGCGTTCATTGTTTCGAAACACCGATCTCTCCTATCCAGCCATGGAAGAGTTGTTCCGTCTCTGCCTGCTCAGGAAGGTGCGCAATGAATCCTGCTAAGCCGACCATCGAGTTTTTTGTCAATGATGCGGCAAAGGTATATTCCCTGCCGCAGCTCTACGAACGATTCAACCAGGTCATCAACCATCCGCGCAGCTCTATAGCCGACATTACCAAGATCATTACCGAGGATGCGGGCCTTTCCTCGTGCATACTGAAGCTGGCCAACAGCCCGATGTTCGGTTATTACACGCATATCGATTCGATCAGCAAGGCGGTCACAATTATCGGCACCCAGGAACTGCGCGACATGGCCCTGGCTATCTCAGTCATTCGGGTCTTCAAAGACATCCCGGAGAGCCTGATCAACATGACCTCCTTCTGGCAGCACAGCATCACGGTCGGCATTGTCGCGCGCATCCTGGCGATCCACCGGCTGGAGACCAATGTTGAACGTTTTTTCGTCGCGGGTATATTGCATGACGTCGGTCAGCTGATTCTCTGCACCAGGGCACCGGAGCTGGTAAAGGAGATGATCGCCGCAAGCAGGGAGTCCGGCGAAGCATACTCCAGCGTTCAGCGCGCCAGCCTGGGTTTCGACCATGGTGACGTGGGTGGCGAGCTGCTCAAACGGTGGGGTATCCCGGCGAGCATCACCGAACCGGTGTCCAGTCATCACAACCCGAACCGGGCCAGATTTTTCCCGATGGAAACATCCCTGATGCACGTGGCCGATGTGATTGGACATGCCATGCAGGTCGGTACGAGCGGTGAACCGTTTATTCCGCCACTGGAGCAGTCCGCCTGGGAACGTCTGGCCATGCCGGTCAGTATGCTGTCTACAATAATCACTCAGACCGATGCCCAGCTTAGCGAGGCATTGTCTATACTTTCAGGAGAAGTCGGCTCATGAGTGACGCACGTGAGACATCGAAGCAGGGACTGGAGTGGCTGCAGGAGCGTAACCTCTATCTGGAGGAGTGCCATATCCGCTATGTAAGTGCCCTGGAACTGTTGGCCTCCAGCGGCGATTTCCAGGCTGACCTGAACCGCGATAAGGACAATTCCTCCATCTTCAGGACAACACTCAACCAGATCAAGCGGTTACTGGCGTTCACTCATATGGGGTTTTATATAAATTCCGAGGAAAACGATTTTGATATGGTGGAATGTGATCCTCCCGTAAAAAAGGAGGAGCTCGAGCGCGAGGTAGATGCCCGGATCATGGATGGCAGCTTTGCCTGGGCCATCAACCAGAACCGTCCGGTACTGTATCCGACCCTCAACAGCAGAAACACCTTGATCATGCACGTTATCTCCACCCAGTCACGCATCCGCGGCATGTTTGTGGGGATACATCCAGGCCGGCAGTCGACGGTTGACGTCCCATTACTGAATGCGCTTTCAATCATCCTGGCCAATACTGCCTATGCACTGGAGAGCGCGACACTGTACGCCCTGCTCCGCGATCATATGCACAATCTTGAGCAGAAGGTGGAAGAGAGGACCAAGGACCTGCAGCGTGCACGGCAGCAGGCGGATTCTGCCAATCTGGCCAAAAGCGCCTTTCTGGCCACGATGAGTCATGAATTGCGAACCCCCATGAATGGGGTGATCGGTATGGCGCAGCTCCTGGAAATGACCGACCTGACCGAGGAGCAGAAGGAGTACGTGGAACTCCTCACTAAATCAGGAAAGAACCTCCTGTCACTCATCAATGACATTTTAGACCTGTCCAAGATCGAGGCTGGCAAGATTACACTCGAGCCGAATGAATTCAGCTTAAAGGGCTGCATTAACAATGTCCTGTTAATGCAGAAGACTGTTATTTCCCAAAAGGGACTGTCGCTGAAGGTGAATATCTCAGAGGATGTTCCTAACGTGGTAGTGGGCGACCAGTTCCGGATAAAACAGATCCTGCTCAACATCCTTGGAAACGCGATAAAATTCACGCTGATCGGGGATATAACAATATCGGTGCAGATCCTCGAAAGATTCCATGACTCTGCCCTTATTCAGATCTCGGTGCAAGATACCGGCATTGGCATCTCCAGCGGTGCCATTGAAAGTATTTTCAGGCCATTCTCCCAGGAGGATGACTCAACAACACGCAAGTATGGCGGCACCGGCCTTGGTTTATCCATCAGTCAACGTCTTGCAGAACTGATGGGTGGAAACATTACTGTTGAAAGTGTACAGGGTGCCGGCAGCTGTTTCAGGATTAAGCTTCCGCTCGCTATCGTCAGCAAGACTAATCATAGGAAGGATACCGGAACTGATGCGGCGGCGCTCTGGGATGGAAAGCCACTGAACATACTGGTTGCGGAGGATAATCCTGTCAACAGTGTCTTTGAGATGTCGCTACTGAAGAAGCTTGGACATGCAGCTGTCTCGGTGGAGAATGGCAGGGAGTGTCTTGCAGCACTGGAGCAGGGAGAATACGACCTTATACTGATGGATATTCAGATGCCGGTTATGAACGGTGAGGAGGCGCTCTATGAAATCCGCCAGAAGGAACGGGGAACATCACGCCATCAGCCTGTCATCGCCATGACCGCTTTCTCGCTGCGTGGCGAGAAAGAACGATTCCTGCAGGGGGGATTCGACGGCTATGTTTCCAAACCGATGGACGTGGCTGTGTTGATACATGAAGTCAAGCGGGTACTACAGATCACCCCTTAGACATACGTGTTGAATACACACGCCTCACGTCTTCTCTCCCCCCTGTTACATCTGACCCGGTCTCGCCCGACCACCGCCCAGCAACTCGAACGGCGAAAGGCTTTAATCCGGTCTGATGAGATCAGGCTATCAAGGAGGGTATCATCGACCATCCCACAGGAATTGTCATCGTAGATTACTTTGATTAGCATCGCGGCCCCCTCTGGGCTACACCCAGCAAAAGGCAGACCAAATACATAACTGGCTGAAATTGCATATCTCCTGCTATAGAAACACACCTTGACCGCTGGTATCTGTTAAGATTTTCGACAGCTCACACCATACGACACTGATGTATGTAACCTCCGGTGCCCGCTTCAAAAAGCACATGGGTCAGACTTCCGCCTGACCCATGTGCATGTCGTGTGTGCATGTCGTGTGTACATGCCGTCCTGATTATCATCTCAACCGATATGGCTCGATATCACGACGCATCCTCAAAAAACAGGCTACGCAGCCTCATTCATCGCGCCGGTACGGTATCCCTGCAGGTCTAAAGCCACATACACGAATCCGGCCTCCCTGACCAGCCGGCTCACCTCGTCCCGCAACGGACCGC
>JBGQLM010000256.1:0-4059 GCA_041500085.1 Geobacteraceae bacterium
CGACGAGCCGACCTCCAACCTGGACGTCTCCCGCCGGGAGAACCTGGCCCACGCCTTCCGCGCCATCGACGTCGGCCGCGAGGAAGTGACCGAGCACTGGTACGATCAGCTCTTCCTCATCAGCCATGACGTGGCCTTTACCGAGATCACCGACCAGACGTTGCAGTTGGGAGACAGTGATCCGCTGCCCGTTGAAATTCGGAAGCAAAGCAGTATAGTATGATTAAAGCTCTATAATTATGCTTCGGCGAGTCAACAGCCTATGTTGTCACTCTATCGTTCCATAGTCGCTTTGATCTGCATGATCGCACTGGTCATCCAGGCAGGCTGCATCCAATTTCCCCACAATCTCCCTCCTCCTCCGAATGAAACGGTGAGGGCCGGGTTTGGGACCATTGGAGTTGTGTCGGCTCAATATTTACCCAAACCCGACTTCCAGGCGCCGGCAAAAGGGTGGCTGGCCGGAGCCGGGAGGGGGGCGGCTAACTGGGCTGCTGCCGGGGCTTCCGCACCAATGATCGCAGGGGGTGGAGGTGGAGGTAGTGGTGGAGGCGGAATAGTCCTTGTTGCTCTTGCAGCCACCGCAGGAACGATTGGTGGACTGGCCGGATCTATTGCCGGTGGCGCTCACGCGGAACCGGCTGAAAAAGTGAGCGGGTCGGAAACTGTCCTCAAAAACGCCATAGTCAGTCTAAAAATACAGGAATCCATGCGCGATCGTTTTGTGCAGGTAGGCCGGAGCCAAACCCGTGAGCAGCTTGTCGTATTACCGGGTCAGGGGCCGGTGAGCCCTGAAGTGACAACAGACTATTGTTCTTATGCCGAAAAGGGCATTGATACGGTAGTGGAGATAGGCGTAACAACCTTTGGTCTGGCCGGCCCATGGGACGTGAATCCATCGCTCACGTTTTTCATAGACTCACAGATACGGGTCATGCGTACGACTGACGGCGGAGAACTCTACGCTACGTCGCTCAAATACCGGGGGGGCGAGCGCACGTTCTGCGAATGGGCCGCCAACGATGCCCAGCCTTTTTACGAAGAGCTGGACCGGGCTTATCTGGCCCTTGCCGAAAAAATCACGGAAGAACTTTTTTTAGTGTATGGATCCCATGCACACGACAATGGCGACCGGAGACGAAATAAACTTCGGAAAAAGAACAATCCTTTACCGCCCGGCACGGGAAATCAATGAAACGCGATTTCACACAAGGTCTATTAGTGTTCCTTCTCCATGCCGTGCTGGCAGGCTGCGCAACAGAGGCTTCCGTCTATGGCCTCAAGCCGGAATACCCGAAAGCACGCCATAATTTCTTTCCAGGAAACATTGCTTTTAGCGAGGTGGATTCATTACAACCCACCTTGAAATGGGAATCATTTACAAATCCTCAGGGCAATGCGGCGGACCATGAAAATCAGATGCAACAGACCGGCAACGTAACGTACGACCTGAAAATCTGGCGGGCAGGCGGGAAAGACCAGCCTGTGGAACTGATTTATGAGCAAAAAGGGCTTTCCGTCCCGTCACACAAAGTCGGGAATCCACTTCAGCCAGCAACAAAATATCTCTGGACTGTTCGGGCAAGATTTGAAATAGATGGCAAGCCGAGGGTCACTGAATGGGGAAATACAAAATTTGGGGAATTCCACAATTATGATATCATCCCGAATCTCAATTTCTATCGCTTTGAAACACCTGCCAACCGACCCATGCAAGAGTAGAGGGATTCTGCGTATTCCAGAAATGAAGCAGTTTGCATAATCCCCTCAAAACAATGGACCGAAACCTCACCATTAAGGCAATCGGAGGAACCGATGGGTGTACTGATGTAGAAATAAGCCCGGCAGGTAATTTGTCTCATGGCAAGGGCAGGCCATCAGATTTGCCCCTGATAACCACGGAGGAGGGAAATCATATGGAACGAAGGTCTTTCCGCAGAGTAAATGTCCATGCTGAAATTTCTGTAAAAGCAGAGGAGCATTTTTTTACCGGCATACTGGAAAACATCAGTATGGGCGGATTGTTTGCCAGGTCAGGCACACCCGTGGCAGTAAAAGCAGGCGATATTTTCAAAATTACGGTTCCATTGCCTGTTGGTTCAAGAAACGACAGGATAGTTGTAAATGGGATGGTGATCAGGATCGAGGACAATGGCATTGCTTTCAGATTCCTTGAGACCGATCAAGAGACCTTGCGCGCTTTATTCACTTTTATTTACCAGACAGATGTCTAGGAGGCCATATGCAATGTCCGTTCTGCAAGGAAGAGATCATCGATGGCGCACTGAAGTGCAAACACTGCGGCTCGACGCTCGACGGTGCGGCGCCGCACCTGGCAACGGCGGGCCTGAATGACTTCGGCGCCATGTTCAGCAGGGTGGCGGACATCTGGAAGGCCAACCTGGGCGACCTGGTCGTGCTGACCCTGGTCTTCATGCTGGTGGTCTGGATTCCGATCGCCAACATCGGCTTCATCGCCGGCTACACCCGCTCGCTGCTCAAGGTGGCGCGCGGCCAGGGGAAGGCGCAGGTCGGCGATATCTTCAACGCCTGGGACTGCTTCGGCAACCTGTTCGTCTACTTATTGATCACCCTGATCATCAGTATCGTCCTCCACTTCGTTCCGGTCCTCGGCACGATTGTCTCCCTTGCCCTCGGTTTCGTTGTGCTCCCCGGAGCGTTCCTGGTTATCGACAAGGGCCGGGGCGCCATCGATGCCTTCAAGTGGAGCTTCGAGACGATCCAGGTCGATTTCGGCAACTGGCTGCTGGCCTACATAATCGGCAACCTGATCATTTGCGCCGGCCTGGTGGCGCTCTTCATCGGCGTCATCCTGACCGCGCCCCTGGGGCAGTTGATCTTCATCCAGCAATACGAGCGGGTTAAACCGGCCTGACGAATGACGGAGTAACGGCAATGAATCTGTTCACACCATCGGGCCGGGGCATCGTGCTCCTGGCCGCTTTTTGCTGGGTTCTCCTCCAGGGGTGCGCCGGTCCTGCGGTGGAAGCCGTACGGCCGCCCCTCATCCCCGCAGCGACCTGCAGTCAGCCCAATACCGCCGTACAGGAATACTTCGCCCTCATCCGGACTGCACCCCCCGAATTCGCGGAACTGGTACGGCAGTTCCCCAAGGGGGGCGATCTCCACAACCACCTGTCCGGCTCGGTCATGCCCGAAGACTATATCGACATGGGGATAGAAGGGAGCGACTGCTACGGCCCCGCCGCCGATGACCCTGCCCGCTACGCCATCAGGCATCACAGCGGTGCGCCCGGTGCGTGCAGCCCCGGCGATCTGCCGCTGGCGCAGGCGGGCAGCCGGGACCTGGAGAAGCTCGTGACGTCGCTGTCGATGCACAAGTTCGACTATTCCACCATTCAGTCCGGGCATGACCAGTTCTTTGCCGCCTTCGGCAGGTTCAAGGCGGTATCCGGCGCGGAGCGGAACGTGGCGCCGATGCTCGCGAAGCTTCTGCGCCAGGCGCATACGGAGAATGTTACGTACGTCGAAACGATGGTTTCCTTCCGTTCCGCTGCGGTCGGCAATCTTGCCGACCAGTTGAGCCGGCAGTACCCTGATCCCTCCCTCTACCGGGAGAGCCGGAACTACCCCGGGATGTTCGCCTTTCTGCAGGGCGCCGGGCTGCACGACCTGGTAGCTGCCGCACAGAAAGACATCGCCGCGTACGTCAGCCGAGTGAAGACGCTGCTCGGCTGCGGGATGGCCGGCCAGGACCCCGCCTGCACCGTTTCATTCGCCTTCCAGGCGGCGGTTAACCGGAATTACGCAGTGCACGACGGAAACGCCGATCTGCCGAGAATGTTTACGCAGACAGCGTTCTCCACCCTCCTGGCAGATACCGATCCGCGGGTGACGGGGGTGAACCTGGTCAGCGGCGAAGACCACCCCGTTGCCATGGGGAATTTCACGACAGAGATGCAGTTTTTCAGCTGGTTTCACCGCAGGTTCCCGAACGTGAACATCGCCCTCCATGGCGGCGAAATCACCCCCTGTTTTGTCGGCAGCGGCAACCCGGCGCTGAAGGACCATCTGACC
>JBGQLM010000257.1:0-3847 GCA_041500085.1 Geobacteraceae bacterium
ATGGTTTCCCTTGGAATAAATGCACTGCACATATGCGTGGTCGTATCGGCGTTGCGCTTCATATCCGGATAGCTGACCGGCATTGGCGCCAGCAGCCGTCCCGAACAGCAACCCGGTTCCCGCGCCTATGGCAGCACCGGCCCCCGCATGACCGGAAGCCGCCCCCAGAAGTGCGCCGGCCCCCGCGCCGATAGCGGTCCCGACTACAGCTCCTGTGGCCGTATTCTGATTAGCCACGTCCTGCGGGGCCATGCCTATCTGCTGTTCTGCCCAATGCCGGCAGGTCATGTCTTCAACCTGGAACTGCTCAAACTGCTTCCCCGGTGCCGGAAGCACCATGACCGTCGGGCCAGTCGGCATGGTAACGCATCCGCTTACGAGCAGTAGCGCCGCTGCTGTCAGGTATGTCTGCATCCGCTTGATTAGCATAATGTCACTCCTCTCCGTCCTCAGGATTTTCAGGTGGAACAACCTTGAGCCATCCTTTCGGACATTTCTTTACATAGGGATAATACCCTTCCGGATCTTTGCAGAAGTACCAGTAATAGGGTTCTTCCTTCTGTGGTGTCTGGTAGATGTAGGTATCCGGTTGCTGCTCTACGATCACGGGCGGCTCGTAAGAGTACGGGTAGGGGTAATAGGGATAGGGCCACCCCCACAATCTCGGTCCAACGAACACTCCGACCCCAACGTGTCCATGCCCGCGGGCGTAGGCAGGCGCGCCGATTGCCATGAGCAGAACCGACATGGCAAGAACGATGCGAATGAGCTTTTTCATATGCGTTCTCCCGAGAACTGTGTCGTTCCCTGTCGAATTTTTTTTCTCTTTATATTATAACGCTCCGGTGCCGAAAAAGGTTACAAAGAAAATATGGAATGCGTAAAAAAGGGAAGGGGAGATGGTTGCAATTTACTGCCATGTTCTCTATACTCTCCCCCATGATAAAATACCCATGGTACTCCCGACTCTTCATTGCCTGCGCAATCCTTGCCTCCTGCCTGTCGGTCTCCGGGCTTTCCGCAGCGTCCACCCCAGCCCATCCGTCGCCGGTCACCGTGGACATCTCCAGCCTCAAGACTTTCCTCGACACGCTTCCTCCGGAAGAAAAGGACGAGCAGGTGCGCGATTGGGCCGCATACGGCCTAAAAACCGAACTTGCCGTGTCAACTGCAGGAGAGGTTCCAATGCGTCATCCGGCACTGAAAGATACCTCTCCCGGTGAGGTATCCAAAGGCAGGGTATTCTCGGTGTCTGCGAAAGAATGGGCCGTGCTGATTTCAAAGGATCTGCTCAGGAACAAGCCGCTGATCGGCGGTCTGATCGACAATAAATACGCGGAAACCAACGCTGTTCCCGAGAAAATTTCCCTTTATTCCTATGACTGCCCCCCCACGTCGTCGAGTATCGACATTACTTTTGAAAATACCGTCAATTTCGCAGACCTCTTTACAACCGAGTACGGTTATTCTACGGCCACTGTGTCCACGCTGTCGGATTTGCGCACATTTTTGGAACATGTGGACGATATGGTCATGGTTCAATGGAGCCCCAGCAGTTTAGTCCTGGGGGGACGCTCCTTCGGCCACGATGTCCGGCGGTCGGTGACGCTTGAAGAGATTGCGGCTATTTACCAGGCATACAATATACCCGGCAACCCAAAGATGTATGAGGCTTTCATCAGGGAGAGGTATGCTGACATTGTCCGCGCGAAGGGCAGCGTCCACGCCACTGGTTCTGTTGAAGAAGGCGATCTTCTGGCCAAGATCCGGCGGCAGTTTCCGCACCCCAAAAATGCACAAGGGGACGCGAAGATCGGCTTCTCCCTCGATTTCGACATGGACTACGGTGCCTTTGCCGACGACGTGGAAGAATTTGTCCGGACCTCTCCGTTATTGCAGGAAAAAGACTTTGCCGGCGCCTCTGCCTCCGACCTGGCTGCGGTTGCCGCACGCATCAGGAGCAGCAAGAACCAGACGCCGCTGATTACGGCACTTCGCCGCTTGGCCGCCTCGGGGACTAAGACGGATATGCGTGTCTACTCCGCTCTTTACAGCATCCAACAATACCATACCTACCAGCTGGCGCGGTACGACGGGACCTTGCAGGGGACGCAAGCTGGGATGGTGCTGTTTTATACCGACCTGCTGGCGAAGCTGTGGGCCATGGACTATGAGGGGGCGTCTGCGGCAGTCGAGGTCAAGGGGTTTCGCCCCATGACGGCAATAACCATCCCGAAGCTGTATTGGGAAGGGTATGGCCGTACTGCAAATACGCGGCTCTGGTTCGGCCTGAAACAGGAGGGCTTTGAGGTGTACGGCAGCAAGGCCTTGTTTAAACCGATCGCCACCCGTGTGTATGCCGCTTCGTCCGATCTCTTGACTCCGGGTCAGGAGGAAAGCGCCCCCAACTTTCAAAGCAAGGAGTTCCTGGGATGGTGGGACAGGCACTATGAAGCCTTTGCGGAGTATGAACCGGCGTATCATAAGCTGAACCAGATCCAGAAATGGAGCTGCATCTTTCTGATGCTGAAGGTAAACAGCTTGCATCATCTAGACTTCCTGCTGAATATCCCGGTGAATCGGGACATCGATTTTGAGGCCTGGAGCAAAAACAACGACACGCTGAAAACTAAGGTTTCGATTTCTTTTATGGACAAACAGAAGTACGGTCACCAGACCGAATGCCTTCCCCTGCTCCGTTCGAAGCCTCATCCGTTTTTGGGTGGTTACGGCATGATCAGCGGCGGCATTACCCTTGCGACTCAGGAGGATATCCGGGAGAAGCTGCAGAAGAATGACCCGGCGGCATCTCCAAAGGTTGGCGGGGCAAAAGACCGCGGGACAAGCATTATGGTGCCTCCGTTCTTCATGGGCATGTCTAAAAGGCCGATGCCCTCGGCAGCTTCCGGCGCTTCGCCGCAGCAGGCGGGAGCATCCCTGCCGGAAAAAGGGAGGGTTGTCGCGGAGACCCAACCGGACAAGCCGGGATCGTCGGGAAGCACAAACGTACCGGAGGTCGCGGCTAAAGATCAGGGGGTTGACAGCACGGGGAAAAAGCATGCGTCGATAAAACTGGGGTGGGAAAAGAGTCCGTCCCTTGAGGCGATCAATTTCGTCACAGCGCTGTCCGCGTTGCAGCAGTCAAATGCCCAGGCGAATAAAGGTGAGGCCATATTCCGGGGGATTCCGGATATCCAGTCGGTTGTGAGAATAAAAGAGTGGGACACCTATCTGGTCAAAACGTCAGCCCTTAAGGAAATGTGGATTTTTCTCAGGATCAATCCGTCAAATATTGCGGAATATCCGGCTGTAGCCGCCGGTTCCTTCGCCGAAGCGGATATTTTTTGCGCCAGGCTGGTAAGTGCTGCCGATGCACAGAAACTTGCAAATGGTAAGCAGGTGATCAGGTAGGGGATTCAATCCTATGTGAGCCCGGCACCTTCCCGAGAAGCCCCGCCTGTCACTATCTCTTTTTCCACCATTTCCTGCTCGGCTGCTACAAAACGGACAAGTGTCGGGCCTGCAGAGAATGTGCATGTCGCTTCCTCGATTTTTAGTCCGAAATTCTCCAGTCCACGGTTCAGTTCCGCAACAATCGGTTTCAGATACTCCTCCCAGTCTTCTTCCCCGTGCGAGGGAAACGGCCATTCCAGGTGGGCAGAGCTCTTAAGCAGCTGACACCTGACTTCCAATGGCAGTGTATCCTGATACAGGACATAATTGTCATATGCCCGCTGACACGCAGTTAGTTCCATGATGTAATCGAGGTCGAGTGACAGGCGGCAGGAATGCAGCCCACCCTTAGGGTCCGGGGAAAATATCTCCAACTTGTAGCGCCGATCGAGCA
>JBGQLM010000258.1:0-3829 GCA_041500085.1 Geobacteraceae bacterium
GGCAACCGACATAGTAGCCAACGCCTCACGCGAACAGGCACTTGGTGGCCGCCAGATAAGACTGGCCGTCGAGCGGATGAACCATATCACCCAGGAAGTAACGGTAGCGACCAGAGAGCAGGCAGCGGGGAGCAAACAGATCCGGATAGCTGTAGAGAACATGAACAGTGTGACCGGTCAGGTAAGCATCGCCACCAAAGAGCAGTCCTTGTCGGCGCGGCAGATAATAGTAGCAGTGAACAGCATGGCATCAATGACCCAGTCGGTAGCGAATGCCACCTCAGAGCAGAAGAAGGGCGGAGAGATGGTGGTAACAGCCATGGAGAACATCAGCGACATCACCAGGGAGAACCTGAGTTCAGTCGAGCAGCTTTCCCGTGCGGCCCAGAGCCTGTCAATGCAGGCCGAGGAGCTCTCCGCCATGGTGGGCATGTTCAGGGTCTAGAGTTGGCTGTTTATTGAGGGTGAAGGTGAAAAAGAGCATGGAAGAGATGGCCTTGGACAATATTGCTGCCTACCTGCTGGACAGAAGCAGGCTCTCGTTTGCCGGACACAAGCGAAGTCTGCTGCGTCGCCGGCTTGAGAGGAGACTTTCGGAGTTGCAGTTGCCCGATTTTTCGGCCTACTGGCGCTATCTTACCAGCAGTGCAGATGAAGATGGCAAGCTGTTCGACCTTGCGACAACCAACGAAACTTCATTTTTCCGGAATCCTGCCCAGTTTGACTATCTTCACGATCATATTGTTCCAGGCATTTTGTGTTCTTCAGGATCGGACAAAAACAGCCTGCGAATACTTTGCGCAGGTTGTTCCACAGGCGAAGAGCCATACTCGGTAGCAATGACTCTGCTGGACGCAATTGGTTGCTCCAATCACCTGCAACTGGATATTGTAGCCGGTGATATCAGCGAGAGCTGTCTTCAGACTGCCAGGACCGGATATTATGAATCCGAAAAATTATCGAAGCTCCCGACCGGTTATCGCGAAAGGTTCATGACGAGCGATTCCTATGGTTCGACAGTGAATGACGATCTTAAAAAGATGGTACGCTTTACCCGTCTGAACCTCGACAATCTGATGAAGTCGGATTGTCCCACATGGAATCTGGGACTTGGTGCTTTTGACATCATTTTCTGCAGAAATGTAATGATATATTTTGCCCCCTCCTGCCAGCAGCTGTTAGTTGATACTCTCCAACGCCTTCTGGTAACGGGAGGGTATCTCTTTACAGGTGATGCAGAGCCATTGCATCTGTTCAAGCATGAATTCCAGCCGGTTACCGAGGCAAGCTGTCTTATTTATCAAAAAAACGGAGAGATTTCTCAATGACCAGCCCTTTTGCTTGCTGTGCCAATCCGGATTTGCCACTTGCTGGAAAAAGTGTCGAGGACCTTCTGCGCCTTGTTGCCGATGACGATCGGGGGTACAGATCGGATGCAACGACGATGCTTCTCTCCATGGGCATTTCCAGCATTCTCCCAGACCTGGAGAGAGGTGTGCGTGACGACAACGATGCCGATTTCCGAAATGGAGCCATGGACATTCTTGTCGCTTTCAGCAAGGAATCATTGCCCAGCCTGATAAGATTTCTTCAGGATGAAAACGAGGAAGTCCGTAATTTCGCAGCGGTAATGCTTGGTGATATCGGGAATAGAAGGGCTGTCGAGCCATTGATCAAGGCGCTCAGCGACAAGGATCTGAATGTCAGTCATAGTGCGGCAGAAGCCCTGGGTAAGATTGGAGACCGCTCCGCGCTCTTTCCGCTTATTGAACTTTTGAAAGGTGATTTCTGGGTACAGTTTTCGGCAATCTCTGCATTAGGTGCCATGCGCGATTATAGGGCTGTGCCGCACCTTTTGGAGATGTTGAACAATGAGGTGCTTGCTGAACCGGTTGTGCTGGCGCTTGGCGAAATACGTGACCCGAGAGCGCTCTACCCTCTCGGAAAGATTCTTCCGACCGTTGACATCGGACTTGCCGGATTGGTGGCGCGTACCATCAGGGCCACTTACAGCTGTGTAAAAGACGCCATGAAATTCAAGAACAGTCTGTCTGAATTTCATCAGCCGGAACATATCAAGAAGGTCATTGACAGCCGTGGCATCGAAAAGCTTCGTTCTCTCCTGAAGCCTGAAGTCGATCCTGAAGCTGCTGAGGCATCGATAATACTCCTTGGATGGCTTGAGGATGCGACTGCTATCGCATCATTCTACCCTTTATTGCAAAATGAACGTTTCATTCCCCCTGTCGAGGCAGCAATACTCTCTATCGGCAAGGCGGCTAAAGAGAGTCTGATTGCCGCGCTCTCCAGCAGCAATGACAATGTGAAAATTGTCGCGCTCCGCTCCCTGCGAAACATCGGTTCACTGGAATATCACGATTTCCTGACTGACATTAAATCTACCAGTAACGATGAGCTCAAGCTTGAGCTCCTTGAATGCGTAAAAACCTTTACTCCTGAAACTGTCATTCCATACCTGTTTGAGCTCCTGAAAAACGGGAATGAGGTGTTGGTTAACAAGAGTGCCGAAGTCCTTGGCTGTTATCCTCTTTCTTCAGTAGGTAAAAAGCTTCGAGAGCTGGCAGGCTCCGGAATTGCCGAGGAGAGGCGGCGTGCTGCTTTACTTCTCTGTTATTTGAAAGAAGATGGTGATTTGCCGGTTCTCGATCTGTTGATTCATGACGCAGATCCTGAGGTGCGGAAGTCTGCCATAAAGAGCATAGGGGTACAGAGAGAAACAGATGCAGTTTCCAAGCTGTCTGAAGCACTTTCAGATCCTGAGCTCTCGATCAGAGAAGCAGCTGTGATGGCTCTGGCCGAGTTCAGGACGCCCATGCTTGTCGATGCAATCCTTCGTCTTCTCGGTAGCGGTGAAGAGTCACTTGATTATGCAGTCGTAAGAGCTATCGGTTTAATGGAGATGAAGGACGCAGAGGGCAGACTTCTGGAATACCTTGATGGGGGGGCTTTGTCAAAGCGTCTGGAGTATGCCGCTATCGAAGCTCTTGGGAGAATCTCTGCAAAATCGTCATCGGAATTGATCTGCAAGCGGTATCTTGTCTGTGGTGATCATGATATGAGAAGGCTTGCAGTTGAGACTCTTGGGCATCTCGGGGACAAAAACTCTACCGAGGCTGTTGAATCCGCTCTTGAAGACCCGCACTGGAGCGTCCGGGTTGCGGCCATCAAGGTCCTTGCAAAGCTTGGTGGTATCAAGGAGGTGCCACTTATCATGAATGCTGTCAGTGATCCGGATCCGATGGTAAGGAAACATGCAATCCTTACTCTTGGCGAGATACGGAGTATATCTTCGATACCCCTTCTTGTGCATCAGCTTATTGACAACGAGATGAGCAAGCATGCCTTTGTCTCACTACTCAAATTCGGAAGAACTGTTCTTCCCTGGCTGCACAGGCAAATGCTGAAGAGTTATACGGTTGAAGTCAGGATACGATTGATAGATATTATCGGAAAAATCGGGGATCAGAAGAGTGTCGAGCCACTTATGGAGCTGCTCGAAGATCCCAACCCATCGATAAGACTCTCGGCGATAGATTCGCTGGCTTTCTGTTTTGACTCACTTCTCTTGAAAAGACTGTCATCCGTGACGAGAAATGACAGCGATGATGAGGTCAGGATTCGGGCCGATCTGGCTCTCAAGACGTTTACCATGGAGAGATACAACTGAATGAGTTCTCTGCATAAGCCCGTGATGCGCCCTGAAGATTTCAGGTTGATAAATGAGTTTGTAGCTGAAGAGTTCGGGTTCATTCTTGACGAGTCAAGGGCCGGATTTCTCGCTTCCAGGCTTATCCCGAGGATGACGGAA
>JBGQLM010000259.1:0-3808 GCA_041500085.1 Geobacteraceae bacterium
ATCTGGCGGTGGCGGAGTCAAAGCTCCCGCTCGTGGCCGATTATGCGGCCCTGTTCCAGGCGGAAGCGCTGCTGAAACAGAAAAAATACCCGGACGCCGCCGGCAAGGCCGCCAGCATACCAAAGACATATCCGTCATCGCTTCTGATCCGACGATCCGAGAAACTGTCTGCTGACATAGCGTACGAGGCCGGTGACTGCACCGGGGCCCTCAAGGCCTACCAGGGCTTTGTGGAAAAATATCCTTCGGGGTCCGATTCCGTGGAGTCGCTTTTTCAGGCCGCCCACTGCCGGGAGGAAGTGGGTGACATGAGCGGTGCGGCCCAGGTCTATCGCAGCATCTGGCTTAACAATCCGGCGTCGACCCAGTCGAAAAAGTCCCAGGAACGTCTCACGCAGCTCGAAAAGAAAGGCATCAAGACCGTCGCCTACTCCCCGGAAGAGCTCCTGCGACGCGCCTCGACTCTCGCGACTCATAACGAGTTCACACGCTCACTGCAGGTGCTTCAGTCGATCCCCGCTGAAGGCCAGCCAGCAGCCGTTGCTGCCCGTGTCGATCTGAGGACCGGGATGAACTACTATCGACTGAAGAACTGGAAACTGGCCGAGAAAAGCCTGGCCAGGGCCGCCGTCAGCGCCTTTCCCGGTATCCGTTCCGAAGCCCGTTTCTGGCTGGCCAAGACGGTGGAGCGCCAGGACCTGAACGAACGGGCCTATGGTATGTATATGGAATTGGCGGCCGAGGGAAAAAAGCAGGAATTCGCCGATGATGCCTTGATGGAGGCGGCCGGTCTGAGGCGCAGCCAGGGTGCTTACAGTGACGCGGCGATTCTGTTCGAGCGGGTTGTTACATCCTATCCGGATTCGAAATTCATCCCGCGTGCGGTCTGGGAGGCGGGCTGGAGCCATTATCTGGCCGGTGAGTACGGGGCTGCAGAGGGGGCTTTCAAGGCACTGTTTAAGGACGAATCCAGCCGGGAAAAGGCCATCTACTGGATGGCCAGGTCGCTGGAGCATACCTCCCCTTCGGAAGTAGAGCCGTACTACCGCACGCTGGTCGAAGAATACCCGGCCGGGTTCTATGCCACCTGGTATCGATCTCAAAAAGGTGTCCAGGATCTGCGGGAACCCCTGGGTCAGGCTAACCGCCTGGTCGAACTGCCCCTGATCGCCGGATTCGAGAAGCCCCGGCTGCTGGCGTCGTTGGGGATGGGGGAAGAATCGCGCAGCGAGATGGCCGCCGCACGAAAAAAGGCTGGTGATAAAAAGTCGCTTTTCCCCGGACTTGCCCGGATCTATCTGGAGATACAGGATTACAGCTCGGCAATCGCCCTGTTTCTCCAGAATCGTCCCGTTAAATGGGACAAGGCCAGCCTGCCGCTCTGGTCGGCCGGCTACCCGCTGGTGTATTCCGACCTTGTCGCCCGTGATACAGCAGCCAACGGCCTCTCAGAGGGGTTGATCTACGGGTTGATCCGCGCCGAGAGCGGGTTTTCCCCGGCAATCAAGTCTCCGGCCGGGGCAATTGGATTGATGCAGCTCATGCCGGCCACAGCAAAGGCCACTGCGGGTGAAAAAGGGGAGTTTGATTCCCAGCGCCTGACGGTCCCTGAATACAATATAAAGCTTGGAACGAGGCATTTTAGGGATCTGTTGAAGGATTACAACGGCGACGTGATCTGCTCGATTGCAGCCTATAACGCAGGTGCTGCTGCAGTCAATCGCTGGCTGAAAAACAGCAGGGGATTCAAGGTAGACGAGTTTATCGAGAGCATCCCCTATCAGGAGACCCGTGATTACGTCAAGAAGGTATTTGCGTCGGCAGCCACCTACCGGCAGCTGTACGGGGTCAGATAGATGGTCGGTCTGATGGGAATTGTCAGGGTGGGAGTGTCTTCAAGGTTTGTGCGGTAGTCTCTTCTCAAGGGGCCTGATCCAGATCCCTCTCTTTTCTGATGGCGTGAAGTCCCTCAACGAGCGGTTTCTTCCACATCCACTCCTTGAATATTTTTCGCAGGTCATCAAGTGAAAATCGTTCTGTCAGGTGAATGATCGAACTGTTTTTAAAATCCCGGTCCTGGAACTTCCGCTTGATATCCACCAGGTCTTTTCCGAAATAGCAGGTCACATTGGAACCCTTTTGAATCCTGGAGCTGAAGAGCAGATGCAGGTCGAGAAAGAAGTTGCTGTTGTCTTCCAGGTACGGGTTGTTCTGCAGGCGCTCTAGATTCTCTTTTTGAAGCGCCGCACCCAGCTGTCGGGACATGTCACCGATCACATCGTATAACCCCTCGATATAGCCCTGCTGCTTTTCGTAATGTCGCTTGTATTTGTCGATCAGGTCCTGCTGCTGACGGATGGTTGTCTCCGCCTCTTGCAGTAATTGATTCTTTTTCCCAAACATGGCGGATTCCTCCTGATATTGAATTGCAGAAAAGCTATAACAGTGTCTGTCAAAAAAAGAAAGGCACCAAGATCGCTCTGAGTGCCTGCATGTTAATTGGAGGCGGCGAGCGGATTTGAACCGCTGAATAAAGGTTTTGCAGACCTCTGCCTTACCACTTGGCTACGCCGCCATGTCACGTTACGAAAGCGTATTTATATAGAATCTCCCACCGAGTTGTCAATCTCTATTTGAAGCATGATCTAACTTGGTTCTGTTGCATGCGGCAAAGGTACGTCCTGCGGGTAATATGAACGGTCAGGCACATGCAGTAACGACATGCAGGCAAGTGGTTGCAGCGTGCGCTGGCCAGGCATTTTGATCTGGACAGCCTGTAGGTGTCATGATACTATTTTCCGCTTTTTCCGGTAGTAGAAAATTATTACATTACTCTCAAAGGAGCGGGAACGATGTCGGGTCATAATAAGTGGAGCACGATCAAGCATAAGAAGGGTGCCGCCGATGCCAAGCGCGGTAAGGTCTTTACCAAGATCATCAAGGAGATATCCGTTGCAGCCAAGCTGGGCGGCGGCGACCCGGTCGCAAACCCGCGGCTGAGGACGGCGATCGACAAGGCCAAAGCTGAAAACATGCCCAAGGACAACATCGAACGAGCAATCAAGAAGGGCTCCGGCGGCATGGAGGGTGTCACCTACGAGGAGATCGTCTACGAGGGCTACGGTCCCGGCGGCGCCGCTGTCCTGGTTGAGGTGTTGACCGATAACCGCAACCGCTCGGTTTCCGAGGTGCGCAGCATCTTTTCCAAGAACAACGGCAACATGGGCGAGGC
Organism: Geobacteraceae bacterium; assembly: GCA_041500085.1. Classification (GTDB taxonomy): domain Bacteria; phylum Desulfobacterota; class Desulfuromonadia; order Geobacterales; family DSM-12255; genus VEOV01. The sequence continues at coordinate 3,233 of JBGQLM010000259.1, forward strand.
GGGCTGCGTCTCCTGGATGTTCAGCAAGAAGGGTCTGATCCTCTACGACAAGACGATTGATTTTGAACAGCTGTTCGAGGCTGCCATCGAGGCCGGTGCCGATGACGTGGCCGAACAGGACGAGCAGTTCGAGGTTACAACCGAGCCTGGTTCGTTCATCGAGGTGCGCGAGGCGCTGGAGTCCAAAGGGTTCAAGCATGCCACCGCCGAGATCACCATGATCCCGCAGACCATGGTGGTGCTGGAAGGGAAGCCGGCCGAGAGCATGCTGCGTCTGATGGACAAGATGGAAGATTGTGACGATGTCCAGAACGTCTACTCAAACTTCGATATCTCAGCGGAAGACATGGAAAACATGATGTGATGAGGGGGGCTTCGGCCCCCTTTTGCTTTTCTAGGGTCGTGGAGTGTCTGAACGTACGTTTCCGGTTTCTTCGGTACAGGACAGGAGGATGAAATGGAACAGGCCACGTTAGCTGCAGGCTGCTTCTGGGGCGTAGAGGATGCGTTCCTTTCCATACCCGGTGTCGCATCGACCCGGGTGGGTTACATCGGCGGCCACACGGAACACCCCAC
>JBGQLM010000260.1:0-3769 GCA_041500085.1 Geobacteraceae bacterium
ATGAAGTATGGTATAACCATCAAAATCTGAAGGCAGATCGGGCAGATATACATCATTTCGCTCCAACCGGTAATCAAAGCAATTTCGCCGTGCCCGGACATTGAACCCGGTACATTTAAGCATATTATCGACAGTGACCCTGACAGCTTGCATTCCCACCTGATTTGCAACGGCTGGCGCCATTCCGGATAATGCCGATAACTTCTCTGACTGCAAGCGCAAGCGCGTTTGATAGTGAAGATTATGACCCGCCAAATCATGCTTCATAAGGGCACCTCTCCAACTAGCTTCATTCGGGAAGATTCCAGATTCAGACGTAGTCTTCGAGCCACACGCAGACATCTTGACCGTATTTCGATGAGATGCTACTGTCAAACCATTGAGGAGTTCCCTCAGCCTGCTGGATGGCTCGCACTGGTTTACTCTTTGTTGCTTTGCCGACCTTCAGGTTGGATTGCTTTACGATTTCGCTTATATGGTTGATTTTCATTCAGAGGGTTCCTCTGCTGTGAGTTTGCAAGCCAGGTCTACCTGACATCATAACTTTAACGGACATGTGTCTATAAAGTAATGCCCTAACAATCCTTTCATTGCATTCATCAACTTTTCGGGCACATTGACCAGGATCGGCTCCACTCCCCGCATCCTGGCACACTCCAACCAGACATGGAGCAGCTGCAGGCCACTTGAGTCGGCCTTGACAATCTCACGGCAATCGATCCGAAGGTTCTTTTCACGTCCGGACTCTATCTGTTGTAAAGAATGAGCCAAAGAGTCTATGTTTTGTGCCGCACCGGTTAGAGTCCAGTCACCTTCCAAATGAGCCTCAGCACCTGCCATACGAATGGTCATATGCCCCTCCTGTTTGACCTCTTCAGGAACACTACTGATCTGTCTTACAGGAGACATGCCAAGACCGTTAAAATATTCACTCACCATAACTGGTAGTTGTGAAACTGGTGATTAGTGAATTCGGGATAGAATTTAATCCTCGGTGAGAAGAATATGGGCATTCGGAGGGAAATATTTTTGATAGTAGGAAGTTACGAAGAGGTTAGTTTTTTTACTGAAGACTCAATTTGTAACATTTGCGGACAAGGGTGCATATTCATAACATCTTTATTTTCAAGGCGGACATACAACATACCGAATTTAAATTCATCAACAATACCACAGTCGATACGTAATAGATTTGCTGTCAATTACTACAATCGCGGCGTACCTACCGTATTCACTCCGTTTTTCTGCTGCATAACGCTTCGATCTGCCGAAACAACTCCTCAAGTCTTACCGGCTTTGCAACATAACCATTGATACCTGCAGCGAGGAACTGTTCACGATCCTCTTCAAAAGCATGTGCCGTCATTGCAATGATCGGTATTCGTGGATTGACACCGGCTCGCACCCCGGAGCGGATGATCCGGGCAGCCTGTGTCCCCTCCATATCCGGCATAGATATGTCAGTCAGAACGATTTCGAATTTTTCTTTCTGCAATGCATCAAGAAGTTCGGTCCCGTTTCCTACCGCTGTTACTATGTACCCCTGGCGTTGAAGCAGTTTTCTCGCAGCAGACCTTCCACGCTCATCATCATCTGCCAGCAGAATCTTTCGAGGAGGGGACTTGAGCTGAAACTTGAACTTTGATTGAACCCGGGCTTTAAGTTGAGCCGGGACCTGACAGACCCTGACCGGTAGCAACACGGTAAAAACGGAACCCTCGCCCGGGGTACTCGAGACGGTGATGATGCCACCCATCAGATCCAGCAGTCGCCGACAAATGGTTAGGCCCAAACCTGTCCCGGCCGTAGTCCTGGTACTGAAACTTTCAAGCTGGGTGAAACTGTCAAAGATATGTTCCTGCTTATCGGAGATGATGCCGATGCCGGTATCACTGACAGCGATATGCAGTACGGCCCTATCCGGTGTCACAAACGAAGAAACTTGATTGCACGTTACTTCCAGACATACCGCGCCGTGATGGGTGAATTTAATGGCGTTACTGAGCAGATTGGAGATGATCTGACGCAGACGCTGCTGATCGCAACTGATGTAGGACGGCAGGTCGTCAGCCAGTGAAAGTTTAAGTTCGAGCCCTTTCTGCATGGCACCAGCGGAGAACATCCTCACCAGATGACAGCTCATCGAGGAGACAGAGAAAGTCTCATCAAGCAGTTCCAGCATGCCGGCCTCAATCTTGGAAAAATCAAGTATATCGTTAATCACTTGGAGCAGCATCTGGGAGGCCAACCTGCAGTCATCCAGGTATTCTCTCTGTGAAGGCATAAGCGGCGAATCTTCTATCAGTTCGATGTTCCCCAGCATGGCACTCAGCGGCGTCCGTATCTCATGGCTCATTGTGGCAAGGAATTCAGATTTTGCACGATTGGCGGTTTCAGCTACGTCCTTAGCCTCGCGTAATCTGTCTGCTGACAGCTTACTGTCGGTGATATCCTGAAGCATGGCCAGTTTTGACACGTTTCCATCCGCACTGCGAATAGGTGAATTTACCACAGAATACCAGTGGCCGTCCTTAGGGCTCTGGATTTCACTGCGGACAATTTCACCTTTAAACACCCGGTCGTTTTCGCACCAGGGGCAAACGGTGTCCAGGTCGTGCAGTGCTTTGAAACACAACTCACCGACAGCATCGCGTCCCGTACGTTCGATCAGCTTCTGATTCATGAATGTAATACGATGATTGTGGGAGCAGATGTACATCTGCCCGTCAAACGCCTCGACAATGGCCCGATATCGTTCCTCGCTGTTCTGAAGGTCCTCTTCCGCCCTTTTGCTTGTGACGATGTCCCAGGACATATTTGCCAGATTCTGGAGGGTTTCCATTTCCTGAATGGTGTAATCGTATAGTTTGTTTCCGACACCCAGAACCGCAACGATGAGGTTGTTGCGAAATATGGGTACGACAAGTTCCCGCTGCAGCGGGGCATGACCAGGCGGCAGGCCCTTGCGGTCCGCTAATGACTCGTAACTATTATGGATCAAAGGTTTTTTCTCGCGGATACAGTCAGCCCACACACCGGCGCTGTCGAGAGGGTAATGCTGCCCTTTTCCTTCAGCGGTACAGAGGGTTGACAGCGTATTGCTTGACCATGTCTGCAGTGACAGGTTCACCTGGTCCGCATTGACAAAATGAAAAAAACCGATCCGGCTGTCGGTCAGGGCTTCGGCCTCATCAAGAACCATTGTCAGCAGTTCATAAAGAGAATGCTGCAAGGCAAAATCGCTTATTCTCAGGCGGGCCTGCAAGACCCTCTCAGCCTGTTTGCGCTCGGTGTTGTCGATTGTGTATCCTGCCAGGAGTGTTCTGTCATTCTGGGCAATCGGGTATTTGATGGTGATATAACTGTGACCATTCAGATCTTCCGCATAGACCTGAACCTCACCACCGGAAACAACGGCCCAATCGTCGGATGTAATCTTCTCGGCAAACTCTGCCGGAAACAGCTCTGCCATGGTTTTGCCGACCATTTCTGAACCAGGGATGCCGATCATCTGTATAAAATTGTCACTGGCCTGGAGTACACGACTTTCGGTGGCCGTCACTTCCTTGATATAGGCGTATACCGGCGAATGCTTCATAAAAAGAGAGAGCAACGTACTGGTCTTGAGCAGTTCCTCTTCGGTCCGTTTGCGTTCGGTGATATCAACCGCAAAGCCGGCCAAGACCCCTGCCCCGCTGAGCCAGATCGTGCCCCTGCAGATCGGCGATGAGACCAGAGCCGTGGCAAGCGCCAACGCCCTGCGACAACA
>JBGQLM010000261.1:0-3697 GCA_041500085.1 Geobacteraceae bacterium
CATAGAAATGGAGAATTGATATGGCCCCCAAGCAACTGAGAGTCGGTACACGAGCCAGCCAACTGGCATTATGGCAAGCCAACTGGGTCAAATCCGAGTTGGAGAAGCGCTATCCCGGCATGGAAGTCACCCTGACAAAGATCAAGACCATCGGCGACAAGATCCTCGATGTTCCGTTGGCCCAGGTGGGCGGCAAGGGTCTCTTTGTCAAGGAGATCGAAGAGGCCATGCTGCGCGGGGAGATAGATATCGCCGTACACAGCATGAAGGATGTGCCGACCGACTTCCCCGAAGGTTTGGGGCTGCACTGCATCACCGAGCGCGAAGACCCGCGCGATGCGGTCATCTCCCGCAACATCAAGTTTGCCGACCTGCCCAAGGGAGCCCGCATCGGTACGAGCGCACTTCGCCGCCAAGCCCAGCTGCTCAAGGTACGTCCAGACCTGGAGATGTGTATCATCCGCGGGAATGTGGAGACCCGTATCCGCAAGCTCGATGACGATAAACTCGATGCCGTCATCCTGGCCGCAGCCGGCCTGAAGCGGCTCGGATTCACTGACAAGGTCGCCGAATACCTGGATGTAGACCTATCCATCCCGGCCATCGGCCAGGGAGCCCTGGGTATCGAATGTCGCCTGTCTGACCCGGTCATCACCGAGACGATCGCATTCTTCAACCACCCCGAGACCAGCTATGCCGTGCGCGCCGAACGTGCCCTGCTTAAGCGCTGCGAAGGCGGCTGCCAGGTTCCGATCGCCGCTCACGGCACTATCAATGCCGGCAAACTGAGATTGGTCGGTTTTATTGCTGCCGTAGACGGCAGTCGCTCTGTGCGCGGCGAGATCAGCGGATCGATGGAAGAGTGCGAAAAGCTCGGCATCCAGCTGGCGGATCAGCTGTTGGCAGACGGCGGCAAAGCGATTCTGGAAGAGGTCTACCAACGCGAGATTTCCTCGCCCTCACATCCATGACGAACCCTTCTCACACACGCGGCATCGTCTACCTGGTCGGTGCCGGCCCGGGCGACCCCGGGCTTATTACCCTGCGCGGAGTAGAGTGCCTGCAAAAGGCACAGGTTGTCGTGTATGACTACCTGGCCAATGAGCAGCTGCTTAATCATGCCCCGAAGGACGCTGAACGCGTCTACGCTGGCAAGATAGGTGGCCGCCACAATCAGGACCAGGAAGAGATCAACCGCCTGTTGGTAGCAAAGGGACTGGAAGGTAAGATTGTTGTCCGGCTGAAGGGAGGCGATCCCTTTGTGTTCGGGCGTGGCGGTGAGGAATGTGAGGCTCTTGCCTTGGCAGGAGTCCCTTTTGAAGTTGTCCCGGGCGTTACGGCTGCCGTTGGCGCTGCCGCATATGCCGGGATTCCCCTGACTCACCGAGATTTTACTGCGTCGGTGGCTTTTGTCACCGGACAGGAAGGCAAGGATAAGAACGAATCCGCCATTGACTGGGATCGCCTGTCTTTGGGAAGCGGCACCGTCGTATTTTACATGGGTATAACGTCTCTGCGCCGCAATATGCAGCGAATGATCGAGCATGGCAGGGATCCACATACTCCGGTTGCCCTGGTACGCTGGGCAACGACAGCCGGGCAGCAGGTGCTGACCGGCACAATAGCCGAGATCGCCGACAAGGCTGAAACAGCCGGATTCAAGCCGCCGGCAGTCACTATCGTCGGTGATGTCGTCAGCCTGCGTAATCGTTTGCGCTGGTTTGACAATCGTCCGCTGTCAGGACGCAGAATCATCGTCACCCGGGCAGCAGACCAGGCCGGTGAGTTTTCGGCCATGCTGGAACAGCGTGGTGCGACTGTACTGGAATGTCCGACAATAAAACTGATCGACCCGGCAGATTGGGCTGAGCTCGACACTGCCATTGGCTGCTTGAGCAGCTATAACTGGCTGGTGCTGACCTCAGTCAATGCAGTTCATTTTTTCTTTAAACGCCTGAATGATCTTGGACTCGATGCTCGGGCCCTCGGCCCATGCAAGGTCTGCGCTGTCGGCCCGAAAACGGCAGAAGCTATTGCCGAATATGGTATACGTACTGATCTGATCCCTGCGGACTACAAGGCTGAAGTGGTTGTCTCTGAATTTGCCAAGCTCGACATTACCGGACAACGGATACTTTTTCCACGTGCAGACCGGGCTCGTGAGGTTATCCCTCAGGAACTAACAAAGATGGGCGCACACGTCACAGCCCCTGTCACCTACCGCAATATCCTACCAGAGCGCCTCTGTCCTGAGACCCTATTGTCATTGGAAAAGCGCTGCATCGATTGTGTAACATTCACCTCTTCATCAACCGTTCTCAACATGGCCGAACTGCTTGGAGCGGACCTCCTGGCGGACATGTTGAAAGGTGTTGTAGTCGCATCGATCGGTACGATCACGTCTAAGACCTGTCGAGATCTAGGACTCAGGGTCGATATCCAACCAGAACAATTTACCCTCGCAGCGCTGTCGGACGCCATTCAGCAGTATTTTTCCAGTACAGCACGCCAATAACTTTCTATTCGCTGCTTTTCTTCTTTTTTATGTATTCACAGCCATCATGTTGCCATGATGGCTTCTTATTTATGTATGTAATTGATACATAGAACTCGGTTATTTCTATTATTGTTGTTACAGAATCAAACTCACCATTCATTCAGTAATAATTTTGTTACAACAAGAAAAGGGCTTACATGAAAATTCATGTAAGCCCTTTCTGTCTGCTATGACTCTTCGTCGCGAAGAGTTACATCATTACCATTGCGGTGTTTTCTGGAAGTGACAGGAAACACTCGAACAGTTACCTGGTACATGTGCAGCACCATCCAGTTTGTTCGAATTGTATTTTGCAGTCCTGTCTACGGAGAACCTGAATTTCTGATCAATATTTACTTTGATGTTGCTGCTCGGATTGAAAGCAACCGGGCTCGTAGCATGATCACTCTGGTTGTGGCATTTTGAGCAGTTTGCCCATTGTTGGTCGTGAGTCGCATTCGGCGAAACATGACCAGCAATAGTATGCGCTCCGCCACCACCAGAATAGTTTTCAATACGTGCATCAACAAAGTTACCTGCACTACCGGTGAAGCGCTTGTTTGACGGCGGGTAACCGTGGCAACCATTACATCCACCACCTTCAATTTGGCCGTTGATATGTAATGATTTGTCTACAAAGATGTCAGCATACGTTGTACCAGTTGCACTAATATTCGGGTGACACCCTGTACAGGTTGCAGACGGGAAACTTGCAGGTGATCCAATTCCATTATGATTAGCAGTCGGTGGTGGGAAACCGTGACATGCTTTACAGGATGCCGGAGTCAACGTAGCTGGCATGAACGGGGTTTTCCAGGATGGCGTCATGTTAGTGCCACTGGAATCAGGTAGACCGTTACCATGACAGTAAACGTTAGAACAGGTGCCGGTAACAGGATTATAACTCGGTGAAGTTGCACCAGAATGGTTTGCAAATTTTGTCCACCTGAAATTAGTGACACCATTCATATGGGTAGCATCTTTTAGTGCAACAGGTCCGTGGCAATCAGCACATACGAGTGATACGTTCATCATTTTAATATTCGTAAGATGGTATGTATGAGCGCCAACTTTAGCATTTGCATTGGATGTCTGCTTTACCGGGAACTCCGTGGAGTAGAAAGGAGTGCCGGCTGTCACGCTTGTTGTACTGCTGTGGCA
>JBGQLM010000262.1:0-3681 GCA_041500085.1 Geobacteraceae bacterium
CTAAAGATGCGGACCCGTCTTTCCCTGCTTCGTACCAGAATCTTGCCACCTATTTTGCCGCTACAGGAAAATACGAAAAAGCAATTAATGAGTACTCCTCCCTTTTGCGAACAGACCCGCAGAACTTCCGTGCCATGCTCGGCCTGGCCGGATTGCATGAAATAAGGGGCAATGACAGCGAAGCACTCGGATATTATCAGAAGGCAACTGAAACAAAGCAGTCGATCGCATTTTTGGCTAAAGCGGGCTATCACCTGAAGAAGCATGAGGTGTCCAAGGCTTTTATGGTTTTGGAGGAGGCGCTGAAAATCGATGCGCGTAATGTCGCAGTTCTTGAAATGAAAGGTAGGCTGCTGGTCAGCGAAAAAAAATACAAGGAGGCGATCAAGGTTTTCGAAGAGCTCGAGACGGTCAATTCAGATGCGGGTGTGACACTGAAGATCGGCGCCTATGTTGCCATGAAGGACACTGCAAAGGCCGTGGATCTTGCGAGACGAATCAAAGAAAGGTATCCCAGTTCGGCCCGTGGTTATATGGTTATCGGCTCGATCTACGAAAGCCAGAAACAGTATGCCAATGCTATCAGCGAGGTCAACAGCGGCCTCAGGGTTGATGGAAATAATGCCCACGCGATTGTCTATCTGGGCAATCTCTATGAAGCATCAAGGGACTACAATCAGGCGATGAAGGCCTATGAGGATGCCATACACAAAAAACCGGATTTTGTGCCGGCATTGTTTGCTCAAGGGGCGCTCTTTGATCAGGCCGGGAAAAAGAAAGAGGCTATTGATAAGTATAGAATCGTGCTGGAAAAATCTGATACATACGTCCCTGCGCTGAACAATCTGGCGTATCTGTGTGCCTCAGGGTACGGCAGCAAGGAAGAGGCACTTCGCTTGGCAATTACGGCATTCAAGCGAGAGCCGGGAAATGCCGGAGTGATGGATACGCTTGGATTTGCCCTGTTGAAGAACGGGCGACTGGCAGACGCCAGAAAAGTACTTGAAATAGCTGTCAACCTATTGCCGGACAACCCGACCGTGGCCTATCACCTGGCTCTCACCTATCAAGAGTCAGGGGACAAGGCCAATGCTTTGAAGATGCTGCAAAAAGCCCTATCTCTGGGGGAATTCGCCGAAGCAAAGACAGCTGCATCCCTTGCTGCTGATATGAAACGATAGCCGAGGAATATATGAAGTTAAATGCTGCAGCTCTCATAGTTCTCGATGCCTTACTCGCTTTTGTGGCTCTTATTTCGGCCGCCGTGGTGAGGTTTGGATATACTGAGGTTCATAAGCAGCTGGCTGATTATTACATGATGTACACAATGGTGATTTTCATAGCCGTTGTGTTGTTCTCTTCGCACCTGATGGAGGCCTATGACCCGGGAAAGAACATCAAAAAACGGGAAAGGTTCGTCAATATACTGTTCGGAGCGATAACCTCCTTTTTCCTGCTCTCCGTGGTGTGTTATCTCGACCCTGCAGTCATGCTTGGCCGGGGAATATTAGTTATTTCACTCTGCTTCTTTGTTCTTTTACAAGGTGGTGCGCATACCGTCTATCTGATGGGGAAAACGAACCGCCATTTCTATCAGAGGGTGTTGGTGCTGGGGACCGGAACCCTGGCTGCCCAGGTCGGCGAGATGGTGTCCGCCAACAACAGGGATTTCGTCGTGGCCGGGTACGCATCTTGTCTTATGTGCTCAGGGGAGGGTGGGACACAGCCTGCCCAACCGATTGTTCCTGTCGATGAGATCCTGGGTAGTTGTGATGATCTGCTGAATATCGCACAGCAGGCGCAGGCTGAGGTGATTGTGGTCGCCCTTTCCGAGAGAAGAAAGATATTTCCTCTCAGTGATGTTCTCAGGTGTAAATTGAACGGCATCCAGATCATGGAGGCACCCTCTTTTTACGAGCTGGTCCAGGGAAGACTGATGCTGGAATCGATTACTCCAAGCTGGTTCATCTTTTCTAATGGTTTTCGCAGGACCACCATATTCAGCATCTGCAAGAGGGTTATCGATATCATGTTGTCCTGCATTGGCCTGCTGATTACACTGCCCTTTTTCTCGCTGATAGCTCTAGCGATCAAACTGGATTCACCAGGACCGGTTTTTTTCAGGCAGGAGCGATTTGGTAATAAAGAAGAAAGGTTTGTACTCTATAAATTCAGGACCATGCGGCAGGATGCAGAGAGCGGGACCGGTGCCGTCTGGGCCGAAAAGAACGATCCCCGCGTGACCAAACTCGGGCGCTTTTTCAGAGGGTCGCGGATCGATGAAATTCCACAGCTCTTCAACGTACTGAAAGGTGACATGAGTTTTGTCGGGCCTCGCCCGGAGCGTCCAGAATTCGTAGAAAAACTGAAAAAGGTCATTCCCTACTATTCGAAGCGACACTTCATCAAGCCGGGGTTGACCGGTTGGGCACAGGTCCGGTATCCCTACGGTTCATCAGTTGAGGATGCCGTTGAGAAATTGCGTTACGATCTCTATTACATAAAAAACATCTGTCCATTTCTGGATACGCTTATTTTTCTTGAAACCATTAAGGTTGTCCTTTTTGGACGTGGCGGGCGGTAGCTGCAGTTATTTTTCAGGTCATGCGAGGAAAATAGAATGTTCAAAAGACTTATAACCGTGTTGTTTGCATTGCTGCTGTTTTCATTGTCTTCACATGCAGCAGATTACGTCATCGGTGAGGGTGACGGACTAGACATCGCTGTTTGGGGGGTCAGGGAGCTGACGTTTTCAGTCAGAGTACGTCCGGATGGTAAGATTACCATTCCTGGTCTGGGTGATGTCGCGGTAAGCGGTCAAACATCCGCTCAGCTGCAGGTATTGTTATCAGAACGACTTAAAGAGCTGGTGAAAAATCCGATTGTAACGGTAACGGTTCGGGAGATCACGAACAGCAAGGTCTACATCTTTGGCAGCGGTATAAACTCTGGTGTGTATGATCTCAACCGGCGAACGACACTTCTCCAACTGCTTTGTGCAATCGGCAGTCCTGCAGGAGGGGCAGTAGGGGGGGCAAGTGGCGGCGCAGGTGGAGCATCAGCAAACGCACCGAGGGCGGCTGATTATAAGCATGCGTATGTCCTCCGGAACGGGAAGAAGGTCAAAGAGGGTTTCTACAGGCTTTTCATTAAGGGAGATACTGCCGAAGATATCGTCATTGAGTCGAATGATGCAGTTTTTATTCCACAGCTGCTTGATCGTAATGTCTATGTCCTCGGTGCTGTCAATGCCTCTCGGGCAATTGAGTATCGGGAGGGGATGACGGTTATGGAGGCAATTCTGGAGGCAGGCGGTTTTACTAGATTTGCTGATCAGAATGATATTGTTATTCGCAGAAAAGATGACAAAAAAGACATTACGATTGAGGTTAAAGCAAAAAAACTACTTAAGGATGGGGACCTGGCACAGAATGTCCTTCTGAAGGCGGGTGATTACATCGTGGTCAGGGAAAGCCTTTTTTGATCAGTTAGGCATAGATTGTTGCGAGTGGGGCTACGAATTTGTACGCGGAGTTATTATGCAATCTACTGAATTTGAATACAAAAAATACATGCAGTTGATTGTCAGGCGCAAGGAACTTTTTATTGCATTGGCACTGCTTTTTATGACCGGCGGCGTTATTTTCAGCTATGTATTACCCAAAAAATATGAGGCGACCA
>JBGQLM010000263.1:0-3628 GCA_041500085.1 Geobacteraceae bacterium
ACAATGATGATCTCAAAATCCTGGTACGTCTGATCCAGAACACTTCTCACTGCATCATGAAGATAATGACCATAGTTGTAGCAGGGGATGATCACCGAAATCCTTGGATTCATAGCCTCTGCAAGGTTTTGATCGTTCTGTTGCCGGGCAGCCGATTGCTGCATAACGAGCCTGTGGAATACATTCGTGTACTGTTCCGCTGTCTTCTCCCACGAAAATGATTCACCAACGAACTCAATCGCCTTTTTACTGGCAACACCGAGACGTTTAGGGTCCGCTAACAGTATCCTGAGTGACTGGGCAAGGGTATCCATGGTGTTCGGAGCATAAACAAAACCCGATGAATTTGACTCGATTGTTTCAGGCACCCCTCCGACATTGGCGACCAGCGGAACGCAGCCGCATGCCTGTGCTTCCAGAGATACCAGGCTGAACGATTCAAATTTTGATGGGATGACACAGATCGCTGCCCGGGAATACTGCTGTGCCAGATCTTCTTGGGAGAGCACGCCATGGAAAAAGATTTTATCAGAAAGCCCGGCGACTGTCGTAAAATCAATATATTCAGCTTCATCCCATAGGGAGGCTGCTCCGCAGATATGCAGTTCCGCCTCGGGAAATTCGGGAGAGATTCGGAGGAATGCACTGAGCAGAAGATCAACGTTCTTGTCCGGAACCAGCGCTCCGGCAAAAACAACACGTTGCTGGCTGCGGAGCACATTGCGGGGATAAAAAGTACTGTGGTCAACGCCGTTATAAACCGTATGCAGCTGCTGCGGAAGTACTCCATCACGTTCCAGATTGTTGCGCACGGCTTGGGAGACGCATATGACGGCATCGATCCTTTTGTTAAGAAGTTCAAGTGGGTCCGTCCCGGTAAAAAAGGCAAGCTCCTGATGATGAAACAGCACTACCTTGCGAACATCGGCACCTACCGCGTGATAGCATCCGAGGTCCGGTCCTGAGGAAAATGCAAGAATATCGATGTCCCGGCTGAACTCAGGATATGCCTGTTGCTGCCATTCGTCATAGGGCAGGTACCACACCCCCTGATACTCTCCTGCAGGCTTGGTAAGCTTTCCCACCAATGCCACTCTGTGCCCCATCTTGGCCAGTGCTATGGCGGTCTGTCGCATTGCTGTCTCCAGGCCGCCGGTACTATCGAACGGATCGATCCGCCCGACGCTGGCTACCATGCATATGGCAAGCGGCGGATTCTCCGGCTTTAATAAGCCATCATATAATTCTTTCTGGGTGGGCAGATGCAACTTTGCCGGAAGAAATCTCACCTGGTCGGTGCCATTGGTTACCTGTTGCTGATTGTGCCCGAGTGTTGCATCAGTCTGCCGGTCCGGGTGGGTTGAAAACAGACGTAAGGCCTCCTCACGGTTGCCACTGTAATAGTAGGCAAGAGCGAGGTTGTTAACCGCAGTGGTGTCGTTGGGGATCAAGCTCAACGCTGCAGAAAAGCAGGTTGTTGCAAGCTCGATGTTGCACTCTGATGCCCCTTCTTTCCAGGGCGGGTAATATTCCAGCGCCCGTATACCCAGGTCAATCAATGCCTGTGCACGATCCCGGGCTGTATCGCAGGGGATACCGGCACTCGCGTAGAGTGCCAGGGCTGCTTCAGGGGTTTTGTAGCGGGTAGTAAGCAGTTCATTCTCTCTCTGCATCGTGCTGTCTTTAAAGGAGATTGCATCGGGGTGCTCCAGGTAGAGACCGAGCGGCTCCGGAATGTGACGCGCTTTGAAATGGAAGGCGAACCTGATGTTGAAATCATAATCTCCGGCTGCCTTAAGGCTGCCGTCAAATTCTCCAATACGATCATGGATCGACTTACGCCACATGGGTTGGGGGCCAAACTGATAGTGTATGAGAGAGGATACAGCGAGATAGTCCGGATAATTATAGCGGTGCTTCTTCGTGTTTTCGGCAAAAGTCTCGTTCGGTAGTGTGGAGACGTAGCAATCGCCATACACCAACTGAATATCAGGACAGGTGTCGAGCACTTCTGCCATTACCTGTAAGGCATCCGCACGGTGCCTGTCATCGGTATTGGCATTGCAGATATACGCGCCGCTTGCCGCCTGAATTCCCCTGTTCCATGCCGTATAGAGGGTTTCCCTGCTGGTGCGGATGTATTTTATATTCTGATGGTTTTCCTGAAATTCTTTGACGATTGCGGACTCGTTTTGTTGGGAACCGCTGTCGACAATGATGATCTCCAATTTACCCATGGCATACAGCGTCTGCCGGGTAAGGTCTTCGAGACAGCCTCGAATAAACGTTTCTGAATTGTAGCTTGAGACAATTGCGGAAACGAGATAGTGGCTGTCAGATCCCATGTACCTGACAGATGTATCCGACGTTGCGCTAGAAGCAGCACTCCTGGGAGCACTGATAACGTTATTACTGTCCGAAATGGATATAAATTCTGAAGAAAGTGCTTCGCCCGGAAAATGCCTGGCAAGCAGCTCAGAAACATCTGCATCCGAGAGAAGGTCACGGCGGCCTGCAACTACTTCCTTGATGAAAGATGTAAACCGCACCCCGTGCACATCATCATCTCCCAGATAGATGGCACTGTTATAGTCGGCGTAAGGACCGGTGAGCCAGTTCGTGGGATGTTTGAAGTGAAAGCACGCCCCGACGGAATAGAGGATACGGAAGCGTGCATGACTGGCCATTATGGCGGCATATGCATTATCCCATGCCCGTTCACCGTATATATAGGGTTTGAAGAGCTGTCGGTTGCTCAGCCACCAATCCGTCCGGCAGAAGAAGACGTCGTAACCCTCTACCTCCAGCTTTTCAAGGATATAGTTCCCGTCAGGCCCGATTCCCGATACATCAGTGCGGGAGATGGCGATGCAGTCGCACTCTCCCTCTACTGCAGCATTCACCTCATTGATGAGTTTCGGGGTGAAAATAATGTCGCTGTTGGTCAGGGCAAACCAGGCGATGCCATGCTTATGAGACCATTCTGCCGCAGCGTCGAACAGATCATTTACAAACGGCTTGCGTTTGCCGTTAATTCCCAATGCCAGGTCTGCGCTGCGCGTAAGCGCCGGCAAAGACATCCAGCCTGCCGGGTGAAGTTCTTCGTCCGGAAAACAGATGTTGAGCGGCACAATGTCCGAGGCGGCAAGGGCGGTTAAACTGGCGATGCAGGCCTCCTGTCGCTCCAGCTGTCCCTCGTCCCTGAAAGGAACCAGGTTTGCAGCCACTACCATCTTTTTCAGGCTGCTGCCGGCCGGCGGAACTATGGAAAAGCGTTTCACCGGCTCCCGGAGGTCTCGAGAAGCCGGTGGCTGGGCACCGGAGTTGGCAATGACGTTGACACAATCTGATCTGATCAGGCCGTCGCATGCATGCCAGGAGGGGCGCCCCTGCATTTCATTCCATCGGGATCTGTCCTGCATAACGATTCGACACGCGTCGGCAGGTCCGGCAAGCGACAATCTGATTGCATCGCCTAAGGTTGCGGGTAATAAATCTGCTATGCAGTGATTGCTGGTGTAACGACAGTTCCAGTTGCAGGCGAAGCAGTCAAGGGGCAGGCAGGCAACGGTCGTGAGTGGAGAGTAGGGCATAAAGCGGCCAAAATGCCCGCCACCAAGGAGGACTA
>JBGQLM010000264.1:0-3612 GCA_041500085.1 Geobacteraceae bacterium
CATTTGCTATATTCCCGCACTCTTATGGGACAATCAATGAATTATGAAATCGCCAGAAAAAAGATGGTGCAGGAGCAGATCGCCCAGCCGCTGTCAGGGGACCGACAACCGGTCACCGACCGGCGTGTGATCGATGCCATGCTCAGGATCCCGCGCCATATCTTCGTGCAGGAGGCCTTTGCCCTGCAGGCCTATAACGACACGTCGCTGCCGATCGGCGATAAGCAGACCATCTCGCAGCCCTATATCGTTGCATTGATGACGGAGATGCTGGCCCTGACCGGGGTCGAAAAGGTGCTGGAGATCGGTACCGGTTCCGGTTATCAGACCGCCATCCTGGCCACGCTGGCCGATCGGGTCTGTACGGCGGAGCGTATCCGCCCCCTGGCGCTGCGCGCCCGTAAATGCCTCGATTCGCTGAGGCTGTTCAATATCATGCTCCGGATCAACGACAGTGATGACAGCCCGATCGGCTGGGAGGAAGAGGCGCCTTTCGATGCCATCATCGTCACGGCCGGCGCCCCCGAGGTCCCGAAGGTGCTCACCGACCAGCTGGCAGTCGGCGGCCGGCTGGTGATCCCGGTCGGGAGCGAGGCCGAGCAGAGCCTGGTGAAGATCGTGAAAGCTGCTGATGGTGAGCTTGAGATCGCTGAGTCCATCGGCTGCCGTTTTGTGCCCCTGATCGGCCGACAGGGGTGGTAAGGGCAAGTTTGTAGCGGGAAGGATATCGGATCGATCATGAAACAAGATGAAATTCTGGAGCATGGTTTTATTGTGGATGAGCCCCAGGCGGATGTCCGGCTCCCGCTCGACGACGTCGAGGAACCGCAGGTTTTTTCCGATGAGGATGCGGTTGCGGACGATGAAGAGGAGGAGGCTGAGATCCCCATTGTGGAACTTGAGCGTTTCGACGACGCCATCAAGATCTACCTGCGTGATATTCAGCGCACCCCGCTCCTGAATGCCGAATCCGAGCGGGAACTGGCCCTGAAGGTCGAGAAGGGCGACAGGGCTGCCCGCAACAAGATGATCGAGTCCAATCTGCGGTTGGTGGTCAAGATCGCCAAGCGCTACATCAACCGCGGCCTGCCGTTTCTTGACCTGATCGAAGAGGGTAACTTGGGTCTGATAAAGGCTGTGGAACGTTTCAATCTGGCCAAGGAGTGCCGCTTCTCTACCTATGCAACCTGGTGGATCCGTCAATCCATCGAACGCTCCCTGGTCAATCAGTCCCGAACCATCCGCCTGCCGGTGCATGTATCCGATGATATCAGCCGCATGCTCAGGACCGTACGGGGGTTATCTCAGGGTCTGCACCGCGAGCCGGGGGTGGATGAGGTTGCCGATACCATGAACGTCAAGCCCCAGTACGTCCGTCGCCTGATGACACTGCTCCGTCGCACCTGCTCGATGGAATCCCCCATCGGTGATGGCAACGATTATTTCCTGATCGACACCATCGAAGACACTTCACTGGTATCACCTGCGCTGTTGCTGGAAAACGTGAACCGTTACGAGATGATCTCGCGCCACTTCGATGGGCTCTCGGAGACCGAGCAGAAGATCCTCACGCTCCGTTTCGGCCTGAATGACTGCGAACCGCAGACGCTGGAAACCATCGGCCAGCAGTTCGGCGTCACGCGGGAGCGGATCCGCCAGATAGAAGCCAAGACTCTGGAAAAACTGCGAAAATCGTCAGAGACGTGAAATGATTGTTGGTAACGAACTGTTGAAAGAAAGGAACATATCATTATGAAGAATCTGAAGAGCATTATCCGCGACATCCCCGATTTTCCGAAGAAAGGGATCATCTTCAAAGACATCACCACCCTGCTGCAGGACGCAACATCCTACCAGCGGATGATCGACCTGATTGCACACCGTTACATCGACAAGCGCATCGACAAGGTGGTCGGCGTCGAGGCGCGCGGATTTATCATCGGCTCGGCCCTGGCCTACAAACTGTGTGCGGGTATCGTGCTGGTACGCAAACCCGGCAAACTTCCGTCAGAGACCTTCAGCAAGACCTATGACCTGGAGTATGGTACCGACACCCTTGAGATCCACAGGGATGCCATCAAGCCCGGTGAACGTATCCTGATCGCCGACGACCTGCTGGCCACCGGCGGGACCATGTCGGCCGTGGTGGATATGGTCACCAGCATGGGGGGCGAGATCGTGGAGTGCTGTTTCATGGCCGAGCTTGATTTTCTGGGCGGCCGCAAGAAACTGCCGGAGGGCAAGGTCTTCTCTCTGCTCAATTTCTAGCAAAATCGGTTGAACCCTGGGAGTATCTCTGCTATACCACATAGCGCAGTTTATCATGAGTCCCCGTAGCTCAGCAGGATAGAGCACTTCCCTCCTAAGGAAGGGGCCGGTCGTTCGAATCGACTCGGGGACGCCAATAATATTAAAGGCTTACAGATTTATTCTGTAAGCCTTTTTTACTATAATCAGCTTTTGTTGCCGTTTTGTTGCCGTATTGGGTGACTGTTTGCTTGGCTTCATATCCCTTGGAATATGACACAGAATTTGACTCAGACAGCACAATACAATGGACACAAAGCGTATCCTCAAGAATGGTGGATAGACTTTGTTAATGCAAAAGTATTGTGGTATAGCAAGAATTGGATTTACAAGCCCTTGTGATACTGAAACAGCGAAATAAGGGTATTGATCAATGCGAACTGTTTTAATGTGTATGCACAAAAAGGAGCTTGAGAGTGATACATGATGTTTGAAGACAAGTTCATTGCATTCGTTGACATCCTTGGATTCAAAAGCATGGTAGAGGCATCAGAAGCTGGAACCGGAATGAGATTGTCAGAACTTCTCGAATGTCTTTCAAAATTGGGGAAGCAAGAGGATGAGGATAGATTTGCTCGCCGTGGCCCCACTACCTGTCCAGGGAGCACGTACACCGAAAAAAACCTCAACTTCAGAATTACCCAGATATCCGACTGTGTAATTGTCTCTTCTGAAGTTTCACCCACTGGTGTTATCAACCTGGTAAGCCACTGCTGGGGCGCTGTTATCGAGTTGTTGGTACGTGGAATCATGTGCCGAGGGTATATCACGAGAGGGTCGATCTATCATCAAAACGGCCAAGTGATCGGAAGCGGGTATCAGAGGGCATACGCCAGTGAGGCTGGTGTTTGCGCGTTTAAGCATGAAGCAGACGAGCGCGGAACTCCCTTTGTTGAAGTTGATAGAGAAGTGTGCCGTTTTGTCGAAGAGGAGACAGATTCATGCGTGAAGGAAATGTTCTCGCGAATGGTGAAGACTGAAGACGGCACCACTGCTTTATTCCCCTTTCAACGACTTTCGCATTCATTCGTAATTGGAGGGTTTGGCAGGGATTTTGATGCAGTGAGAGAAAAGGAAGCTAACAATAACATGAGGAAACAAATTATGACTTTAAAAGAGCGTGTTCTCTACTATGTAGACCGCTCTAACCCGAGAGCAATGGCTAAAGCGATCGAAAGTAATAAGATAGCGTCTAAACCTTTGAGTGGAGGTAAAGAATATATTGGGTATTATACAGATGAAAAGCGTAACTGGATTGGAATATATTACAGCAGGCCCGCGTCATTGATATTTGAAGTCAATACG
>JBGQLM010000265.1:0-3611 GCA_041500085.1 Geobacteraceae bacterium
AGGTGACGTGAGCCATGAATAACACGGTGTATTTCGACGATGTGACCCCGTACCTTATAGAAGACGAGATAGGCTTCGATGACGAGCACCCGGTAGCCGAATGCCTGAAGCTTTTCATGTCTAGGGATACGGCCGAGAAAAGGGTGAGTTGCAAGACCAGCGATTCGCTTGTCAAGTTTATCCGTAAAGGAAGCTGCTCGTGCGGGGCTGTCTGAGGCGATCCAGTCAGAGATGGAGAGAAGATCGTCAACGGCAACGGGAAGATAGCGGATAACGTATTTATCTGGCATGGCTGCGTTGCCGAAGCTTCTGCATCATCTGTGAGTGGGTAATCCCTTTTTCTCCTGATGCGGCCTGCGACTGGGCCACGGCAAGCTTCTCGAAGAGCTCTATTTTGGCATTAAGTTTTTCATAGTGCTCGATGCTCATAACCACCAGGTCCCCCTCTCCATTGGTGGTGAGGTAGACAGGCTCATCCTGGTCATGGCAGATTGAAGCAATCTCCCGTGTTTTGTTCCGAAGGCTTGATATGGGCTTAATGATGGGCATGGTCATCTCCTAGATGGTTTTTATACTATCACCTTATAATGATATTATCAAGTGCAAATATTGAGTAACCATTATCCGGGTTATTATGCCTGTTTGCAGTCAAACGTGGTTGCCATGAAACTCTCCTACACAACTCAAAGAGCAGCAAGGCGCCGCAAACTGACCATCACCATGGAGCGGGACCGCAGTATCGTGGTACATGCGCCGGCAGGCATATCCGACGAGCGGATTCAGAAGCTCGTTGAGTCAAAGCAGCAGTGGATACACGATAAGATCAAACACCCGCAGAAGTATCAGGCACTACCTCATCCGCCGGGAAAAGAACTGGTAAGCGGCGAATCCGCGCTTTACCTTGGCCGACAATACCTTATTGAGATGATCTTGCCTCTTTTGGGACGTTATATTTGTGGGGCCGCATGGGTCAGATATAAATCTGTAGTTATGACGCCGCGAGAGTCTTCGGTCAGCATGCGGAACAAGGAGGAGAACGGGATTAAAAGAGCACTACTCTATTACATTGACCGGTGAAAGATACTATAGTAATATTCAGTCAGGTACGGAGGTGAATAATGAACCCGCTTCTCAAACGCATATCAGTTGACCCGAACGTCTGTTTTGGCAAGCCGTGCATCCGCGGTACGCGCATCTGGGTATCGCTCATTCTCGATTTTCTGGCAAACGGCATGACCATAGAGGAAGTCCTGACCGAGTATCCCCAGCTTGCCAAGGAGGATATTCAAGCGGCGATCGCCTACGGCGCGGAGATGTCGCGGGAGCGGTTTGTCGAGGTTGCGGCCGGATGAAGTTCAAGCTGGACGAGAATTTCGGGACGCGAACGCAGCAGATATTCCGATCCCATGGTCACGACGTACTGACCGTACGGGACCAAAATCTGCAAGGTTGTGCGGACCAGCGTCTTTATGACGTCTGTTGCACAGAGCAGCGATGTCTGGTAACTCTTGATCTGGATTTTTCCGATGTTCTGCGGTTCCCTTCTCAGCAAGCCTACGGCATTGTCGTCATCCGTGTTCCCCATAATCCCACCTTGCCGCTGCTCGAACAGTTGGTCCGGCAGTTCCTAAACTCCCTCGAAACCATGTCGGTTGACAAGAAGCTGTGGATCGTCGAAACCGGACGCATCCGTGTCCATCAAGCCGAAGACGCGGAATCTGAAAAAGAATAGGGCAGACTCCCACCATGACTTCTTCCGCTATCGTTTCAAAACTCTGGAACTACTGTAACGTCCTTCGGGACGATGGGATGAACTACGGCGAGATTGTCGAAGACCTGGAAGCGGCGTTGGAGCAGTTCAGGGCGATCGTGGGGGATTTCGGTAAAGAAAAAAGTGTGAAGTGTGAGGGGTGAAAGGACAAAGTCAGTTTGGAGTAGGGAATGCGGGCATGGCAACTAACTGTAATTCGCACCATAGCCTGATAGAATGTTATTGATCACGACCGTTGCAACAATGGAGCGGTCGGTCTTCAGGAGGGTGTTATGAATAGAATGTCTTTATCGAGAGAACAGGTTCTCAAGTATTGGGTCGCCATGCTTTGCGCAATCTTGCTGGCCGGGTGCGCGGAAGTTAAGCTAAGTTCTGACTATGACAAAGTGACAGACGAAAGCTTAACGACCATCCAGCAAAAAACAGATGATTTCATCGAAACGTTGATGACGCAATCCACGACGAACAAGGCCGCATTCAGCAAGCACCAGGCTTTTTATAGTGACATCGATCAACAGCTTCGCCGCCTTGAGTTCCGCGTGAACGCAATCCCTAAAAATGAGAAAACGGTTGATCTCGTCAAAAAGATCCGATTGGCGATTCTTGGAGAAGGCAAATGCACGGCTGAAGGGACCAGCCTTCGCGACCTCCATTGCATGCCGGCAAACAAAGTCAAGGGGCCGTCCGCCACGGCCCTGGCAATCTGTCGGCTTAACGTAAACCAAACCATCTCGGCAGCTCTCAGTCTTGAAGTCGCCAAGAAGCAAAGTTTAGGACAAAGCAAGTAACGGAGGATTGAGCCATGGCAAAAGATAACGTCACGCTTGAAAATCTCGACGAAAAAATGTTTGATGCTGCGAAGAGTTCCTTTGGAAACAAGTTTGCTTCTGTGAAGTTATATTTGCAAGCTGAAAGTGAAAAGCTGGCTATTACCCTGCGGATGATAATTGAATCCTGCGCGGCACATGAAATAAGCAAGACTGAAGCGAAGATTCTTCTTAACCAACAAAAAGTTGCGACATCGGCCGTGTTGACCGCCGTTGAAGGCATGTCCGCAGTCGCCGTGCAGGCCGCACTGAACGCTGCTCTTAAGGTTGTAAAAGACTTTGCAAATTCGAAGATCGGTTTCCCACTGCTGTAGGTCTGAGCAGGAAGGGGCTAAGCGCTCATTTCAGAGACATCAATAATATAACGGTTTAGTCAGCGCCGGTTTCCATTCGGTGTCTTTTATCCATTCACGCGAGCCGCGCCCCGTTGACTGCTCCGGGCATATCCCATCCTTTGCAACCAGGAACGGGACCAGTCCGTTTTTCCTGATCTCCCTGCTCACCGATCCCTTGAGGAGCCGCTCAATGAAATTCTTACAGCTGTTCCCGGTAATGATGAGGTCTACCCCCTCCTCCTGGGCAACCTTCAGGATCTCCTCGGCTGGCGGGCCGTCTCTCGTCACTGTTTTCACGGTCACGCCGTCGTTTCTGAGTTCGCTTGCATAAAAAGCGAGAATCTTTTCCGACTTTTTGTCCAGCGCCTCCTTGTGCTCGGTATCTTTCATTGACTCACGCAATGTCGACAGCTCAGCCTCTCCCAGCATGTCGATGAGCAGCGAATCGCCTTCGAGCCGCTGGACGTTTACCAGGATTACGATGCGGGGCTTCCTGATCAGTTTTTGGAAGGCGGGTATCGCGGCTCTCGAACCCTGAGTTTCGTCTACCGCAATGAGAACCTTTTCCATAGCTAATTTCCTTTATCGTTCAGATCGCATCTTTATCTTCCTTCTTTCTGCAGCTGATGCGACCGGCATGTACTCGGTCGGAAGTCCTGAAGTTGGATCCGATGCCAG
>JBGQLM010000266.1:0-3607 GCA_041500085.1 Geobacteraceae bacterium
AGAACCATCTATCTTCTTGCAGCAACTCTTTTCATGACGTCTGTCTTTACTCCGCTGCCCGCAGCAGCCAAATACGCTCCGCCGGATTTTGTCGAGCTTGCCAAGCAGCTGAAGCCGACCGTCGTCAACATAGGAACCGAAAAGAAGCCCAAGCAGCAACGCCGTCAGCAGCTCCGTCCGTTCGGCAATTCTCCGTTCGGGAATGATCCGTTCCAGGATTTCTTCGAACGTTTCTTTGAGGATCAGCTCCCTCAGTCGCAGAGGCAGAAGAGTCTCGGATCCGGTTTCATCATCAGCGCGGACGGCTATATCCTGACCAACAATCATGTAGTTGACGGAGCCGACGAGATAAAGGTGAAATTCGACAACGGCAAGGAGCTTAAGGGGGAACTCAAGGGGAGTGATGCCAAGCTCGACCTGGCGCTGATAAAGGTGATCTCTGATGAAAAGCTCCCTGTGGCACCGTTGGGTGACAGTGACGAGTTACAGGTCGGTGAATGGGTGATGGCTGTAGGGAATCCGTTCGGGCTTTCAGAAACGGTCACAGCAGGGATCGTGAGCGCAAAAGGGCGCGTCATAGGGAGCGGACCTTATGACGATTTTATCCAGACCGATGCCTCGATAAATCCCGGCAACTCCGGTGGCCCGCTTTTTAATTCAAAAGGAGAGGTTATCGGGATAAACTCCGCAATTATCGCCGGTGGACAGGGAATAGGTTTTGCCATACCGGTGAATATGGCCAAGTCGATCATTACCCAGCTGCGCGAAAGCGGCAAGGTTACCAGAGGATGGATTGGTGTCTCCATTCAGCCGGTGACAAAAGATCTTGCCGATTCGTTCGGCCTTGCCGGTGAAAAGGGCGCCCTGGTAAGCGATGTGTTGCCGGAAAGCCCTGCCGAGAAGGGTGGGGTGAAGACGGGAGATATCATAATCTTCTTCGACGGCAAAGATATCCGGGAGATGAGCGATCTGCCCCGTATGGTTGCTGCCACGCCTGCAGGGAAAAGTGTTAATGTGCGTCTGATCCGCGACGGCAAGGAGGACAACATTACACTCGTTGTCGAGAAGATGAAGGACGGGGAGGAAGTTGCTTCCGCCGATACTCAGGACAAGCTGGGCTTGACGGTAAAGGACCTGACCAAAGAACTGGCAGCAAGCCTCAATCTGAAGGATACGTCAGGAGTGGTCGTAACGGATGTCCGGATGGACAGTCTTGCCATGAGCGTCGGTATCCAACGGGGCGACATCATCAGGGAAATCAACGGCAGGAAGATCAGTAAGTCAGAAGAGTATGAAAAAGCCCTGTCAAGCATGAAAAAGGATAAAATGCTCAGGCTCCTCATCAAGCATGGGGAGAGTTCGAGGTTTGTGGCGATAAAGATAGAGTAGGCTGCAGTTGAACGCTGCCTGTATTCGTGCTGCGGGGCGATTTCTGCTGCTTTAGGCTCATTTCGCTACAGCCGCTAAACTCGATTCGCTCAGACAGTAGCGGCTGCTTTACGCTTCATTTCGCCAAGAGCAGCGACGAAATGGCACCAAGGCACTCATCCCGGCAGCATTCAACTGCTGCATAAAAACCGCATAAAAAAAGGGGATGCCGACCGGCACCCCCTTTTTTGTTCCCTAACGGAAACCGATTACTTTGCTACGGTCTCTGCAAGCTTCAGCGCGATATCCTTGTAGGGGTTGGCGAAGAGGATGATCAGGCAGACAACCAGCGCGTAGATAGCGAGAGACTCGATCATGGCGAGACCGATCATCATGGTGGTGAGGATCTTGCCTGAAGCGCCCGGATTACGGGAAACGCCTTCAACTGCGCGGGATACTGCCAGACCCTGACCGATACCGGTTCCGAGTGTTCCGAGTGCCATGCCGATACCAGCTGCGAGTACACACATTGTAAAAAAGCTCATTTTCTTCTCCTTCTGCGTTTGGTTTATATTTCCTAGATTGTATAGGAAAAATTGTAAATAATTTGTTTCAGGTAGTTACCCCGAGCCTATAGCCCCGAGCCCCGAACCTGCTTCTAATGCGCGTGCTCCAGAGAGCCCTGGATATAAATCATGGCCAGCAGCATGAACACGAATGCCTGGATGAAGGAAACCAGAACGCCCATCATCATCATCGGCAGAGGCACCAGGAACGGAGCCAGTCCGAAGAAGATCATCAGGACCAGTTCGTGACCGTTCATGTTGCCGAAGAGTCGAAGGGTAAGTGAGATGACACGGCTGACGTGGCCGATGACTTCGATAAAGAACATCATCGGTGCCAGCCACATGATTGGACCAAGGAAGTGCTTGATGTATTTGAAGCCGTGTTCCTTGACGCCGACGACATGCGTCATGACAAAAACAACGACTGCACAGGCTGCTGTTGTGTTGATATTGGCGGTCGGCGGGAAGAAGCCGGGGATAAGGCCGATCAGGTTGGAGACGAGGATAAAAATGGCCAGGGTCGCTATAAGCGGGAAGAAGGGGCGGCCGTGTTCACCCATGGTCTCGACGATCATGTTTTCGATGCCGCCGATTATCACTTCCATGAAGTTCTGTAGTCCGCCGGGGACGGCTTTGAGAGTCTTGGTCGCCATGACGGAGACAAACGCCAGAAGAGCTATGATCAGCCAGGTATAGGCGATGGCATCGATGCCGGCCGGCGAGATATGAAGAGGAGCAAGCAGCTCGCGAAAGAACTGAAGGAATAGAATGGGGTGGATCATGACGACTCTCCTTTTTGATGCACCAGTGAATATATTGAAACGGAAATCATAGCTAATACGAGTATCGAAAGCCCGGTCAGAAGTCCTGCGATGTTAACCCCGACTCTGAAGAGGGCAACTACGGCTACGGCGATTAGCGAAAGCCTCAGGACAAAACGGATGATCGCATAACGCGCCGCGTTTTCCGCCTGACCGGAAAGAACTCTTTCCATAATGCTTCTCAGCCAGCAGTGGTTCAGAAGTACGAGGATGCCGCCAGCCAGGGTGCTCAGGGCAAAACCGATCGAACTCAGGAAAAAACCGGCAATGGACAGCGCGGCCAGAAAAAACAGGCTCAGTTTGACGATAATCGCCTCGGCGTTTTCGTCAGTTATCGCTATCAGTGTCGTCCCGCCTTATCTCTTTCTTGGTCATTATGAAGATATTTCTGTAACCGGCCACTATGCCAAAAAATAGAAATATAAAGAAGAACCAGGGGGCTGTCCCAAGCCATTCATCAAGCTTTCGCCCAACGTAAACTCCGATTGCAATGGCAACTACAACCGAAATTCCAACCGTGGAAAGCGTCCCAAGAGTTTGGAGCAACTCTCTTTTTTCCTTACTTTTTCCCTTACCTGTTGCCATAAATATCAGTCAAAGCTGCTGGTTTAGTAAGGAACAAAACCTGAACTTCATAACATACCCATGCATGGGTGTCAACAGCGATTTCCGAAATCAGTGACCGCTACAGCTGCTTGAAGCATCTTCCGGCAGCGGCTATTGTCCTGTCGAGATCCTCGGTCGAGTGTGCGATCGAGACAAAGCCGGTTTCGAATTGCGAGGGTGCGAGATAGATCCCCTCTTCCAGCATCCCGCGGAAAAAGGATGAAAAAGCTTTGGTGTCGCAGGTTG
>JBGQLM010000267.1:0-3606 GCA_041500085.1 Geobacteraceae bacterium
AGTAAAGTTTGTAGTTGAAGATCTAGAAAAACTTGTAGTGCGCCGGATGCAGCGGCGAGATATTGATGACCGGCTGATCCTCGTTCCGGTGCCGGTGCGAGACCCAGTCCGGGACAAAATCCAGATACGGCTTTATCTCCATGCCGCCGACATATTTCAGATGCGTTTTGATCAGCAAAACCCCCATAACCACGAACGGGACGGTCATCAGAATCGGCAGGTAGATGAGAGGGACACCCAGAACTATTTTCCAGAAGGGTTGTTTCACATAGTTGCAGCCGATTTTGACTCTTACCATTAAGTTCCTTGTCATTCTTTTGATTTTGCTAAAGATTACCACATTTCGAAGCATCCGCCAGGAGTCCCGTCCCTGCGACCTGTGATATACTGAAAGTACGAGGTGTAACATGAAAAAGTGGCTGGTATTACTGCTCGTAATGCTGGGAAGTATCCTCTCGACAGGGGCTTTGGGTAAGGAGGTGCGCAAGATGGAAAAACTGACGGTTACCAGTGCGGCATTTGCCGAAGGTGCAGCGATAGCGTCGAAATACACCTGCGACGGCGGGGATGTGAATCCGCCCCTGGCCATTGGCGCCACACCGGCCAATACCAGATCGCTGGCATTGATCATGGATGATCCGGATGCCCCGGTCGGCACCTGGGTGCACTGGGTGGCATGGGACATCCCGCCCCAGACGCGGGAGATCCCGGAGAACGGAATACCTGCCGGTTCGCAGCAGGGGCGTAACAGTTGGAAACGCAACGATTACGGCGGTCCCTGCCCACCTTCCGGAACGCACCGCTATTATTTCAAACTGTATGCACTCGACACTACCCTGGCACTGGCGCCGTCGGCAACCAAAGCCGATCTGGAGCGCGCCATGCAGGGACATGTTCTTGCTGCCGGGCAGCTGATGGGGATCTATAAGAGGAGATAAGTGTGGGTAGCCCTGCAATCAAGGGAGGTATGCTGGCTAAAAGTAATTTAGCAGGGAGGGATGAGAAATGAGAGAACGCATGATTACCGAAGCAGCCGCTGCGCTGGAGCGTGAGCCGTCCGTCAATCTCCACAGTTTTCCGGTTCATCTCGGATTCTCTGATGGCGTGCTCACCCTGGAAGGAGAGGTGGAAGGGATCACGGCGAAGAAAAAAGCCCTGGAGGTGGCAGCCGCTCTCCCGGAAGTATCGGGGATCGTCGATCGGCTCCGTGTTGTACCGGCCATGCGGATGGAGGACGGAGCCATCCGGGACCATGTCTGCAATGCGCTTCAGGCAGAAAATCTGTTGTCCTCGTGTGCCCTATGGGCCATGGTAAAGGGGAAAAAGGAGCTGATCAGGGAAGCCGCGCAAGGGGAGGATGGAAATATCGATCTGGAGGTTAACGACGGAGTCGTGATCCTTAACGGCGCAGTACCGAGTCTTTCTGCCAAACGTCTGGCAGGGGTCCTTGCCTGGTGGGTTCTCGGGTGCAGGGACGTCGTCAACGGAATCGAGGTCGCTCCTCCCGAGGAGGACAATGATGACGAGGTAGTGGATGCCATTCGCCTGGTTCTGGAGAAGAACCCGTTCGTCAATGCATCACAAGTAAGGGTCACATGCCGCAACTACTCGGTGACTCTCGAAGGAACGGCAAAGAGCGAAATCCAGAGACAGATGGCTGAGGCAGACTGCTGGTACGTCTTTCGCGTCGACCGGGTCACGAACCTGCTGCAGGTGGAGGGATAGGTTTAATTCTCCGTCCGGGGGCATTTGTGATTCCGGACTTATAAAGATACTTTTCGAGAGGATTTGTCATGCTCTACTTTTTGAAAAACAACAATCTGCATCGCTTTCCGTTGCCTGAGCGCTGCAGGGAGAAGAATGAAAAAGAACCGTTGCGGGATACCATCCCATATGGAGTTGAAGAGTGCCCCTACTGCCTGCGCCGGTGGCCGGGCGAGGATGTGATAGGCAGGCGGTGAGGCAGTTTTCACGCGAGGAATGGGACAGATGGTCTTCAAGGACAGGAAGGACGCAGGGAAACAACTGGCTGGAATACTGGGGCATTACCGGGACAAATCAGACGTGATCGTGCTGGGACTGCCGCGGGGAGGGGTAACGGTCGCCGCGGAAATTGCGGAAGGGCTCCGCTGCCCGCTCGACATCCTCATCGTCAGGAAGATCGGTTTTCCCGGCGATCCGGAATTCGCCGTCGGTGCGGTTTCCGAGACCGGCACAGTGGTGTTCAATGAATCCATCGTTGCCGGTTACCGGGTGAGCAGGGACTATCTGGAGCAGGAAACCGCCCGGCAGAAAACCGAGATTGTCCGGCGGCTGGCCCTCTACCGGGGAGGCAAAGGGGTTCCTCCTCTGGCAGGGAAGACCGTTATCCTCGTCGACGACGGAGTTGCCACCGGGGCAACCATCAAGGCCGCCATCTCCACCCTGAAGCAGGAGAACATCGCCCGGCTGGTGGTTGCGCTGCCGGTCGCCACACAGGAGGCGGAACGGGCCATCGCACCGCTGGTGGATGAATGGCTCTGCCTGCAGCTCCCCCCCGGCTTCAGGGCGGTCGGCCAGTACTATTCCGACTTCACCCAGGTCGAGGACGAGGATGTGGTGGCGATGCTGAAAACTTCCGGCAGTTGAGAGTAGCCAGGATGAGAGCATCAGGGCTATTTCGTGGCAATTCTTGGCGAAATGGAGCGTAAAGCAGATATTGTTTGAGCCCGAAGGGCGAGTTTATCTGCTATAGCGAAATGAGCCTAGAATTGCAGAAATGGCACGTCAGCTCGAATGCTGGCAACACTCAACTACCATTTTCAAGAGGAGGTGAACCCATGGAACAGCAGGTGCTGATCAAACTCGACACGGTCGTACTGGAGGGAACACTCGGACTGCCGGCAGCGGCAGAGTCGGCGGTGATATTCGCTCACGGCAGCGGATCGAGCCGCTTGAGTCCGAGAAACACCTTTGTTGCCGGGGTGTTGCAGCGGTCGGGAATCGGCACCCTCCTCTTCGACCTTCTCACCAAAGAAGAAGATCGCAACTATGAACGGCGCTTCGACATCGACCTGCTGGCGCGCAGGCTGGCAGGGGCCACCCGTTGGCTGCGGGAGCGTCCCGAGGCGGAGGGGATGGCTCTCGGTTATTTCGGCGCCAGCACCGGAGCGGCAGCTGCTCTTCAGGGAGCGGCTCTCATGGGGAAGGAGATCAAGGCAGTAGTTTCCCGCGGAGGGCGGCCGGATCTGGCAATGCCGTACCTGGACAGGGTCGTTGCACCGACACTTTTCATCGTCGGCGAACGCGATCTGGAGGTTCTACAGCTGAATCGGCAGGCTCTCGCCCGGCTTGTTGCGGAAAAGGAGCTGGCCATTGTGGCCGGTGCCACCCACCTGTTTGAAGAGCCGGGGACCCTGGCACAGGCAGCGGACCTGGCGAAAAACTGGTTTGTACGCTATTTGTCGCCCGTTTCCGACCAGCTCTGAGAGCCGCTTTGAATCTCTTAGGGTTGAATTCCCCGCCGCTTGCGGCGTAGATTGTATGGATGAGCAATTACATCCATAAGAGCCACAACGTTACGGTACTTCTGTACCATTTTGTATTACCTGCGAAGTATCGTCGAGC
>JBGQLM010000268.1:0-3577 GCA_041500085.1 Geobacteraceae bacterium
GGTCTTCATGGCACGGGATAAAACGCCGGTGACCCCGGCAGTAAGGCAGCTTCGGGCTGAAAAGGTAGCGTTTACAGAGCATCTGTATCAGTACGAGGAGAAAGGGGGTACGAGCGTTTCCGCCCGGGAGCTCGGGGTTGATGAGCATTCGGTGGTGAAGACCCTGATCATGGAGGATGAGCGGAAAAATCCAATGGTTGTGCTGATGCATGGCGACTGCCAGGTTTCGACCAGGGAGCTGGCAAGGTCTATCGGTGTCAAGCTGGTCACCCCTTGCTCTCCCGACACTGCAGGCAGGCATACCGGCTATCTGGTCGGCGGGACTTCACCGTTCGGTACGAAGAAAAACCTGCCGGTCTACATGGAAGAGAGCATCCTTGACCTGCCGAGAATCTACCTGAATGGTGGCAAGCGAGGGTTTCTGGTCGGCCTGGAGCCGGCTAAAGTTGTCCGGCTGCTGCAGCCGGTGCTGGTAAAGGTAGCAATCGAAGGTTAGGTGGGTGCGTTGACTTTACAAATTGTTAATGTTATCCTTAAAATTCAATCTGCAGCACATTTTCAGGAGGTAATTATGCGGAAGATATTCCATATTGTGATGGTCGCACTGATGTCAGTAACACTTTCGGGCTGTCTGGTGGCGGAGAGCAAGTACCTGCAGAAGGAGGCAGAGTTAAACACCCTGACCCAGGAACATGCTGCACTCCAGAAACGCCATGATGCTCTGGTGACAGAAAATACCGGCCTCAAGGGAGATCTTGCCGCCCTGACAGGTGTCAGGAACAAGCTGAACGAAACTGTGGCAAAGTTGACGAATGACAAAAAGGAGCTGGAAAAGGATTTGAACTCTTCCAAGGGTGAGTCCCAGCAACGGATATCGGAGTTGCGGCAGAAGATAGCAGCCATGGAGACTGAAAACGGCCGCTTGAAGGAGGAGATTGCCGGACTGCAGAAGGCCAAGGAAGAGGTCCAGAAGGCCAGCCAGACCTACGAGCAGCTGATGGACAAGATGAAGAGCGAGATCTCCCAGGGGCAGGTAACCATTTCCGAGCTGAAGGGTAAACTGACCGTGAACATGGTCGATGCCATACTTTTCGACTCCGGTAAGGCTGAAGTGAAGGAGGATGGCCTGGCAGTGCTGCAGAAGGTTGTCGATATTCTGAAAACTGTCAAGGACAAGATGATCCGGATCGAAGGACATACCGACAATGTCCCGATCAGGGGAGCGCTGACAGCCAAATATGCCACCAACTGGGAGCTGTCGGCAGCCAGGGCAATCAACGTGACCCGTTTTCTGCAGAAACAGGGACTGGACCCGATGATACTAACGGCAGCGGCCTATGGCGAATACAAGCCGGTGGCCCCCAATGACAGTGAGGAAGGGAAGGCAAAGAACCGCCGGATCGAAATCGTCCTCGTGGCAAAGGAATAATGATAAAGGGCCGGGTTTTTACCCGGCCCTTTTGTTTTGTCCTTGTAATGATCCTCAATCCGTGACGGGAAAAGCCGTCTCTCACTGCAACGCCTCTGCTTCTGCTGCGTTAGAGAGTTGTTTTGCAACCGGCCCAGATTATCCGGCACAAATGACAGCAGCGGTATAAGCCGCGATTAGCCCCGGCTGTTTCCGTTCGATACGGCTTTTCCCGTCACGGTTTTACTTTCAGTTAGTCTTTTTCCTCTCCATGAGGCCGATTTGCTGACCCTGAAGGACCTTGATGCCGGAAACCACATCTTTCTCGAAGAGGAGAATTACCAGTGAGCCGCCGTAGGCGAAGTGGCCCAGCTTCTCGCCCTTATTGACGGGTACGCGCTGCCCCGTTTTTACGTTCCTGAATTTCTCTTCGAACATCACCGAGCCGATCGTGTCCAATCCCACCGGCACCATTGCCACATGCCCGAATTCCCTGGTCCTGATGATGAAATAGCCGCGGCGGAAGTGCTCGAAGATGCTGTAACCCGAGCCGTAACCGATGTTGCCGTTATTGAGAAAGGCGGGAAAATCCGGATTGCCCCAATAGCTGCCGCTAACATCCTCGCTCGACTCCATCACCTCACCGGACACTACCGCATGGTAGTGGTGGTAGGTTGCCGGGAGCAAAATGCATGACATGGCGGTGCCGTTTTCGAAGTAGCGCGCATACGCCGAACCGTTCAGGAGCTCTCTGACATTCAGCGCCTGCTGCAGTTTCGTTTTGATCCTGGTTTCGGGCGTTAGCGATTCGATCATGTTTAATACGCAATCGGTCGGCGCGGCCAGCACGGCATCATCCGTGGCCCCGGCAACAGTCCTGGTCCCGGGTTTGAGGTCGCGGGTAAAGAACTGGTTGAATGATTGAAAGCCGTTTTCCGGAACGACGTACTGCCCGATCTGAATGCTTGGGTCGGCCAGCCATTGCGGAATGGACTGCGTAGATTCTCTGCTGTCCATGAACTTCCCGCGAGCCGCTGCGAACTCCCTGGTCCAGCCGAGTCCGGGCTCATTGCCGACAATCGTCTGGGCGGCCTTGTTCCTGTAGTAAAACCAGGAGAACCTGGTGATATAGACGAACTCGTCGGACGCAGGGCTCCTGTTGACCGGAAGCAGGGTATACCATTCATTAAAGAAGTCGCACAGGTCGTCAAATTTCTTCCCTTGCCACGGGTTCGGGCTGCCGTCCGGCTGCGCCTGGAGGCCGGCAAAAGCCTCGTCCATCGTCTTCCTGAAATCCGGCTGCGCAAAGTAGAGTTCCCTCAGCTTCCTGACCGGTCCCGAGTCCTGCCGTGCAGCGGCTTGCCGTTCCGGCAAGTTGCTCCGAACCTCGGCCAGGCACGGCCCGCTAAAGAGAAAACAACTCAACATGACGACAGCAATACTCTTCATGACTGCTTTCAAGATTTACCCCCTATCGCCGGTATTTATAATGGCACTGCCTCAACGACGCTCATGTGCGAATCCGTCGGCACTATCCTGTTGAGGCGGAAGCCTGCCTCGCGGAGCAGCTCTGCATACTCCGCCTCCGTCCGCTCTTGCCCCCCCAGACCGGTCAGCATGACGAAGTCCAGCAGCTTGCCGGGATGGAGGTCATCCCCGGGAGTGATAATTGTCTCGACCAGGAGCAATCGGCCGGTTTCCCTTATGGCCTGGCGGCAATTCCTGAGAATGGTCAGGGCGCGGTCGTGGTCCCAGTCGTGAACGATCCACCGGAGGATATAGGCGTCACATCCGGCCGGGACCGACTGGAAAAAGTCGCCGCCCACGATTTCGCACCGATCGGCAAGACCGGCGTCGCCGATTGCCTGACGGGCGCCCTCTGCCACATGCGGGAGTTCATACAGCACGCCGCTCATCTGCGGACAGCGCTTCAGGATGGCGGCGATCAGTGTGCCGTGCCCGCCGCCGACGTCCACAATACTGGCGATGTCGCCGAAATCGTATGCCTTTACGACGGCGGCGGAGACCATCTCCCCAAAGTCGTTCATGGCCCCGTTGAAGATCTCTGCCTCGTCGGGGTGCGCTGCGAAGTAGTCGAAGAACTCCGCTCCCGTGGCACGTTTGAAGACCGGTTCGCCGGTCCTGACGCTGTGGAGCGCCTCTGCATAC
>JBGQLM010000269.1:0-3550 GCA_041500085.1 Geobacteraceae bacterium
CTGGAACCGCGGGGCCGAGCGCATGTTCGGTTTTAGCGCGGCCGAGGTGCTTGGCAAGTCTCTCGACCTGATCATCCCCGAAAACCTGCGGGGTCGCCACTGGGATGGATATTTTCGGGTGATGGAAAGCGGGGAGAGCCGTTACAGCACCGAGATGCTCTCCGCCCCGGCCCTGAGCAAGGATGGCTCACGCATCTCCACCGAGTTTTCCATGGTGGTGGTGAAGGGGGGCGACGGTTCGGTGCTCGGCGTGGCAGCCGTCATTCGGGATGTCAGCGCCCGCTGGCAGCGGGAGAAGGAACAGAAGGAGCGGATCAGAGTGCTGGAGGCACAAACTGTCACGTAGTGTACGGGTACACGTGTCAGATGGCCCGGAAAAAGGGTTGTTTCTATGAATCGACTGATATCTTACGGGCGGCAATTGACCCATCGGCCTGGACCGTCCCTTCCACCTCAAGCTGGGCGCCGGACACGATTATACTCGCATCAGAGAGGGTGCCGCCCCTGAAGATTGTTGCAGCAGAGATGGTAACGGGCAGGGGGCCATCCGGTCCTGACAGGATGAAACGATCGGCCACGGGTGCCCCTGCGGCAACACCTTTAATATTTATCGATTCACCGGCCTGAACGCCGCTCGTAGCGCTTTTTCGCTTGATCCGGGCATTGCTTACCGTGGCACCGGTCAACGTCCCCCGAACTTCGACTATCAGACCGGCTTGCGAAAGATCGACTGCTGTCATATCCACAAAGGTCGCACCGATAGTGGAGATGGCAAGCGATCCCAGTACAAACGACGTACTGTTGACCGAGCTGACGGTGCCTTTAAGCTGAACCTTGCCGCCGGTGAAGCCGCTTGATTTCAGGGCAATCCTGGTGGCCTGAACCACTCCCCCGGAATCCAGATACCCACTCACCTCAAGTTCGAGTCCCTGGACCTGTAGCGTCTGCAGTTCAGTTAGACCGGAAACACCGTCAAAAATAGTTGTTGTTCTCGTTTTAACCGCGCGGCCGAGTACGGTGAGACTTCCGGTCAAAACATTTACAGAACCGTTTTCCAGTAACCCGCGTAATTCGGGAGAAAATTCGATCTGAGAATAGCTGCCTTTATTTGTCGCACTATCGTATAAACCGCTGACTGCTACCATCATACCAGGACGCAAGACACCCTCCCCGGCGCTTACAGTGTTATCAAAG
The DNA here is from genome assembly GCA_041500085.1 of Geobacteraceae bacterium. Taxonomy (GTDB): domain Bacteria; phylum Desulfobacterota; class Desulfuromonadia; order Geobacterales; family DSM-12255; genus VEOV01. Next base: position 1,195 of record JBGQLM010000269.1, read on the forward strand.
TCAAGCACGATCGGTGTGGTAGAAACACCGGTATCCGTGGACCGACTAAATTCAATTCCGTTGACAAAGACACTGCCGAAACCCGTTACCTCTCCGCTGGCCACCACCTGCTTGCCGGTGCCGACAATTCCACCTCCGCCGCCCGCGACATTCGTTCCGCCACTGCATGCTGCCAGACAAACGGCGATGACCGCCACAACCACTATCTGGATAATGTTATTTGTCGGGGTTCGCATGGTCGCCCTCCGCAGGCCCTTCAAAGAAATAGATACTCAAACCCGTCCGACGGACGGTGTCGTCGTTTTCGTTTTCTTCTGCATCGTCATGCTCGGCCATCCAGTCATTCAATTCTTCGAGAAGTACCTGTGATTTCTTACTCGCCAGGGCTTTCAGCTCTGACAGGTGGCGTGCGGGAAACCGGTAATAGCAGACCTTTCTCTGGAAATACGGGTCTCCCCCTTCAGAATGGATGTTATGGTCGATCGTATTGAGGAGTTCTGCAGTATCTACGCCGAGAATGGATAATTTTTCCTGTATTCCCGCCCGTGGGACATACCCCTTTGAAATAAGATGTATCCGACCATCAGGAGCCAACTCCACCACACCAATACGCAGAAGTTCGTCCAACACCGCTCGGGGAGGAATATCGCCGCTATGAAAGCGGACCAGGCTGCTGAAGCTCATGTCCTGTCCGTCAAAGTCCAGTTCCAGCGGGTTTCCGCTGTCATCCAGAAAACGCCGGTCGTGTGTCCAGCCGTTGATGATACGGATCGAACGGCCCTGCTGCGCTACGGTTTCTCCGTCAGTTGGAATCGGGACGCGCTTGACTCGCAACACTTCCTTGCGGGAAAGACCGGTGAGCATGGCAATCCGGGAGAGAGACTGTTTGCGGCCTGCGGGAAGAAATTCTTTTTCAGCAACTTCGATAAAGACCTGTTTTGCAAGATCGTTGAATGTCAGGAAGGAGATGTTATGACGCAGAAGAATCCGCGCCAATGGGCGCAGAAGTCTGGTAATTGCACCAGGGAGAATGTCGTTGATCTGTTTCATGACATATGTCCGAAAATATCGTTATCTGCTTATGTACGGTCGCCTCAAACATAAGGGGGCTGATTACCAGCCCCCCCATTTTCATCAATCATAATCTTACAATTACATGTTGTCTACTGCTGCTGATTCATTTTTTGTATTCATTACTCATCTGGCAGCCAGGTGAGTGAATCGCAACATCCTTATTTGCCGAGCTCAATTTCGGCTTCCTTGATCGGAGCGGTAAGGGCAGTAAAGGTATCCCATCTGACCTTGACCACGCTGATATTCAATTTAAGCTGAGCGAAGAACGCAGCCTTAGTGGCCAGACTTTCGGGGACGGATGTACTGCTCACCCTCCACTGGGTGGCGGCGTCCGATACAACCGTGGATCCGACAATACCCAGTGATCCGGCGGCGGCATCAATTCCGGTAACAGGACCCTGCAGGAAGGCCTTGGTGGATGCGGACAGAACTTTGATGCGTGTTGCCAGCAGGTTGCCGTTGCGATCAAGTATTGCCTGCACCTCGACATGGCTTCCATTAGCGACCGGACCATTATCGACCCGGGTAAAGGCGTTGATGCCGACTGATTTGCCGAGCAGGGTCAGGCCGGTGGCTGTGACAGCGGAGGCATCCGCTTCGAGCTTGATGTTGCTGCGGAAGGAGATCTTGGTGGCAGCGATGGCTCCGTTGGCGTTGAGTGGACCTTCGGCTTCAAGTTTTACGCCGATTGCAAAGTCAGAACCCAGGCCGCCTTCAAAAACCGTGGAAGCGTCCGTGACAACCTGCTGTCCGTTGACTACGAAGCTTGCCAGCGTGCCGCTGCTGACGATGCCCTCAGTTTCGACTTTTACACCGGCTGCTCCGAGTTTGTCTTCAACATGGATGAGGGTGGCAGTGATTGCACCAGCAACCGGTGCGGCAGCCGATTTCACCTCGACCAGCGTATTAACTGCCGGGGCGGTCAGCGGCGAAGCGAAGTTGACCGTGATGAAGGAAGTGCCGCCCAGGGTGCGGCTCAGACCGAATGAGGTGGCGGTTACCGGAGCAACGACAAAACCTTTCGATTCGAACTCACCGGAAACCTTCTTGGCTGCCCTGGTTGCGCGCAAGCCGCCCTGATCATCTGCGAAACCGTGGACCTCGACGAAATTGCCTACTGCGAATGCTGCAGCTGCAAAAGTCTTCACGGTCTCGTCGTCATTGAGACGGGTTACGTTGTCCTCGATCTGGACGGTCTGCCCCATGATGGTGATGGTGTTGGCACCTACTGCGGTGATCTGTCCTTCCAGGGCATCCCGGGCCTCGATATCATGGGCGATGC
>JBGQLM010000270.1:0-3546 GCA_041500085.1 Geobacteraceae bacterium
GAATTCACACCACCATCCCGACTCTTCTCTGTAAATGTATTCCCCCCCTGCATCCAACAGTTCACCTCCATCAACCGCTTCTCGTTTCACAGCCGCGCACCACCCGCCTGACCTTCTCCACAGCAGTTTAAAAAACAAATAAACCAGCTCTCAATAAACAGTGGAGGAGTGTATGCGCACGTCCATTTGCACGGCAGCATTACTTGCAGCTGTCCTGGTACCGTTGACTGTACAGGCGGCGGACAGCATTGATGACCGCATCAACAGGCTTGACAGTGAACTGAGCCGCCAGGCCGATACTATCCGGGAACAACAGAAGACCATCGATGAACTAAAGGAATCCCTGAAAAACCAGAAACCGGTTGAAACTCAGACAACCGAAGAAAACGCAAGTAAGCTAACCGGACTGTTCGGCGGGTCTATCATGACCAATCCCTACATCTCGCTGGTATTAGACACTAAAGGGTATGTGTCCAATCTCAAGAATGGCGAGTTGAATTCCCGGGGAATACCGGGGTTCACCAATGAGGGGCGCGGACTGCGCAACGGCTTCAATGTGGATGCCGCCGAACTGTTTATCTTTGCCCCGGTAGACCCCTATTTCAACCTGTACGTCAACATACCGGTAACCGATTCCGGAGCTACCCTGGAGGAAGCCTACTTCGTGACAACCTCGCTGCCGGAAGGCTTTCAGGTCAAAGGTGGCCGGTTCAAGAGCAACACCAGTCGGTTGAATTCACAGCACCCACACGCCTGGGATTTTGCCGATATTGCGCTCCCTTACAAGGCCTTCCTCGGTTCCGAGGGGATCGGTGGAGAGAACGGAGTGCAACTGACCTGGCTTCCTCCATTACCCGTCTATACACTGCTGGGGATCGAGGCCTTCCAGGGTGACAATCCCCTGCTCTTTGGCAATGACTCTAACTGGGGGCCGCATGCCTTCTCGGCTTTTGCCAAGGTATCTATCGACACATCCGACAACTCGACCCTCTACACCGGACCGTGGGCCTTATTCGGTTCAACCAACAGCAACGGAATTCTGCTGCCTGACGCTACTTCCGGAAATCTGCGAGGAAATAGCGCCTTATACGGCATGGAAGCTGTCTGGAAATGGAAGGAAGGCAAACAGGGAGTGACCATCCAGGGGGAGTATCTCTATCTGGTACAGAATGGCACCTTCTCTCAGACCGACTCAACCGGGACAACCACAACCAACCCCTTGCAACGCCATCAGGACGGCGCCTTCCTGCAAGCGCTCTACCGCTATGACCGTTGGCGGGTGGGTGCACGGTACGACCGCCTGGAGATCTTTGACAACACCGTCACGCTGGCCGACGTGCAGCAGACTCGAAATGGCAAGCCGTGGCGGACAACCGGCAGCCTGGAGTTCAGCCCGACCGAATTCAGCGCAATCCGCGCCCAATACACCCATGACCGTTCTGATCCTGTCGGCCGGGTAAATAACGAAGGGATACTGCAGTTCACCTTTACCATCGGCGCTCATCCCGCCCACACATTCTAGTCGCAACGTCACATTTGAGCGCTAACTGCGTTGGCTCATCAGAGACTTCCTCAACGTACCAAAGGGTACGCCTCGGTCGCCTCTTCTTCGCCGCCTTGTTATCATCTCAAATCTGTCGTTGCTTAAAGGAGAAGCAAACATGCGAAAAACAATCCTTACCCTCTGTATGCTGATGCTGGCCAGCCCTGCCTTTGCGGGACTGAACGTTGTTGCCACACTCCCCTGGATTGGCAGTATTGCCAAGGAGATCGGCAGTGACAAGATCACCGTAACGACGCTGATAAAACCAAGCCAGGACCCGCATTATGTCGAAGCAAAACCGAGTATGATCCTGGCAGGACGTAAGGCCGACATCATCATGTACAACGGTCTTGACCTGGAGATCGGCTATCTGCCACTGATCATGGAATCGTCGAAGAACACCAAAATCATGCCGGGTAAGCCGGGTAACTTTGACTGTTCGAAGTTTGTCACCGCGATTGAGAAACAGGGACACGTAGAACGGAGCATGGGTGACGTGCATCCCCTTGGCAACCCCCACTATCACTACTCTGCTGTGAATGTACTCCGTGTCGCCGAAGGGATGGCAAATGCACTGGCAAATATGGACCGAGCAAATGCCGACCTCTACAAGGCCAATTACAAGGCCTTTGCTGCCAGGTTCAACGAAAAACAGAAACAGTGGAAGGCCCTTAACCTTAAAGGGAAAAAATACATCGCCTATCACAAACTGTTCGGTTACCTGGCTAACGATTACGGTTTCCAGATTGTCGACTACATGGAGCCGAAACCCGGCATTCCGCCATCTGCGGCCCATATCGAGAAATTGATTGAAGAGATGAAAGACGCCAAGCCGAACGGCATCCTGGTGACCTCATCTCACGGCCTCAAAGAGGCGGAATCCCTTGGTGCGAAGACCGGCGTGAAAGTGATCGTACTACCGCAGGATGTCGGCGCCATGCCGGGGACCGATGACTGGTTTGCCTTCATGGATAAGGTCCTGGCAGCATTCCGCTGATGAGAGTTCACAACTAATAATTACAGGAGTACTTAAATGGAAGCCTTCTCTTTTCTCATACTGCCGTTTCTGGCCTGTCTGCTGCTGATCCTGATCCATGCCTATTTCGGCATCCACATCCTGCATCGAGGCGTCATCTTTGTCGATCTGGCCCTGGCACAGTTCATCGGCATCGGAATTGCCCTGTCGTTCATCTTTGGAGAAGAGAAGGTCTTCCTGCTCTCCCTGGCCTTTGCCTTGATTGGTGCCTTTATCCTCTCGCTTTCCAAGTATGCGTCCCGGCAGGTGAATATCGAGGCGTTTATCGGCGTACTTTACATCTTTTCGTTCTCGACCAGCATCCTGATCCTGGACAAAAGCCCTCATGGCATGGAGGAGTTCAAGACCATCCTGAATGGCAACATCCTCTGGGTCACTCCACAGCAACTGCTCTCAACATTGGCGCTCTATAGCGGAGTAGGTCTTTTCCATTTCCTGCTGCGAAAGAAATTCTTTGCCCTGACCTTTGAAGGCAAAGGGGGTATTTTTCTGGAGTTTCTCTTCTATCTGAGCTTTGCGTTGGTTTTGATCAAATCGGTACTCATGGCGGGGATTCTTCAGGTGTTTTCGTTTCTCGTAATTCCGGCCCTGATTGGCAAACTGTTTTTTCAAGGGACGGCGAAAATCCTGATGACAGGTTGGCTGACTGGGGTGGCGGTGAGTATGCTGGGAATCTTTCTCTCATTCAAGCTGGACATTCCAACGGCACCGATAATCGTAGCGGGATTGGCGCTGCTCTTTTTTGTGCTGCTCATAATAAAAATCGTGTGGTTCCGAAAATGCTCGGTGTGATTGTAATAAATTCAACAACTGTTGATATTCGCCGGGCATGACTTGCGGCATATGCCCGGCGTATATAGCGGATTTCGCTGCACGAAATGTTTGTTAAATCAATGCCGATTGCCGAATATACCACTTCTCTGTGGAATATTCCCCACCCATCCAATTCCTGCACTTGATTGATTCA
>JBGQLM010000271.1:0-3532 GCA_041500085.1 Geobacteraceae bacterium
AACTCATGACCGCCCCAAGGCAGAAAATGAAGGAGATCAACCACCGGAACAGATATCGTGCTAGTAATGCTTAAACTAGCGCCATTCAGGGGTTACCCCAAAAAACATGATAACCAGGAGATAGAAATGCTCGCTTTCGATCAGGCCAGGAAGCTGATTCTTGACTCTGTCAAACCTCTTGACCCGATCAAGCTCCCGCTTCTTGATGCTTTGAGCATGGTAGCATCCGAACCGGTGAGCGCCGGTCTGGACCTCCCGTCTTTCGACAATTCAGCAATGGATGGGTATGCGGTCAGGTCCGTTGAATGCATAGATGCCGGAGAAAAACCGGTATCAACGACGATCATGGCAGGTGACAGAGCTGACAGGGAGTTTCCGGAAGGAACTGTTGTCAAAATTATGACCGGCGCTCCAATCCCGCCCGGATTTGATGCAGTTGTCCCGTTCGAGGAGGTTGTTTACGAAGATGCCGACAAAGTCATACTCCCTGCCGCTGTAAAGCCGGGGCAGCATATCCGGTTCTCGGGGGAAGACATCAGGTCCGGGGATTGTATAGCATCGGCAGGGCGAATCATCCGACCGGCAGAGATAAGTATGCTGGCAGCATCCGGGATACTTTCACTCAAAGTCCATCGGAGAGTCCGGGTTGCGATCCTTTCGACAGGAGATGAACTGGTCGAGCCTTGCGAGTCGATCCCTCAGGGGAAGATCATCAACAGCAACTCTCCAGGGCTTGCAGCTGCCGTCCTTGAGGCCGGCGGAGAGCCGGTCATGCTCGGTATCGCGGCTGATACAAGGGGCAGCCTTGCAGCGAAGATTGCGGCAGGGCTCCAGTATGACATGCTTGTTACTACTGCAGGTGTATCTGCAGGTGAGAGGGATCTGGTGAGGGAGATGCTGGCAGAGGCCGGTGTGAAGCAGCTCTTCTGGAAAATAGATCTCAAGCCGGGCGGCCCGACCGCCTTCGGGCTTAAGGGTAATAAACCGGTATTCTCTCTGCCGGGTAACCCTGTATCTTCCCTGCTCACATTCGAGGAGCTGGTAAGGCCTGCGCTTCTGCGGATGATGGGGCATACGGCTGTGTTGAGACCGCACTTCAAGGGAGTGCTCGAAGAGGATGTAAGCAAGAAGGCAGGGAAGGCGAATCTTCTCAGGGCCAGGGTCCGGAAAGACGGGGATGTTTTCAGGTTGTCATCTGCCGGGAATCAGCAGACCGGGATTCAAAGGACTCTTCTTTATGCTGACGCCGTCTGTTTTCTCCCTTCCGAAACGACCCTGCTTAAAAAGGGCGAGCTGGTCGATTTCCATTTTATGCACGATTCGGCTATGATGATGACGGTTGAGAGTTGAATGGCCACAGACGCAAAAAAGGGCTACAGCCTTAACTGTAACCCTTTATATATTGGCGGGCGGCATGGGATTCTAGCTCCGCTCTAAAACTCCATGACATATACTTAACTTGTCAGAGCTAACTGGCCATTATTCTTCTGCTATTTTCAATAACCCTTTCTTGGGCCGCTTTCTTGAAATCCCCTTCACCATGAATTTTGTGTGGCAAACTGTGTGGCAAAATTAGCAGTGCTGGGAAGAGAAGTCAATGGTTCAAAGTATACAATCTTACTGACGCTTTCGCTGCCTAATTAAGTCTCTCTATAGATATGCAGGAGAGCTTGACTAACCCAATTCGGTATTTAGGGTTGTAGTTATGTGATATGAAAGGGATGTATTTTCATTCCTTCGTGTTACTGAAGCGGGAGAATACAGAACCTTGTAAAGTTTTGCAGAATTACTTATAATTATCTCTAATATATAGACGCTGTCAGAAGGAGAATCATGAATCTAGCAAGGATGCTCTTATTCTTTACCATCGTAACGGTCTTTGCATTTTCGCTCTCAGCTTGCTCTGGCGACAAGACACAATCTGACGTCGTATCAACCAATGCACAATCTGACGTCGCATCTACCAATTCTGGCGATAAGACACCACCTGACGTCGTGTCAACCAACGTGGCTAAAGACGCAACAGGTGTCGAGCCGAGCACTCCATTAAGCATCACCTTTTCTGAAAATCTTGCCGCAGCAACCGTAAATCTGACAACTTTAATGCTGGCAGGTCCAAATGGACCTGTCACTGGCAACGTGTCAATATCCGGCAATACTGTCGCGTTTAAACCTACAATCCCACTGGCACTAAACAGCACATACACCGCCACCCTCAAGAACGGAATACAGGATGATGCAGGTAACGCTTTGACTTCAGACTACTCATGGAGCTTTTCAACGCGCGATGGTGCATGGAAGGATGCAAGCTTGCTAATTGACAATGCCCGAAATCCCCTAATCGGTGCCGATGGTAACGGAAACATGATAGCAATTTGGGTGCTATCGGATGGTCTTTACTCCAGCTACTTCGACGTCAATTTAGGCTGGGGGGCACCACAGAAGATAGTCGAAAGAACAACGCAAAATGTATTTTTCACCAATCTCCATCTAGCTGTGAATGCCAAAGGAGATGCCGTTGCTGCCTGGGTCCATGAGGAGTTTGGTAATTACTTCATACAAACTGTTAAATATTCCGGTTCAGGCTGGGGCACACCGCAACAATTGCCGCCACCAAACGCGGTTTTTTCGCTTGATGTGGCATTAGATGCGAGCAGCAATGCAATGATAGTATGGGAAGGATGGGATTTTCCAGTTGTACGCCATAATATTTTTGCTTCACGATCGTTACAATCGTCAGGGTGGGATGCTCCTCAACCGATCGGCACAAATCTATGGGATGCCCAATACCCTCGAATTGCCATAGACAATACTGGGAATGCTTTTGCGTTATGGGCCGAAGGGCAGTTTGGAGCTAACACTGTGTACGTGAATCGTTACACGATAAATTCAGGTTGGGGTTCGGCACAACAGATAGCAAATAATAGCGGTTCAGCAGTTTGGGCGACCATTTCTTTCGATAAAACCGGCTATGCTATGGCTGTTTGGAGCCAAAGTGATTCAAGTAATCAGTTTCACATATATTCCTGTAGGTATGTTGCTGGGAGTGGTTGGGGGCGTGCAGTAGTCGTCGATAGCAATACCCTTGACTCCATTGAACCAGCAATGACTGTTGATAGTGCAGGGAATTTTAGGGCGGTGTGGACACAGTTTACTGGAACTAGCTCAGATGTTTACAGCAGTCTATTTATCGGCTCAAGCGGGTGGGGGACACCACAGTTGATCGGCACCGGAGGTAATGCACGTTCTCCGCGAGTGGCTTCCGATGGCATAGGAAATGTTTTTGCCGCATGGCGGCAATATGATCCGACTGATGTCTATCCTGGAGATGCCAAGGTATATGCAAATCGCTATTCTGCTGGATGGGGTACACAACTGCAACTCAAAACTGTGTTGAACTAAACCGCTTTGCGGAAACTTAAAACTTAAATAAATTCAAAGACATAAAGGCTAAATAAAACAAAAAGCGAATATAAAATCTAAGAACCAATTGGGCAGCTTCTGCGGAGGCTGCCTTTTTTATTGCCCAATC
>JBGQLM010000272.1:0-3445 GCA_041500085.1 Geobacteraceae bacterium
CAAATATCCCTCTGGTCTTGTTTAGAGATTTTTCTGATCGTGGAATACTGGTTATTTTCAGATGTGAATTGTCGGCCATTGCAAGCAGTGGCTGGTCGCCACCACACGGTTCCCTTTTGATGGCCCCATTCGGCATGGTCATACTTGTACAGACGCCCTGATTGTCCCAGCTGTAGCTTGTGTCTTCATTCCTCAGCGTGATTCTGTCTACTTCATACCTGCCCTCGCTGGCCAACTGATCGATAAAAATATCTCTCGGCATGACCCTGGGCAGATCAATGGGATAATAACTTGGCTCGCCCAGGTCATTGCCAATCTCAAAACTCTTCGTATGATTTTTACCGTCCCAGTCAAGTACGTTAACATTCCGTGGCCCATTTTCGTAAGTCTTGACCTGGAGCACGAGCATATATTCCGGGTAGCAGAAATGGCAATACCCGGCAGCCGCAGCCATTACAGCAACCAGAACCACCACAGCATAAAACATTTTACTGTTCATCTATAATTGCTCTTATCAATAATAATTTGTGTGACTACCACATCTTCTCAAGGTCAACCTTGGTATAAGTGTGGTTGCGCTCAACGTAATATGAACCTGACTCTTTCCTGGTGAGCCGCAGCGGGTCACGGTTGAACAGCCGGTAAAGGCAGGCAAGCGGCGCAAGGACGAGATAGAAAACGATGGTCAGGATGATCCTGCTGTTGACTGCCGCCAAAACACGGGAAAACTTTTCCCACCACACGGTAATGATCCTCGCCAGGGGGGGAACAAGCAGGGCTATGAGCAGCGCGGCCATGGCAGCAAAGAGGAGCGAGCGACGCTGCAGCTTCACACCGAGAAAGAGCAGGACCAGGGCAAAAACCGCCATTGTCTCCAGCTGCCTGACTTTGTCGTCCTTATGCACCATTGCAACCTCGAAGGGCGTTCCATACCCGTATGCGGGCAGCCTCACCTGGCATCAAGCAACGCCTCTGTTGAAATTTTCCGGAAAATCGCTGCAGCTGCCAGTCCGTTCGCCCTGGCATTGCTGTGGGAATCCGCGTCGCTTACCCAGAGGGATTTACCGCTATTGCCGGCAAGCGCGGGCAGAAGATCGAGAAATGGCACTCCGTTGGCAGCAGCAACATCGCGAATAAACGTCGTAGCATACTGGAACGGATAGTTATCCAGCCGGCGCAGATCGGGGATGTTCACCATCAAAAGCCGGATATTTCTGCTCCGGCAGAGCTCGGCCAGTTCCAGCAGTGCCTGCCGGTTCTGCTTGAAGCCGGGAGCGTCGGCAGCATAGAGCTTCCGGTAGTAGTTCTCCAGCCAATCGCCCCCCTTCCCCATCAATGCCAGCTGCCTCACCTTCGTCCGTATGAAGCCGAGCAGATAGAAATGCTTCTGCATCCAGTAACTCATGCTGCCCAGCTCGGGGGTCGGCTCCACATCGTTGATGTAGTACAGGAGAACGATCAGGTCCGGATCCAGTTTCAGACCCTGCTGCTTGAGCAGCGCCACCTCCATGGCACTGTTGTAGTTGCCCACCCCCAGGTTGAATACCTGGCTGGCAGAGCCTGCCTTGGCAAGCATCTGCTCCAGCTGTCGGGAAAACGTAGCCTCTTCCGGCACTCCCCAGCCGAGCGTATAGGAATCGCCAAGAAACAGTATTCTTCGGCAACCGGCCGGCTTGGCAATGGGCCGTTCAGGATCGCGCATGCCGAGCGAATTGGTCCTGATGTCGACCCCGTAAAACCGCCCTCCCCGGTTCGGCCGGTGAGAGAAAGGAAGCTCCCGGTTACCGGATGGCTGTTTCAGCTCCGCAGCATAGCGCCACATTTCGTAGTCGTAACTGCTGACGAAATGGAACAGGCCGCGTACCGCCGCTTCGCCTAGCAGCAGGGAGAGCAGCAGGGCAGCGACAGCCACAGCTAAATTTTGAAATATCCTCTTCATATCTGTTAGCGGCAATCCTGAAAAGCGGAACTGTTCGCCTTTCGATCCTCTTTTCAGAACAGGGTATACATGAACGGCCCGAGAGCCGAACCGCTGGTCATGACAATCAGTATGCCCAAAAACAGCAGGAAGAGGATGACCGGCAGCAACCACCATTTTTTCCTCTCCTTGAGAAACTGCCACAATTCTTTGATAACGTCCACCTTGTCACCTCGCTAGTTATGCCCTGCAGCCGGACCTTTTCGGTCGAACCGGGCGAATGTCAATCAAGCTGGTATGCCCCTCGCCAGGCTTCTTTCTCCTGCCACGGCGGCTGCTCAGACTTGGCAAAGACAAAATTGCCGAGCACCAGATAGTCCATCTCGGTCCGCATGAAACAGCGGTAGGCATCCTCCGGCGTCATGACGATCGGTTCCCCGCGGACGTTGAAGCTGGTGTTGACGACCACGCCGTAGCCGGTCCTTTTCCTGAAAGCATCGATCAACTGCCAGAACTGCGGATTGGTCTCCCGGTGCACCGTCTGGATCCGGGCGGAGAAATCCACATGGGTCACCGAAGGGATGTCGGAGCGGAGCTGATAGAGCTTGTCCCTCACCGAAAGCTCCTGGTAGGCTGCGGGCAATGGTTGGCGACGGCTCTCCTGCAGATCCGCCACCAGCAGCATGTAGGGCGAGGGGACCTCAAGGTCGAAGTACTCCTGCAGGCACTCCATCTGCACAGCCGGCGCAAAGGGGCGGAATCCCTCGCGGTACTTGATCTTCAGGTTCAGCTTGCGCTGCATCCCGGCAGAGCGGGGATCGGCAATTATGCTCCGGTTGCCGAGGGCTCGCGGCCCCCACTCCATGCGCCCCTGGAACCAGCCTATGACGTTTTCCTCCGCCAAGAGAGCAGCCGTCACCTCGCAGAGTTCGGCAAACGATTCATAATGGCAGGCAACCGCTCCGAACCGGCGCATCATCCGCCCGATATCCAGTTCCGAATATTCCGGCCCCAGATATGCACCCTGCATCCGGTCGCTCTTGCCGTCGACCTGCCGATCAAGGTTGCAGCCTATATAACCGGCCGCCAGGGCCGCTCCGAGAGCGCCTCCGGCATCGCCGGATGCCGGCTGGATCCAGATTTCATCAAAAATACCGCTCTTTAACAGTCTTCCGTTGGCCACGCAATTGAGCGCCACCCCCCCGGCAAGGCAGAGTTTGCTCGAACCGGTCAGGCGCCTCGCTTCAGCCGCCATTTTCAGCACGACATCTTCCGTAACCTGCTGGAACGCCAGCGCCAGATCACAGTGTTCCGCCGACAGCTCTGCCTCTTCGCTGCGGCGGGGGAAGCCGAACAGCTGTTCCCATTTTGCATTGTCGGTCATCCTCTGCCCGGTGGCAAAGTCAAAATACGCCATGTCAAGCCGCAGTGAACCGTCATCCCTGACATCAACCAGATGCTCCCTGATCAGGTCGCAATAACGGGCCACCCTTGCAGAAGCAGGGTTGCCGTACGGTGCGAGCCCCA
>JBGQLM010000273.1:0-3374 GCA_041500085.1 Geobacteraceae bacterium
CTACACCCCGATCCCGGTGGACGGCATCTGCGTCCGGGTCGGCGCCATGCGCTGCCATAGCCAGGCCATGACAATCAAGCTGACCAAGGATGTGCCGATCGGTGACATCGAGCAGTTGATCGCCAATGACAACCAGTGGGTTAAGCTGGTCCCCAACACCAAGGCCGATACCCTCGCACAGCTCACCCCGGCGGCGGTCTCCGGTCTGCTCACGGTCCCGATCGGCCGCGTGCGCAAGATGAAGATGGGGCCGCAGTATCTCCAGGCCTTCACCTGCGGCGACCAGCTCCTCTGGGGTGCGGCTGAACCGTTGCGCCGCATGCTGCGCATCCTGATGGAGAAGTAGGGGTTGCGGCTGGGTTCATTACGTAAGCCGATCAGTACGGATCTTCAGCCTGCTTGAAAACCTTTGTAACCGCGAGGAACGCGAGGTACGCAAAGAAAACCGGAACGGGAAGGGTTTACCCCTGAATTATCCTTGCGCTTCCCTTGCGTCCTTTGCGTCTTGAGCGACCGAAGGGAGCGGGCGGTTCGTGGTTTTGATCCAAGACGTAGATTGAAGATTAATGCTCATCAGGTTACATAATCATAAAAGCATCTGCAGCGTCGATGTACGTCAATGAATGCGGATGCATAAAGGCAGAAAGGAAGGGGATTGGCGCATGAAGCCGGTCCCCTTTTTCGTGTCGGTATCCGCCTTGACACCCTTGTTTTTTCGGCGTATTTTAGCGCTGTCTAATGGTTTCAGCGCCTTTGCGGAAACCGTTGGACAGGTAAACCGGTAATTGAAGGCTGCGGACTTGAAAGAGATGGAACAGGTCATCCTCTGGTACCACGCCTTCATCTGCGCAAAGCTGCGGAGAGCCGTTCAGCGGGAGTTCAGGGGGCGGTCGGCCTGGCTGGATGATATGTCCGAAGACTCCGATGGTTCGGCAAAGATCGCATTGATTGCCATTGACCGGTCGACAGCCGCGTGGTGGCGGATGCGCGCACACTTCCCCCCGCGGAAAGATCGGATAATCAAGTTCCTCGTTCGCCTGGAGCGCCTCCGGAGAGGGACCGAAAGTGCCTTCCCCAATGCCGGGGCGTTCGTCCGGCCGGGATTCGACGAATAACCCAGTGTCAGACTTGCTTCATCGGATGTTCCTTCAGCCATTCCCGTAACGCCTCGTTCATGCGGGTCTGCCACCCCTTGCCCGTGGCCTTGAAGGCTGCCAGGACGTCCAGATCAAAGCGAACGGTTTGCGATGCCTTGGTATGGCCGGCCGGACGTCCCCGACGGATAAGCTTGGCGCCCTGCATAAGGTCAGCTTTTTCAAACCAATCATCGGTCAATTCCGGAGCATCGTCTGGATCAACCAAGGTGTTTTTTGTAACGACTGATTTCGCGATCATTGGCGTACCTCATAGAAATAATTCGACGGGCCTCGTTTCTTGGAGTCCAAACAATGACAACTATCCGGCTATCCAATAGACCGATGGTAATGAAACGTTCCTCGCCGTAATCACAACGATCATCACGAGCGACAAAGTGAATGCCGTCAAAAACCTTATCGGAATCAGCAAAATCAAGCCCACGCTCCAACAGGGTCTGTTCTCTTTTCACCGTGTCGAACTCGATAATCATATCTTAAATGTAACAACAAAAATACGACACGTCAATAAAATATGTTACAACATTAAATATCTATCCTGATCGCAGTTGGAACGTGTTCGAGAAAAATATGCCGATAAAACGGGGAACCTGGAAGTGACACTGTTGTTCCTGTGATACACTTGGACATGGCAACAGACGGCTAAGGAACAACGGGGGTGTGCCATGACGAAACCGGCGGCAGCATCAGGCGGACAGAGGGGGCGATGGTTGCCGGCGGCGGTAGTGTTGCTGATCCTCTGCGGCTGTACGGCCGTCCGGGCACGGGAACTCCCCTTGGGCGACATCCGCCTCCCTCCCGGCTTTACCATCACCATGTATGCCGACAACGTGCCGGGAGCCCGGTCCCTGGCCGTCGGCACACGGGGGACGGTGTTCGTCGGAAGCCGCGGCGCCGGCAAGGTCTACGCCCTGGTGGACAGCAGGGGCGTTGGCCGGGCAGACAAGGTCTATACCATTGCCAGCGGCCTCGATTCCCCCAACGGCGTCGCCTTCCGGGACGGCGCCCTCTACGTGGCGGAGATCCACCGGGTTGTGCGGTTCGACAATATCGAGGCGCGACTGGCCAATCCTCCCCAGCCGGTGGTTGTGAACGACTCCTTCCCGCGTGAATCCCACCATGGCTGGAAATTCATCCGCTTCGGCCCCGACGGCCGTCTTTACGTGCCGGTGGGGGCGCCGTGCAATGTCTGCGAGAGCAAGGACCCCCGCTTTGCGAGCATCATGCGGATGAACCCCGACGGCAGCGGCCTCGAGATCTTCGCCAGCGGGGTGCGCAACACGGTCGGATTCGACTGGCAGCCCGACACCAAAGAGCTCTGGTTCACCGACAACGGCCGCGACTGGCTGGGGGATGACCTGCCGCCCGACGAACTCAACCGGGCGCCGGTCAAGGGGCTTCACTTCGGCTTCCCCTATTGCTACGGCAAGAACGTCCCTGATCCCAAGTATGGCCAAAAGCGGCCGTCCGGCGACTTCACGCCGACGGAGCAGGACCTGGGACCGCACGTGGCTTCCCTCGGCATGCGCTTTTACACCGGCAGCATGTTCCCGGCGGGTTTCCGCAACCGGATTTTCATCGCCGAGCATGGCTCCTGGAACCGGAGCACGCCGATCGGATACCGCATCTCCATGGTGCGGCTGGAAGCGAATCGGCCCGCGGCTTACGAAGTTTTCGCGGAAGGGTGGCTGCAGAAGGGGAGCGCCTGGGGACGGCCGGTGGACGTGGAAATGCTGCCGGACGGGAGCCTCCTCGTCTCGGACGACAAGGCGGGCGTTGTTTACCGGATCAGTTACCGGCAGTAATGACCCCTCCCTTTCCAGATCAAACAATTCTTGACAGTACATAATCGTAAGTCAAATTTTTTCACCACGGAGACACGGAGGAATTCAAAAACAGTATATTTTCTCCGTGCTCTCCGTGTCAAGTGAGCGAAGCGAACGGGTGGTGAAACTAATTTTAGGGTTTGGCACTGGCCACACTCTATCCCCTGGAGCCAAGTGCATAACCTAGATAACATGTTTCTTACCCACACCGTCACCACGTCCTCCTCTCTTGAGTTTTCCGCCGCGATGCTGTAATACTGAATAACCATGCGTACCATCAAGCTGACAATCGAATATGACGGCACCGCCTACTGCGGCTGGCAGCTGCAGCCCAACGGCCTCACCATCCAGGAAGTCATGGAGGGGGCACTGGCGAAGGTGCTCGGCGTGCCCA
>JBGQLM010000274.1:0-3364 GCA_041500085.1 Geobacteraceae bacterium
CAATATTCAGGGCCTTTCTATCGATCATATGCATTCCATTTACCTCCAAAAAAGTGTTGTTAGATACTTCATCTTCTCCATCTCCACCATGACATGCTCGGTGGTGAAGAACCCGCGTAGCCATGAGAGGAGAAGGAATATCCCCGTGGCAGACATTGCCAGAATGGCTTCCCCCATTGTTCCAGTGACATACAATCCTGCTCCCCTCCGGGGACTGCCCGGCGACCAGAAGGGAATTCCCGTAACGCTCAGATAGTCCTCACCGAGATGGAGAAGCGCTCCGACACATGTGAAGAAAAGGAAATACAGCCAAACATTCAGGGAAAGCCGGCATGCTCCGAAGCACACAAGGGCAAGAACGATCCACGGCGGCGGCCAGTGCGTGATGGTCCGATGGCGGACGATCCCCAATTCCAGAAGATCCGGTATGATTGAGCCAATCATAGCCATTAAAGTCGGGAAGTACCCTCCTGTCGTAGCGTAGATGGCAGCGCCCGATGTCAATTTATGGTACTGCCACCGCATCTATAACCATGCTCCAGATTTCTCACTTGTAGCCAAACCTCATATGTATTGGCCGATCAAATCGAAAGAGTTTCTTCAACATATTATCCACACTGTCCTACTAAGACAAAGTGACTAAACTATCTGATATAATTGCATTTAAACCCTTTTTTCAGCACATTTTTTGTTGACAAAAAACTGAGCGTGCGCAAAATATAGATAAAGTTCTGCTGAGACCAGATAGTCGTAGAAAGGAGGGGTCGGGACATGACCAGAAAAATTTGCGCTTCCATTATTTCGGTTTTATTTACCGTTCTCCCCTGTTTTCTTGTCGGAAGCCTTGTTGGAGCTTTCCTCATCAAGTCTTTCTGGTATTGGGCGATTGGCATAACCTTGTTAGCTATTCCATGCTGTCTTCTGAACAGAGTGCATGTACGCCTCTATCATGGATACCTTGTGGGAGGAAGCCTGCTTTCTCTTGTAACGTACGGCTACACCAGCACTGATCATTATCCGAAATACCAGTTTTGCTTAACTCGATGGGGTTGGTTTTACTGGTACTAAACCGACATCAAGCTTTTCTTTCTAAATCGATTTCAGAAACCATAACTGGGGCATGGGAATATTCCCAGGCCCCTTTAACTTTCAGGAGTTCATCTCGATCAATGACAATGTTGCCCAAGTACGAAGCTACAAGTGCATATGGAGTAGATTCATAAAAGTAAATATTTGTTCCGCCTGCCTTTTCAAAATGTTCCAGCACTGTTACTGGAAACTGCAGGATTGCTCCTGAAATTGTGATTTCAGCGCCAAAATCCATCACTTTAATGTAGATGTCACCGCCAACATTTTCCGGGACATGAAATCCTTCGGCCGTAACAGCGATTATCCCGTCGGAAACAAATAATATTTTCTCTATCACGGCTACCTCTTGGGCCCTCTCAATGGCTGAGGACCGCCACCTTTCGGCAGCGTTGAATTTTTACTCTGATGTTGAAGTATCTTTCCTGTTCTCTGTAGTCCCTGTTGGACTCGGGCTTCGGCTGCCCTCTCTGCCTTTTCAGCTGTCTGCAGTTCCATTTGCTCAATTTTTTCAGTTCGTGACATTGCACTCCGAATCGGGTCAAGCACTTTTACCGAATCACCAACAATGCCTGCCGTTTCATGTAATCCATCTCTACCAATCGCTATCATCGTTGCGGCTGTTCCGGCATCAGTACTACGCCCTTCCGTAAAATCTTTGGTTGCAGCACTGCCAGCCAGATTCTGGCGTGACTCAACCCTTGTCCCGGTCACCTGTGTGCTTGAATAATCAGCCTTTACCCCTCCTTCGGCGCGAATACTCCCGGTTACGCCTCCACCCGATCTTGTGTTGACAACCGCTGCCCCATGTTGTGACATCTGAACGAACTGGTCTTCTGTGATTTCGGATCGACGTCCGGCAACAAGATTTCCGCTCTTGTCCATTTTCCCCTGCACCTGAGAGAAATGCAGGTTGCCGTCTTTGTCCTTGGCATACATCAGCACATTGCCGTCGAGACCACTTGAGAACGACCCTCCGACAAGTTCCATCTTTCCGGTCTTTTCGTTGTGGCCGTAATACCAGTCTCCGTTTACCTTCATTCCCTTCCCGCCTACCGAGACGTTATAGGCACCGGATTTCCGCGAGAGATTGAAGTCCTGGTGTTCGTATCCAGTCTTTATAAAGCTGCCAACGGTTTCCCTCAGGCCCTTATCGACTGTTCTTACATTCCTATCAACACTTTCAGCATCCCTCCCAACGCGGAAGCTTGCCATATCCTTTCTGCTGACATCGCCACCCCGGTTGATCGAAAACGACTCCACCTTTCCGTTCCTGTCCTTGGCAAACTCATACGAGAAGCCCTTGCCGCTCTTCGTCATCCTGTCGACTTCCGCGACGGCATTCTTACCAAAGCCGCCAGCCTTCAGCTCCTGCTTCAATGTTTCGGCCCAGGCCTTGTCACCGGAAGCCACGACCCCTTGCTCAGTCGAGTTCACAACATTTCCGTCCATCCCGACGTTCATCGTCTGCCTGCCGTCCGGCGTCGTGAAAGTGATGTTCTGCCCCTCCATCGACTTCTGCATCTGAGCGAACCCCTTGTCGGTCAATTTGCCGCCCTGATGCATCTCCGGATCGCTTTTCAGTTGAGGAGCGATCTTGCCCACCATTTGATCAGCCGCTCCTCTGACCAAGTCGTACCGGGCACCCCTTCCCGACACGTCATGGGAAGCCATGGTCTGGTAATGGTCGTAGCCCCCGGACATATAGATCCCTTGGACTTTCCCGGCGCTTTCCGAAGCGATAACTTTCCCCATTTCAGCGCCGGCATTGATCGACCCACCCAGTTTGCCGGACATCTCGCTGGATTCGGAAAGCTGCTTCGCATTCTGGAATTGCGCCTTCATCTGTAGCGCCTGACCTGAGCTGAGCCCGTACTTCGACGCCACCTGGTTGACCGCCGCGGCATTCGTATAATCACCAAGGGACTGCATCTCGGAGCGAAACGCGTTGAACTGTCGCCAGCTCCCCTGGAAGCCTAGAGTCTGAGCGCCCTCGTATGCTTTCACTTCGCCATCAATCTGTCCGACATTCTTGTCGAGGTTTTTTCCCAGAAACTCCTGGTAATTGTCGGCATTACCAAAAACCTGTCCCAGCGCGGCATCGTTCGCTACTTTCATCTGCGCATGTTTGTTCAGATCCCCGCCATAGTTCTTGTCAATGACGTCACGAAGTGCCCCGGACTGCGCCATCCCTTTTTGCCCATCAAAAACGCTGAGGCCAAACGACCTGTCCAGCCCCGCCTCCCGCATCGCAGCCCCTTTGCCGCCAAAGCTGATC
>JBGQLM010000275.1:0-3357 GCA_041500085.1 Geobacteraceae bacterium
CCACGCGGTAGCCTTCCATGGCCGCCTGCAGGGCGCAGATAGGATCGACCTCGGTCACCCAGACCTGGGCCGAAAGGGCGCGCATCGCCTGAGCCGAGCCCTTGCCGACGTCGCCGTAACCGCAGATAAGGGCCACTTTGCCGGCGATCATCACGTCCGTTGCTCGCTTGATGCCGTCCACCAGCGATTCGCGGCAGCCGTACAGGTTATCGAACTTTGACTTGGTAACAGAGTCGTTGACGTTGATGGCAGGAAAGCGCAGATCTCCACGCTCGTGCATCTGGTAGAGACGGTGTACGCCGGTAGTGGTCTCTTCGGTCACCCCTTTGACTTTGGCAAGACGAACCGAGTACCAGGTCGGATCGATTGCCAGCTTGGCCCTGATAGCCGCAAACAGGATGATCTCCTCCTCCGAGCCGGGGTTGACCAGTACGGACAGGTCCTTTTCGGCCTTGGCGCCAAGATGCAGCAGCAGCGTTGCGTCGCCGCCGTCGTCCAGGATCATGTTGGAGAAGCCGTTGTCCTGCCACTCGAAAATGCGATGGGTGTAGTCCCAATACTGCTCCAGCGTCTCACCCTTGACCGCAAAAACCGGAATACCCTGTGCGGCAATAGCGGCCGCAGCATGATCCTGAGTAGAAAAGATGTTGCAGGATGCCCAGCGCACCTCTGCCCCAAGTGCCGTAAGCGTCTCGATCAGTACAGCGGTCTGGATGGTCATGTGCAGCGAGCCGGTGATGCGGGCTCCTTTCAGCGGCTGCGCCGCGGCAAACTCCTCGCGGATGGCCATGAGACCCGGCATTTCGGTCTCGGCGATTTTGATCTCCTTGCGGCCCCAATCGGCCAGCTTAAGGTCTGCTACGATGAAATCCTGTGACATGTTTCTCTCCTTTTTTTGTGTTGTTATTGATCCCGCGATCAAACATTAAAACCCCGATGTAGGGGCGACGCATGCGTCGCCCGATTTGGGCGGGTCATGACCCGCCCCTACGATGCCTTTACTATAAGAACAGACTCCTGCCCTGTACTGCCTTCTACCCGTTCGAATGCAATGTCCGTAAACCCGGCGGATTCAAGCCACCCGGCAAGCTCTTCCTCTCCAAATCCGAGCCATTGGTCAGCAAGCTGATCCCTTGCAGCCTCACGCTCATGACGGGCGAGATCGGCTATCAGCAGCAGACCTCCCGGCACCAGGACCCTTCCGGTCTCGCTTATGACTGCCAGCGGGTCAGGCGCATGATGAAGCACCATATTTGCGATCACGCACCCTACCGATCTGTCCGGAAGGGGCAGGTGCGCCATCTCCCCAAGACGGAGATCTATACCGCTGATTCCGCTCCGCAGAAGCCTGAGGCGTGCCTCCTCCAGCATTGCAGGCGAATGATCGACTCCGACGACATCCCTCCCGTTTCCGGCAAGGTCCACAAGAAGCGCACCTGTCCCCACCCCGATTTCGAGGAGTTTTACGTCAGCTGGAACTGCTGCAAGCAGCTTGTCACGATAATCTGGAATCGGAAGGAGGGTGCGGGACAGTTCATCCCACTGACGGGCATGGAGATCGAAGAACTCCTGACTCTTTTTCCGGCGCTCCTCCAGTACGGCAGAGACGGCTGCAAGATCGGCGCTGCGCTCCGGCAACTGCGCCAGCTCCCTTTCAACTGCCTCGCGGATTGCTGAAAAGAAATGGTTGCTCTCTCCGATCCTGTAGTAGCTCCAGGTCCCCTGGCGCTTCACGGTCAGGAGAAAAGCATCGGTCAGTATCTTGAGATGCCAGGAGACTTTCGACTGCCCCATACCCATGATCCGGGTCAGCTCCTGGACGGTGAACTCACCATGCATCAGGATCGCTGTAAGTCTAAGACGGGATGAGTCGGAAAGCGCTTTCAGGGTTTCGAGAACCATTAATCAATGTCCGTTGTTTTAATATATCAATAATTATTGATATACCGTTTCCTGATTTTTCTGGCAAGCAAAAAAACAGTCGATACATGGGCAAAGGGTGATAAAATTAGCTATGGAATTCTTTCGGAGGAGTTACATGCGACGACTTCTGTCAATAATCTCTTTAACAATCGCAGCGACGCTTTTTTATGGGCCGCAGTCCGACAGCGCCGAAAGCAGAAAAACAACGTTCGCTGGCGGCTGTTTCTGGTGCATGGAGCCGGCATTCGACTCTCTTAAGGGGGTCATCTCCGTAACTTCAGGCTACACCGGCGGGAAAAAAGAGAACCCCTCATACAAGGAGGTCTCGGCAGGTGGAACCGGTCATGCCGAATCGGTCGAAATTGTTTACGACCCGGCGGTAATAAGCTACCAGAAGCTGCTGGACACCTTCTGGCACAACATCGACCCTATTGCGGTCAACCGGCAGTTCTGCGACTCGGGAAACCAGTACCGAAGCGCGATATTTTATCATTCCGAAGAACAGGCCAAGCTGGCAAAAGCCTCGAAAACCGCCCTGGAGCGGAGCAGAAGATTCAGCGGGCCGATTGCCACAGAAATTACCCCGGCAGGCAGATTCTATGCCGCTGAAGAGTACCATCAAAAATACTACAAAAAAAATCCGCTTCGTTACAAGTACTACCGGAACGGCTGTGGCAGGGGCAAGAGACTGAAAGAACTTTGGGGTGAGAGCGCAGGCCATTGAACCTAAAAACGGCAGTTAGCCACAGATAAAGGCCGATAACTGCGGATAAAACCTTGGAGGATGGAGATGAACAAATTTGTACTGTTAATTCCGGTGATCGGCATCATGCTGTCGAGTTGCAACTCGGCTCCGACAGGAGCATCGCAAAAGAGCGAGGGATCGGCTATTGCAGCCTCACAAGAGATCAAGGTCTACTCTGTAAAAGCGAAAGGGTACGTCATGACCAATAAAGTAATCAAAAGCGAAGAAGAGTGGAAAAAGCAGCTCTCCCCTGAAGAGTACAAAATCACGAGAAAACAGGGAACCGAACCGGCTTTTTCCGGAGCGACCTGGAACAATCACGAGAAGGGGATCTACCGCTGCGTCTGCTGCGGCAACGACCTTTTCAGCTCCGAGCACAAGTATGAATCGGGAACCGGCTGGCCAAGCTTCTGGAAGCCGATAGCTCCGGAAAATGTCAGAGAGCGTCCGGACAATTCGCTATTCACGAAACGGACCGAAGTGCTCTGCAGCAGGTGTGATGCGCACCTGGGCCACGTGTTCAACGACGGCCCGAAGCCGACCGGGCTCCGCTACTGCATGAACTCGCTGGCGCTCGAGTTCAAAAAGAGCGGCTGAGGCCCGGAGCTATGTGCCCACTTTGACGGGCACTGCCGCCACCGTGTTCTCCCAGGCCAGCTTGAGGGTCACGCCGTTGGAGCCGGCCGGCG
>JBGQLM010000276.1:0-3318 GCA_041500085.1 Geobacteraceae bacterium
ATCGCTGCTGAACGTGCCACCATAGTGCATGTCAGTGAACCAGGCGATGGTGCTGCTGTTGCTGCTCCTGGACGACCAGTAGAAGTTTGCCTGGACCTTTGCAAAGCCCTGCAAATTGAGCCAGACAGAGCTGTTGGCCTGCTGGGAGTTAACCAGCCCGCTCAGTTCGCCACGGCTGGGCAGCCGCCACTGTCCGGCCTTAGAGCCGTCGCTCAGTCCGCACTGACCGTCAGCCAGTGTGTTGGAGAGTGAGCTGGCAACATCCCAATCCTGAGCGCCAAAACAGTTAGCATCCTTCAGCCAAGTCAGGCCGGTAAGATCATCCGTTACCGTACCGTTGTTATTGGCGGTGAAGTGGGGACCGGGCCTTGGTTTGGCCGGTTGCTGCTGGTAGTCATGCTCTCCGGCAGCGACGGCGCTGCACACAACCGTGAAAAACAGACATGCACTCAGTATTGTGCCAAGGAACCCCAATCGTTTCATGTCGATATCTCCTTACCCCTGTGGGGATAAAGACCCCCATTGTTCTGTTCACCAGTTATCCGGCCATCACTAACTTGAAAAATTCTGTCAAATCCCTCTACCATCCGATGATCATGGGTAACGACCAGAATGGCGGAGTGGTTTTCCACTGCCAGTTTTTTCAACAAATCCATGACATTTTTTCCATTCCCTGTGTCAAGGGCGGCGGTCGGTTCATCGGCCAGGATTACCTTCGGTTTGTTTGCCAGAGCCCGCGCTATGGCAACTCGCTGTGCCTCCCCGCCGGAAAGAGCCGTGGGGTAGTTGTTCAGCCGGTGCCCAAGATTTAGCGAAACGAGGAGTTCGGTAGCCCGGCTTTTGGCCTCCGACCTCGATAGATGGTTGATCTCCAGTGCAATCATGACATTCTCAAGAGCGCTCAGGAACGGAATCAGGTTGTGGTGTTGGAAAATGAAACCGAGCTTTTCTCGCCGCATCCGCTTCAGATCGAAGCCCGGAGTCCACCCTTCATCGGCGACCATGGCTCCATCAATGACCACCTTACCGCGGGTCGGTTCGTTGATCAGGCCGATAGAGGTAAGCAGGGTGGTTTTGCCGGATCCGGACGGGCCGAGAATGGCAACCAGTTCCCCCGGCTTAACCTGGAAGGTGGCATCAGCGATGGCGGTTACCGCCGTTTCGCCCTTGCCATATATTTTAGTCAGTTTTTCCACTTCTATCGCATACATGGATTTACCCACCCAACGCCTCCGCCGGCTCGACCATGAGCGCTTTTCGTATTCCCACAAAGCTTGAAATCATGCAGATCGCCATTACTATGGCAAAGAGCACCTGCAGATCGAACGGCTCCAGAACGATCCTCCGGGGGAAATTCTCATAGGTCAAAAGAATCAACAGATAGCCGATACCGTAGGCAATAACCCCCATCATTAGCGACTGCTGGAGGATCATGCCGATAATCACCCGATTCTGGGAGCCGATCAGCTTCAGGGTGGCGATCACCTTGATCTTATCGAGGGTTGAAGTGTAGATGATCAGCGAGATGATGACCGCAGAGATCACCAGCAGGATTATCCGAAACAGTCCCAACTGCATCCTTGCCTTTTCAATCATCCCCTTGGTCAAGATCTTCGTTTGTTCTTCAACAGATATCGGCCGAAAATGGTTCCAGCGCCTGATACGTTCCTGTACCTCTTTCAGATTAGCGCCCGGTGCCAAGCGTGCAACTACCGTGTTCACCGTGTGAGTTGATTCAGTGATCCCGGCGATGTTCTGTTTCAGGTATTTTGTCTGGGCCGGGGAAAGTGTTTGAATGCCGGACAGATTCGCCCCGATCCGTTCTCTGTCGTTCCTGATGGCGTCATTGTCCTTCTTGAACTGGATGTCCTGAGCATCGGCAAGACTCACGAAAGCAGCCGGGTCGCCGCTGGATGAGACCACCTTGCCGGTGATTCCGACCACGGTATAGTCATGGAGTCCCAGCCGAATTTTTTCGCCGATCTCCATCTTCATTCCCTTCGCGACCACCATCTCATAGTGCTTCTGGCGGATATTCCGTCCGGCAATGATCACCGGCGGGCCGCCGAAACCGTTCAAGTCGTAGCCAATCAGGAAGAAGCGGAATTGATTCCCCTGCCGCTCCACCTGAATCGTCTGGAAAGAGAGCGGGGATGCCTCTGCCACGCCGGGAACCGCTTTTATGCGGTATTTGATGTCTTCGGGAATACGCGAATTTTCGGCGAAAGGACCGTTGGTGTCCTGCTGCACCACCCAGATATCAGCCTTGGTTATATTGAGAATAGTCAGCGCATCGGCAAACAGTCCCCGGTAGATGCCGCCCATGCTCATTACGACGCCAAGGAGGAGCCCCAGACCTATGGAAGTAAGGATGAATCTGCCCCGGTGATAGCGAATGTCCCGAATAGCGAGATTCATGGTGAGACCTGAACCTTCATGCCATCCTTGAATTTTGTCATCTCCGGCGGCGGCGCCAACGCAACCCGTTCACCATCATCAAGACCAGCGACAATTTCTGTAAAGTTGCGTCGGTCTACGATGCCAACAGTCACTTCCTTGAATGTGATATTGCCGTTTTTTACTACCCAGACCCCGCGTTTTTTATCCCTCGTGACAATGGTTGCAGAGGGTAGTGACAGGGCCTCTCTCTTCATCCCTGCAACGATGTAGACATCGGACTGTTCCCCCAGGCGGAAGTGTTTCAGTGGCTCGTTGAAGGCCACGTCCACTTCCAGCTCTTCGGTTACCCGGTCACTCTGGTGGCCCAGCCGGGCAACCTGGCCGGGAAGCTGGTCACCGGTCGAGGAACGGAGCGTGATAACCGCTTTTTTGCCGATTGCCACCCCCTTCAACTGGGATTCGTCCACGTTAGCCTTGACCCACACGCTCTTCGGATCAGCCAAGGTAAATATCGACATTCCCGGTGAAACGGTTGCACCCTTCTCCAAGTCACGTGTAATGATGATCCCATCCTGCGGGGCATAGATGAGGGTATCGCCGACCTTGCTCCTGGCAAAACCGAGACCGGCACGGTTGGCACGCTGTTCCATTCGTACAGCGTCAATAGCGGCCTGGCTCCGGGTGACCTCTTCTCTTGCCACCTGGCAATTGGTGTCATACTGTTCGGCTTCCAGCTTTGAAACCAAGTTCTTTTCAGCCAGTGTTTTAAATCTCTGAGCGTTTTTTTCCGCCAGAGCAAGGTTCGCCTTGGCCTTTTGGAGATTGGCTTGTTCGACATTCAAGCTGGCAGCCGACCTGTTCAGTCCAGCCTCGGACTGCTGCTCCTGGTGGAGGAAGTCGTCATTTTCCAACTTGGCG
>JBGQLM010000277.1:0-3314 GCA_041500085.1 Geobacteraceae bacterium
ATATGCGGAAATAAAACAGTTGAAAGACCGGCTCCAGGCAGAGAACATCTATCTGCAGCAGGAGGTTGATCAGCAGTTCAATTTTGGCGAGCTCATCGGTCAAAGCAGTGCCATCTCGTCTGTATTTTCCCAGGTCGAGCAGGTGGCGCCCATGAATGCGACGGTTCTTCTCCTTGGCGAGACCGGCACCGGCAAGGGTGTCGTAGCACGTGCCATTCACAGCAGTAGTGCTCGCAAGGACCGGCCATTGATAACGGTCAACTGCACGACACTGCCGGCGGCCCTGGTGGAAAGCGAGCTTTTCGGGCGGGAACGGGGTGCGTTTACCGGGTCCGATGCCCGTCAGATCGGGCGCTTTGAATTGGCCGACGGCGGCACCATATTCCTTGACGAGATCGGTGAAATGCCTTTGGACCTGCAAAGCAAGTTGCTCCGGGTCATTCAGGATGGTGAATTTGAGCGGCTGGGCTGTCCCCGCACCATAAAAGCCGATGTAAGGATCATCGCGGCCACCAACCGGAATCTGGGGGAAGAGATCAAGAACGGCAGGTTCCGGGAAGACCTTTTCTACCGGCTCAATGTTTTCCCCATAACGATGCCGCCACTCCGGCAGCGCAAGGAAGACATCCCGCTGCTCGTCAATCATTTTGTTGCCAAATTCAACAAGAAAATCGGCAAGAGAATTGCGACCGTGTCAAAAGAGACCATGAACTCCCTGCAGGAATACCATTGGCCCGGCAACGTGCGGGAGTTGGAAAGTGTCATCGAGCGGGCAATAATCACCAGCCCGGGGACTGCACTCAAGGTGATGGACCGGTTCGATACGGCCAGGAAGACAGAGGAGCTTGCAGGGGCGGACGTCAAAGCCCTCGCCGATGTGGAATACGACCACATCCTCCAGGTGCTCCTGAAAACCGGTTGGCGAATTAATGGTAAAAACGGGGCAGCGCTGATTCTCGGTCTCAACCCCAGTACACTCCGCGCCCGGATGCAGAAATACGGCATCCATCGTCAGTAAACCAGGCTGAATGCCGAAGGCCCGGCGCCGCTTAACTCACTTTTAGCTCACCGCATCCCGCACTTTTACGGCAAGATCCTGCATTGAGAATGGCTTCTGAATAAAGTTCCTGTCCTCTCCCAGCACACCCCGGTGGACTATCATGTTGGCCGGATATCCGGACATGAACAGAATTTTCATGCCGGGGTAAAGGGAATGCATCCATTCCGCCAGATCCCGGCCGTTCATTTTCGGCATGACCACGTCCGTGATGAGGAGCTGAATCTCGTTTGCGTGTTCCTCGGCCAGCTCGATGGCCTCGCCCGGTGTGCCTGCGGTCAGTACCCGATACCCTAATTCTTCCAGCATTACTTTAGCAATCGTCAGGAGCGCTGGTTCGTCCTCCACCACCAGGACGGTCTCGCCACAGCTCGGAGGAATTTCCGCGGTACTTTCATGCCGGGTATCAACGGCACGGTCGGTGTGTCTTGGCAGGTAGATTCTAAAGGTCGTTCCATTTTCCGGTTCGCTGTAGACGTTGATGAATCCGTTGTTCTGCTTGACGATACTGTGAACTGTAGACAGCCCCAGACCGGTTCCCTCGCCAACCTCCTTGCAAGTGAAAAATGGTTCGAAGATTTGATTCAGGATCTCCTTGCCCATGCCACAGCCATCGTCGCTGACGGCCAGCAGCACATACTTTCCTGCTACAAATCCGTTATGCTGAGCACAGTAGGTTTCGTCAAAGAAGGCGTTTCCCGTTTCGATAGTGACCTTACCGATGTCGGCAATGGCGTCCCTGGCGTTGACACAGAGATTGATCAGAATCTGATCAATCTGGGAGGGGTCCATCTTGACCGGACAATGACCCGCCTCGGGTAGCCAGACCAGATTGATATTCTCGCCGATGAGTCGCCGGAGCATCTTGAGCATGCTTTCCACATTCTGGTTCAGGTCAAGCACCATGGGAATTATTGTCTGCTTGCGGGCGAAGGTCAGTAATTGCCGGGTTATGGCCGTGGAATGTTTTACTGCCTTGATGATCTCCTCAAGGTCGGCATGCAGCGAGTGGGCCTGATCCACTTTGAGAAGAGCCAGTTCCGCATAACCGAGGATCACGTTGAGCATGTTGTTGTAATCGTGGGCCACGCCGCCCGCCAGCAGACCAACCGCTTCCATTTTCTGGGCCTGCTGGAATTGGGCCGCCAGCGCCACTCCGGTCAGCTCCTTTGCCAGCAGAGTTTCTTCCAGCAGCGCAATTCGCCTGCGTAGTTCGATGTTGGCAATGCGAAAAACGGATTCGACATTTGTTTCTAACATAGTCATATCCTCACTTTTACGACACATCCCTCTTCCCGATATTAATAAGGAATTCAGGAGACAAAAAAGGAGACAGACTGAATTAAAAAACAGCCTGTCTCCCCTTTTGTGATGCTGCATTCACACCTGAACTGATAAACAGGATAAGTGTGTTAACGAGGTTACTCCACCAGCCTTACGGTGCAGTAATGGCCGTCGCGTTCAAGGTAACTGCAGTCTGTGCCAGCGCCCGTCCGGTCATTTTTGCGCCGGTATTCAGCGAAATCAGCGTTTGACTCAGGATAATTCCCTTGAAGTCAGCTGCCGTTCCAAGGTTCGCCTGGCCTGCGACCTGCCAGAAGATATTCTTGGCCTGTGCACCGCCGACCAGGGTAACAATCGCACTGTTGTTCACGATGAGATCGCCGGCTATCTGGAAGATCCAGACGTCATTTGCGCCACCCGAGATAGTAATGCCGGCATTGGTAATTAAAACTCCTGTGCCCCATTTGTAGAGGCCGGGAACGAGTGACAGTCCGCTGATATTTCCGGCGCCCAGTTCAGTAAAATCGGGTGTTGTTCTTCCTGCAGCGTCAGTGTACGCGGTTTCCATATCGCTTATAGCTGCGGTCATAACAGCAGGAGTAGGCACAGCATAGTCGGCTGCGTAAATCTTTCCGGTTACTAGAGAAGATGTTGAAAAGGTATTCGTGGAATCAGCGATCAGTCCAAATCCCGTTATGGCAGTAGCGACAATAGGACTGACGCCGATATTGCCGACAACTGCGGTGGTTCCGGTGGTTGTGACTCCTGTTTTTGTCAGAATCACGAAATTCCCGGCTGTTCCAAGGTCTATCGGCGCGGGACCTGCTGCGACTGCAGCTGCTGTGGTAAAGCTCCAGACATAGTTACTTGCCAATGCATTACCGGCGAGATCCTTGGCACCGGTGGTAATTGTTGCAGTATAGACGGTGTTGGCAACAAGATTGTTTGCCGGTGTAAAGACCGCAGTTACGCC
>JBGQLM010000278.1:0-3104 GCA_041500085.1 Geobacteraceae bacterium
ATAGTGCAAGAACTGAAATGGCATTTGCCTTCGTGATAAACGCCAACGCGATACAGTATTTATCCACAGTAGCGCGCAAATATAAGCTTAAACCTCTGATTGATAATTTAGCCAAAAGTTTGGATGACTTTGGTGCAGAGAATGCGGCCGTTAAAGAGCTCGAGCCGTATGCGGCAGTGATACCGCCCGAACTGTTAGAGTCGTATGTATCTTCACTTACACAAACTTACGTCGGACATATGGGCAGCAGTGCCCAGTGGTCACGAACGGACTTTTTTGCCAATGAAGCCGCAAGCCGTATACCGAAAATGTTCGAAGCTTTTGATGATAGGGCAGCGCAAGCATTTATTCAAACATTAAAGAGTAATGAAATATTGCGAAGACGGATACGGGTTCCTACAAAGCTGAGGAGACTGCGATCTCTCGGTAATATTGTGATTGATCGCATATCGCAATCGTTCTCAGACAAGGCAATCCTCAAGGCATTGGTCGATGAAAATACCGAAGAGAAATTTTTCAAATTGATTGGGTAGTGACAAAGCCTGCAGATCGCCCCGGCTTGGGCGGTTCTGGACTGCAAAGCAACTTATATTTATATTCTTCCGAACCATATCGGAACCATATCAGGGTCAGGTCCATACTGTTGGACTTTTGCGGATCGGCTCAAAAGACATAAAGATATACCTGAGATAGCCAAGAGCCAGCGCTACGCCAGCAGGCCGGCGCTTGAAAAAATATTCACTGAGCATATCCTGGCCGACAAATGCAAGCGGAACAGGAAAATCGCCGAGGCAGTTGAGAAGCACGGGTACACTCAGCGTTCGATTGCAAAGAACCATTAGGGTCAGGTCTACTTTCTTGCCATCCTGCCCTTATTCTGCTATAGTCCCCCCATGTCCCGTCCTCTCCGCATTGAATATCCCGGCGCAGTCTATCATGTGACCTCCCGCGGGAACGAGAAAAAGCCCGTCTTCAAGGATGACACGGACCGCCAGAATTTCCTAAACACCCTTCAGCACGTCAACAAACGCTACCACTGGATATGCCACGCGTACTGCCTCATGACTAACCATTATCACCTCCTTATCGAGACCCCCGATGGTAATCTTGCCCTCGGCATGAGACAGCTGAACGGCGTCTATACACAGCTGTTCAATAAACGCCACGGCAGAACCGGTCACCTGTTCCAGGGCAGGTATAAAGCAATTCTGATCCAGAAGGACAGCCATCTCCTTGAAGTTTGTCGTTATGTGGTTCTGAATCCTGTCAGGGCTAGGATGATGGAAAGGCCGGACGAATGGAAGTGGTCCAGTTATCTGGCAACGGCAGGCAGGGAAATTCCCCATCCCAGTCTTACGACGAACTGGGTGTTGGGGCAGTTCAGCGGAAAGCGCAGCAAGGCGGAGCGGGAATACCGGCAGTTCGTAAGCTGGGGCATAGGAAAGCCTACGATCTGGACAGAGGTGAAAGGTCAGACCCTGCTGGGGGAGGAAGGTTTTGTCGATCAACTTGTGGATCATCTCAAAAAGCACAAAGACATCCCTGAGATTCCCCGAAGCCAGCGCTACGCGGACAGACCTTCTCTTCAGAAACTGTTCCACGAGAAAACACTCGTGAACATGACGAAGCGCAATAAGGCGATCAGCGAAGCGGTAGAGAAACACGGATACCGTCAGCGGGAGGTTGCCGATCATCTGGGCATGTATTTCACCTCGATCAGCAGGATTGTGAACGCGAAGAAGTAATATGACTTGAAAGTAGACCTGACCCTGCCGATCCAAAGGAGCATCCCATGGACGAAACCCGAGACCAGTACCGCTATTTTCTGAAAGATGCCGTGCGGCTGACCATCGATTTCAGTGCTACGGACCAGAGCAGGGGCAGGGAGGCGCCGCCAATACAGAAGCCGGTCCCTGCTGATGGGAAACGCATAGACCTTGCGCCTGCTCATGACTGGAAGGGCATCGGGACGGTGGATATCACGACAGCCATCGCGGAGCGGCAGAGCGTCCGGCAATTCACGCAGGAACCGCTTACGCTTGATGAACTCTCGTATCTGCTCTGGGCAACCCAGGGGATCAGGGCCGTGGCATCTCCGTCGACGGCTTTTCGGACGGTCCCCTCGGCCGGCTGTCGTCACAGTTTTGAGACCTACGTCTGCGCGATGAACATTGCGGGAGCGGTGCGGGGGATCTACCGGTATCTGCCCGTGGAACACCAGCTGTTGCTCGTGTCGGAGGTCCCGGACCTGGGGCCGCGCATCGCACAGGCTGCCCTGGGCCAGCCCTTTGTCGGAAGATCGGCCGTTACCTTTGTCTGGACCACGCTGCCCTATCGCATGGAATGGCGCTACGGCCTGGCCGCGCACAAGGTGATCGCCATCGACATGGGACATGTGTGCCAGAACCTCTATCTTGCCTGCGCAGCGATCAAGGCAGGCACCTGCGCTGTCGCGGCATATCATCAGGAGGCAATGGACGAGCTTTTGGGCGTTGATGGGAAGGATGAATTCGCGCTGTACCTTGCGCCGGTGGGGAAAAAAGGATAACGGATCTTACCTTTCCCCGGCAACCGTGCCCTCTCTTGGAACACCCAAGGGACATTGTTGTTGACGTTGCGCGGAGAAAATTATGTTCATATCGGGTCGAGCGGTTGAATCGATCACGCACGCGTTAGATTTCTGAAGGAGATAAAAACAAATGAAAATTTCAGACTGGCTGGATGAAAAGGAAGCAGAGCACGTGGATGTATCTCAAATCGTATTGCCCGCAGATATGTCTTTTGATGAGGCCCCGGAGGAAACTATTTTTTTTAAAGAGATCAAACCTTGTGGGCTTCTCTGTACAGACAATCATCCCTTTGCTACGGTCGAACGCTTTGGACACTGGTATTACTGTAGAGGTCAAGACAAGAAAGCAGGTATTCATTCATCAAGCATGAAGTGGAGGCTGTTTACCAGAAATAAAGATAGTGCTCTCCAAACGGCAAAAGCACGCATAGAATAAAACAAACAGAACATCTAAGGGTCAGGCCCCTACTGTTGGACTTTAGGAATTTTTAGGGCCAGGTCTAGCGGTTTGACATTGGAAACCTCGGAGGGTCAC
>JBGQLM010000279.1:0-3033 GCA_041500085.1 Geobacteraceae bacterium
GCCGGCCTATGTTGAAGATCTGGATACCCTGGCACCGCCTGACCGTTCCGTTATCAGTCACCTGGATTACCGGAGCATCGTCGGCGCATCGGACCATCTGGCCACCATGATCAGCAGTCGCGGCTGCCCCTGTAGCTGCACCTTCTGCGATGTGCCCTACAAGAAGTACCGGCAGCGTTCGATCGGCGCGATTGCCGACGAGATCAGGGCCTGTCTGGAGACGGGGTACCAAGAGGTCCACTTCTACGACGACCTGTTCAACATTACCCCCGAGCGGGTGATTGCCTTTAGTGATGAAATGGTGCGCCGCGGTTACCGGTTTGCCTGGGACTTTCGCGGCCGGGTCAATACGGTGACATTCGACTCACTGGTACGCGCCAAGGCTGCCGGTTGCAGAATGATTTCCTTCGGTGTGGAGACCGGCTCTGACGAAGGTCTGATGCAGTTGCGTAAAAACTGCACCACCGATCAGGTCAGGCAGGTCTTTCGCTGGTGCCGCTCCCTGGGTATCCTGACGATAGCCGACTTCATGATCGGGCTCCCCTTTGAGAAGAATACCGCTGACGTGCGTCGCAACATCGACTTCATGTTGGAGATCGATCCCGATTATGCCCAGGTCGCCATCCTGTCTCTCTTTCCCCATACCGAGCTGTTTGCCGATGCCGCCCGTGGAGGCCTGATCCGGCCGGAACGTTGGGAGGAGTTTGCCCGTTCCCCGCGACAGGACTTTTTTCTGGACCATTGGGAAGAGAGGCTGGGGATGGCCGAATTGCTCCGCTTGCAGAAGGAGGCCTACCGCCGCTTTTACTTCCGGCCGCGCTACATCTGGCGAAGTCTCCTGGCTACCTGCAGTTGGCACGAGTTCACAGCCAAGCTGCAAGGGGCGCTCAAGTTGATTAGATAGGGTGATGGCGTTGCATACATGAATTGTCTGAGACTGTAAATTGGCTATTGGCGTAGCAATCTGCAGCTATGTGATGATGTTGCGCTTTTGGGATAGGTTGATTGGTCTTGAGGAGGGTTGTTCGTTCAATCCTTGCGGATCAGTGTTTCTTCCGATAATCATTTTGTGAGAAAAAATTTTCAAGCCAGACGTAGAGACAGATGAAAAGATAACGACTTCCCATTTCCTTTATATTGAGTTTAGACACCCCAACCTCCCTGTTACGCCAGTTGACAGGTATCACGGTCCAGTTATAACCCCTGACTATCGCCTTTAAAGGCAATTCTACGGTGAGATTGAAATGAGGAGAGATAAGAGGGCTGCAGCCACAGATGACTTCACGGCGATATGCCTTGAACGCATTGGTGGTGTCGTTTAACCGAATCCCGAAGATCACCTGCAAAAACAGATTTGCCATTCGATTGATGATCAGTTTTACAAGAGGATATCCCGTCGCACTTCCGCCATGTATGAAGCGACTTCCGAAGACACAGTCGTAGCCCCTGTTTAGCTCCTGCCAGTATTTTACTACGTCGCGACAATCATCCGATTGATCGGCCATCATAATTACCACAGCATCCCCGGAAAAATTGTTCAAACCATGGATGACAGCGCGGCCGAATCCGTGGAGTCCCTCGTTCTGTATTGGTTTAAGTTGGGGTATTTTTTGCTGAAGATCGAGCAATAGCGCCCAAGTCCGGTCAATGCTGCCATCGTCGACGACAACGATTTCATGGGGAATGTTTGCATCACACAGCTGCAGATGTAGATTTTCAACAGTTGAACAGACGCAACCCTCCTCATCTCGGGCAGGGATAACGATTGAAAGCAATTCCAGCCGGTTCCTTGTTAACGTATCAGTCATGACATTCCGGAAAGTTCGAGCCATTGTGGATTCTCTTCGGCATGAAGGGCAATCTCGGTTAAAATTTCTTCGAGCGTCGTCTGCGGCCGCCAGTCCCAGACAGTTTCAGCAATGCTTGAGTCCATCACCAGCCATGGGACATCAAATTGGTGGGTTTGCGAGTGGCTGGACAGCGTGTTATCACCATATCGGCTTCTGCACCAGCTGCTTAGTTCGGCCAGAGACATGCTGCGTCCGATGCCACCGCCAAGATTCAGCACTCGTTGAACCGCACTACCCGTGTTCATCTGTTTGAACATAAGTGGTACAAGATCCTGCGGATGCAGACAATCCCGCACTTGATACCCCTTGCCACCATAGCCGTAATAGGCGAGTGGGCGGTGACGGATCCAGGAGTTGATCCAGTAAGCAAAGATACCCTGTTCGGCTCTGCCGAACTGACCTGCACCGGCAAGTATCCCGCAACGGTTTATCCACACCGGGAATCCAAAGGCTTCTCCATATTCGAGGGCAACTGTTTCGGAAGAGAATTTGCTGGCTCCATACAGTGACAGTGGCGGTGATGAACTGAAATTTTCATTGATACCCGCAGTGGTGATGCCGGGTGGCAGCTGTTGACTGTCGTTCAGGCGGAATGCCTCCCCTTCGGGGATTACGGCCAGATCAGCCAGCCGTTTAACGGAGTAGACCCGGCTGCTGCTCAATAACAGAAACCCTGCGGCATGCCGTTTACAGTACTCCAGTATGTTGACAGTTCCGAGCAGGTTGTGCTCAAACAGCTGCCTGCTGCTGATGTTGCCATCTGTTCCTGCCGTTACACTGGGTGTGGCAGAACAGTCGATTACCCAGGTAACAGCTGGAAGATTATCAAAATCAGACTGATTGCGGATATCTCCATGATATAGCTTTACGCCAAGCTTTTGCAGTCTGTTACGGTTGGTTTCACTTCCAGGGCGTAGCATACTGTCCACGCCATATATGGATATTCCGGGATATGACTCAAGCAATGATGAGGCAAGAGTGCTTCCGACGTAGCCGCAGATTCCGGTAATGAGAATTTTCAATCAGGATTCTCCCAGCTGATGTATATTATTTGTTGAGTCGCTGCCGCCATGAAGTTACAAGTTCTTCGATGATCTGTTCCAGGGACCTGGATATGCCCCATGCTGGAAAATGACGTTGAATCTTTCCAAGGTCACTGTAATAGCATATATGATCACCGACA
>JBGQLM010000280.1:0-2961 GCA_041500085.1 Geobacteraceae bacterium
ATGCGGATTGACAATACAGGGGCCGGAATCCTTTTTTGTTGAAGTCGGCTTTGATGATGCTGCTTGGGCCGAGGGAACTGAACAAAAGAGGGTCAGGATCATAAAAAGTGCCAATACGACCACCATTGACTCCGACGTGGCATTCCTGCTTTGAACAGGCTTGAGAGGCATTGATGCTCCTTTATGAACAATCTTAATGGATCTTGATAGGAAACTGGCATCGATGCGTTGAAAAGTAATGACAGGAACCCGCTTGATTGAGCACGGTACATCACGTTTCTGGTTTGCAAGAGCAACAGTCATGCCGTTTGACCACTTGGGTAAATACTTCAATAAAACAGTATGATACAAAACAGCAGTAAAAATGTAGGGCATGTTGAGGTTGAAAATACGACTATTTTGTCAACAATCGATAGAATCTTGGCAGGGGGAGGGATGGGTCGGGCAGTCTATGAATAGAGGTAGCCGGCTTTGGCTGTCATAAGCAGGGACGTCTCAGGGAGGCAGGCTTGACTTTCTTATCTATGCAGTATATTGCAAGGTCTGAAGATTGTGATTTATAAACAAATCGACCGGAACAAGGACCGTACATGTCAGAACAGAGCCCCAAAGAAGAATCCATATCACTGGAGCAGCTTGTCATTTCCCACAGCTACGAGATGCTGGCGCTTGTCACCGTCCTGGAGAAGAAGGGTATCCTGAATCGGCAGGAGATCATCGAGGTAATCCGGGAGATCCAGAGTCGCGGAGAGGATTGAGGACATTCAGGTAGCTTTGACGTATCGCAGAATTGATGCAGCCGAGTATCGTGAATACGAAGGCGGGCAGTCTGCATTGTAGCCTGTCCACCTTTTTCAGATGAAGGTCTCAGTTCAGGCTGTGTGATACTCACGTACCGGGGAGCCGCATTGCAAATACCATGTTTCTGCCGCTCATCTTGGCGGTGTAGAGGGCCTTGTCGGCCATGCTGATGATCGGCCCTTTCTCCCGGATATTCGAGACGTGGCGGTAGCAGGTATATCCGACACTTACCGTCAGTTTGATAATCTTTTCATCCACCTCGACAGTCATCCGTTCTATATCGCTCCGTATCCGGTCGGCAACCTCTTTTGTTGCCGCAAAGCCGGTTTCCGGCAATATAACGGTGAACTCCTCTCCGCCGTAGCGAGCCACGATGTCCGATTTTCTCACCGCCTGTTCTGCGACCCTGCTGATTGCTTTCAGGACCTGATCTCCGGCCGGATGGCCGTGGGTATCGTTGATCTTCTTGAAATGATCGATGTCGAAAATAATCAGCGAGAACTCCCGCTGGTATCGTTTTGCCCGATCCAGTTCCCTGTCCATTTCTTCCTGGAAATAACGATGGTTGTACAACCCGGTCAGTCCGTCGCGGAACGCCAGTCCATGCAGCTTCATGTTTGCGTTCTGCAGCTCGCCCGCCAGCAGTTCCGCCTTTTTCTTGGCCTCTCTCAGCTCCATCACAAGCAGTTCGTACGAGGTGTTCAGGTTGCTCAGCTCTTCGTTGACATCCTGAAGAATCTGGGAAAAGGGGCGCATCGCGCCTGGCGACATGTCAAACGAGGAAAGGATCGATATTGCCCTGCTGGCAACGGCATCGATCAGCTCATTGACCCCCTCTCCGCGGACACCGAAGACCGTGTCGAGCAGCTTGGTGACCGTCCGGACCTTTTCCACACTCTGGCTGCCATGATAGATGGAGGAGAGGCAATCCGACAGCTGAAGGATCTCCTTCTGCCTGCGATACTGTTCCGGAATCGGCTTGTCCCAGTGCTGATACAGGATTGGTTGAAAAATACTCTCCGGCAGATGCCAGCTGCTGAGGAGTTCAGCCCCCAATTGATGGTGGTTGAACCCGAAATAGCGCTCTTCGATCCGGTGAAGCGGCTCCTGCTCGGTCAGGTTTTCTTTCATGACCGGCCGGTATTCATTTTGTAAAGACGTCTGAAAGATAACGACGCCGATATCCTGCAGGAGAGCCGAGACAAAGATATCCTGGCTTTTCGCACCTACCAGTTCCGCAACCAGATCTGCAGCGACAGCTGAAGTGATTGCCCTGCGCCAGAACAGGTCAAAATCAAAGAGATCGTCTTCAGCCGCGGAGATATCAGACATGATCACGAAGGATAGGGCGATGTTCTTAACCGCGTGCGAACCAAGCACGGACAGAGCCGACTCTATGCTGGTAATCTTTCTGGAACAGCTGTAATACGAGGAATTGGCCAGCTTCAGGATCTTCACCACCAGGGCCGGGTCGGATTCTATGATAACGGCCAGATCTTTAAAGGTGAAATCATCCTTGCGGATCATGTCGAGGATCCTGATCGCAATAGCCGGTGGCGAAGGAATGCGTATCTTGCTGGATATGAGTTCCTTGATCGTGTTCAACCGGGTCTCCTTTGACCGAACAGTGGTCCTGTCTATGAAAAGTTCCTCGTTATCAGCCAGTTACTAATGGGTTACCGTACAGGTCGTTGCCGGATGTTCCGTAATCAGTCGGTCTGTCAGACGACGCCCTTTTTGACCATGAAATCACCGTACTTGCGGTCCTCATGCATGATGTGGTTGATCAGCCAGTCGCTCAGGAAGGTCATGATCGAGGCCGGTACAGCCCGGCCCTGCTCGTATTCCACAATCACATCCGAGACCTTGCCCCGCAGGTTGTCGTGGATCTGCTTGTGTGCGGCATAATCCGGGTAGTTGTGCTGCTTCAGGAAACGTTCCTCCTGAGTGAAGTGCGATTCGGCATATTCCACCAGTCCCAGCAGGATATCGCCAACCACCTGCTTACCCTGTCCGCTCTTCATGGCATTGTTCATCTTGTGGATCATGGAGACCAGCTGCTTGTGCTGTTCGTCGAACTGGGGCACACGGACAGTCATGCTGTCGTTCCATTTGATGATGGTGCGGAAACGGTCGATGGTGCTGATCAGCTCTTCCGAC
>JBGQLM010000281.1:0-2946 GCA_041500085.1 Geobacteraceae bacterium
AGAGGATACCGCGATCCCCTTCGAGGCGCCGCTCAAAAAGCTGAGATGATGCGCCGTTCGACTCTGTAGAAAATGGATAACATGTCGGGATTGGGTCAGGCACGGGCAGAGTGCCCGCTGTGCTCTATTTGTCTATGTTGGCCACCGTGAGACGTGAGATACAAACCAGCTTGTCCTGTTCGTTGTAGATCCTGATCTCCCAGATCTGGGTCGTAGTACCCACATGGATCGGTGTTGTTATTCCGGTAACCCAGCCGCCGGTGACCGGGCGGATGTGGTTGGCGTTTATTTCGAGCCCGACGATGCGTTTCCTCTCCCGGTCCACGCACATACCGGCCGCGATGCTGCCCAGGGTTTCAGCCAGGGCGGCCGAGGCCCCGCCATGGAGAATCCCGGCCGTCTGCCTGGTCCGCGCATCCACCGGCATCCTCCCCTTCAGGAAATCGTCGCCGATCTCCAGGTACTCGATGCCCAGGTGTTCCATCAGGGTGTCTTTCGATCTCTCCTTGAGCTGATCCAGTGTTGGCTGACTCTTCCAGATGCTCATATCTGATGTCCCCCCTGTTGGTTACTGTGTAACTAAACCGTTCAGGAATTCAATTGCTTCTGACTTGTATTTATCAACTGTCTTGGTGGCGGTATAGGTGATGAACTGGGTGGTCCCGGATTGGTTGGAATAGTAATAACCAAAATAGGTAAAATCAATGCCCATTATTTTGCCGTTTATCTCCATGTACAGTACCTTCCGGCCATTTACCACCCTGTATTCTTTCATGACGATCCGCGCATCCGGAGCTGCGTTGCGGGCATTGGCCAAGGCAATCTCCACCAGTGATTCGACGGGTATCTCGATCTCTTCGGTAAGTGCCATGCCGTACAGGTCCTTGCCATTCAGCTGAAACTGATACTCCCGTGCTGAAATTTTCTCGGGATTCTTGACAGACCATTTAACCGGATTTATCCAGAAGGCAGAATTGTTCTTGGTGCTTTTCAGCAGGAAAGTGGAATCATCCGCTTTTTCAAATTTCATTTTATTCGTTTCGATTTTATGAGCCTGCGTCTGCTTGTTATCAGCATATCCCCAGGTGCCATCGCTGTTGAGGATTACCTGTTCACCTGTATCAGTAATTGCCTTTTGACCTGCATAGCCTGTGGTTGCCAGCAGAAACGCAGCTGTTACCAGTAATTTTTTCATATCCGATTCTCCTTGGTTACAAGAACAGTAATTAATCAGAAGCGGCTGCATGCGCCGCCTGGCCCGGTTGGCTATGCAATATCAGTAGAACCTGCAAAATCTGCGGGGTTATCAGTTACCGTGTTTGCGCAGAATATCTCTCCGGAAAGCCGTACGTCAACGAAATATTAATGAGTTTTATCGATAATCGAGCAGATGCGGACGACCGTCCGACTGTGTTGTTTATTGGAGGAGTTGCGAGCTTAATTTCTTTGTATAATCCACCATGCGCCCAGGCCATTTGACAATCTGCGTACCCTCATCTATACCTTAGTAAGCAACTTCAGGATCAAGGCCGGCACTTCGAAGAACGGCACAACGAACAGGCGGTACATTAACGTGGGAGGAACACCTATGAAACGAATGGTTATGACATTGAGCATGCTTGCGGCGACATCCCTGGCCATGGCCGCTGACGTGGCGACCCCTGCCAAAGGCAAGGAGCTGTTCACCAGCAAGCAACTGGGGACCAGCGGGAAAAGCTGCAGCAGCTGCCATCCCGACGGTAAAGGGCTGACACAGGCCGCAGAATATGGCGAAGGAGAACTGGGCGCGATCATCAACCAGTGCATCATGAAACCGCTGAAGGGAAAGGCACTCGATCCGGCCTCAGCCGAGATGAAATCGCTCGTTCTGTACATCAAGTCGCTGACCCCCGCCCGACGCTAGCAATCTGGCGGCATAAACTGGTATCACACAGCCATTTCCAACCTGCCAGTTTAAATAGTTGGTTCGCTTCCAGTCTCTCCGACCACACAAAAAAAGGGTTAACCAGTACCGGTTAATCCTTTTTTTATGCAAAAGTGCAGAGACTGGCAGAGTCTTGCAGGGCCACTACGGAACAACAATAGAAACTACGCTATGTTGCCACCCTCACTTCATCAGGATCTTCAGTGCCTGTTTCAGCAGTTCCTCAACACCCGCCCCACCGCTGGCGTCCAGTCCACCCAACGCCTTTTTGACCTGCGGTTCCTTGTAGCCCAGGTTGAGCAGCGCCGAGGTCACATCGTCGATGACATCTTCAGCCGGGATACCGCGCGGCTCCGTCTGCGGCAGTGCGGAGATATCCAGCTTGCCGATCTTGTCCTTCAACTCCAGTATCAGGCGTTCGGCGGTCTTTTTGCCGATCCCGGGGATCGAGGAGAGTTTGTGGATATCGCTCGCTCCCAGCGCCTGGGCCAGGGCCGCCGGCTGGATGTTGGAGAGGATATCGCGGGCCAGTTTGGGTCCGACACCGGTCACGGAGATCAGCAGCTGAAAGAAGGACTTTTCCAGCCGGGTACGGAAACCGTAGAGCAGGATGGCATCCTCGCGTACACTGGTATGGATATGCAGGGTGACCTCACCCTCTTCGGGCAGTTCGTAATAGGTGGAAAACGGGATCATGACCCGGTAGCCGACCCCATGCACATCCAGGATGATGTGATCGGGGGACTTGTGGGCGATCTTTCCGGTCAGCAGTGCGATCATGGCTTGTAGTTCCTCCAGGAGGTCTGTCGCTTGGAGACAGCCGGGCCGGCTTGTGAGAGAAGTTCATGGGAGTTGATATGGCAGACCGCCACCGCCAGGGCGTCGGAGGCGTCCTCCTGGGCAATCTCGGGCAGTCCCAGCAGGGCCTTGAGCATCTTCTGTACCTGCCCCTTCTCGGCCCGCCCCTGCCCCACCACGGCCTTTTTGACCTGCAGCGCAGTATATTCGGCGACCGGCAGCCC
>JBGQLM010000282.1:0-2920 GCA_041500085.1 Geobacteraceae bacterium
GACGCCGTCGGCCCGGCAGCGTTCCAGGTCCAGCACTAGGGCGGTCTTCTGAAAGCGCCCCAGCGACAGCGCCGGAGGGTTCCAGCCGTACAGCCGCAGCACCGGCCGGGAGGAAAGCGGATCGAATGAACGGAGCAGCGCCTCATCGATGGCCATGTTCTCCGCTCCGGAGAGCGGGGAGGTCACGATGAGGCGCCAGGTTGCAGATAACTTATTTGTCATAATATCTGGTAGATTACAGTGATTCCAGGCCAAGTTTTTTCAAGCCGGATTTAAACTTTTCGTCGAAGGTGATGATAGTCGTTCCCTTCATCGTCTTTGCAGTCGCGGCAATCAGCGCATCGCCGAAATCTGCAATGCTTGCCGGCCAGAATGAGAGCAGCATGTTGAAATCGGTTTGCTGGTGCAGCTCTACCCCCGGCATCGCGATGAAGTCTCTGACCATTTCATTAATTGCTGTCTTTGGCATGCCGTAAACCTTGTCCATGACAAAAACAAATTCCGTCAACACGAACTGATGACATACAAGGGTGCATTTCAGACGGGATGCCGCTTCAAAAAGCGGGGCGACAATTTGCTGCTGGGCCGGGTTTCTATCGGTGACAAAGGATATAAGCGCGTTGGTGCCGATGATGTATTTCTTCACCGATGCTTCTCCAGGCGACTCTCACGTGCCGACTGGATATCGGCGGCAATATCACCGGCTCCGACTTTCACGCTGCCCCGATAACGGAGGAAGTTGTTGTGTACCGGATGAACAACCACCCGCCCTTTTTCAACAATCCACTCCAGGGCATCATTAACGGAAATGCCGAGCTTTTCCCGCACAGCCTTGGGAATTGTTGTCTGGTATTTTACCGTTACGGTTGAATTCAATGTATCCCTCCCAGGCAAAATTCCTTACGATATGATGATAATGTAAGGAAATACGCTTGTCAAGGCATCGCGCACACCACATGGGTGATGGGCATACCACACCCATCAATTATTCATACAAAATCCCTTTCGTTATTGTCGTGTCAATACCCTTCAGAAACCCCTGCATCTCCGAGATATCTCTGGTTGGAAGCAGCTCGATCCGGTTGCCGTAAGCTATGACCTGCATC
Source organism: Geobacteraceae bacterium (assembly GCA_041500085.1). Lineage (GTDB taxonomy): Bacteria > Desulfobacterota > Desulfuromonadia > Geobacterales > DSM-12255 > VEOV01. Next base: position 1,107 of record JBGQLM010000282.1, read on the forward strand.
ATCTGCCCCGGCACGAGATGGAGGCTTTCACGGACATCACTGGGGAGAAAAACCTCCGGCTACCCGATTGGAAATTCAGCTTTCTCGGTTTACAAGTTTCAAAATAATTTTTGACTGCACTTTTTATAACAAAGCTTGTTATACTCTGTTATTATTTAGGTCAAAGGAGGTGAAAAAAATGAACATTTCACTTACGCCGCAACTCGAAGCACTGGTAAAAAACAAGGTGGAGAGCGGGCTTTATGGTTCTGCAAGCGAAGTTATGCGCGATGCACTACGTCTTCTTGAAGTAAGAGACCGGAGACAGTTCCTGCGTGTTGAAGAACTCAGAGCCGAAATTAAGAAAGGCTTGGATAGCGGTGAGCCAACACCATTAGACGTGAGTGCTATCAAGGCGCGAGGCCGTAAGCGGCTTGCTGCGCAACAAAACGAGGCTAACGCCTGATGTTGAGAATCCTCAAGAGCCCCGAGGCTGAAAACGACCTTGACGAAATCTGGTTGTATATAGCCCAAGACAATCCTGACTGTGCGGACAAACTCCTTGATGAAATTGAGGAAACAAGCCGAAAACTCGCACGGTTCCCGAATATGGGAAGAAACCGGGATGAACTACATCTCGGTTTGCAAAGTTTCCCAGTAGGTATGTACCTGATTTTTTATATGCCGATTAGCGGCGGCATTAAGATTGTCAGGGTTCTGCATGGAATGAGGGATATAGACGCTTTCTTTTAATGTCCCTCGAACCAACCCATCTAGGGACACTCCCCAGTTTTCTTTCGAGGGCGGCCCGGCTTCCCTGGTTTCAGTGTCTGATTCAACTGAAATTCCAGCATATCAATGAAAGATGCCGAACCAAATGGCCGTCCGGAATTGGTGGATCTTCGGATGATGTTATCGGTCTCGTCATCTGCCAAACACACAAATTCACTATACGCACTCCGATCTTGCGAAAATAGCCACGTATCAGCTGACAACAACGAATCATGAACGCCTGTTACATGGGCCTTTGCGCTTGACCACCGATACTCATCCACTCTCGGGGCAAGCCCAGCCTTTAGAGGATTGCACTCAATGTAGCGTGCTACCGCCCAAAGATACTGTTCATTTTCTACTACACATGAGAAAAATCGGTTTTGCCAGATACGCCCAGACTGCATTAATTTACGGTTGAGATACTGGGTGTACATTTGGTTGGTCAGGCCGATGCCGCGCGAAAGGGAGTTTTCCGTTTCAGGTACGGCGAGCAGATGAATATGGTTGTTCATTAGGCAATAGGCCCAGATTCGAAAGTGATGTTTATGTGAGTAACCTGCAAGCAACTTCAGATAGACCTGTCGATCTTCGTCATCGAAAAAAACCGTAGTACGGTTGTTGCCGCGTTGTGTGATGTGATGCGGATAACCGGGAGCTATAATTCGTGCAATTCTTGGCATGGTTGAGATGATAACGTCAATTTTTCACGGATGCAATAAATAATATGGGGAGTGTCCCTAATTTCCCCGGTTAAGCCCTCTGCCTTGTATTGGTATTCAAAAAATGGCTGCTATCAAGGCTAGACAAAGTGTTACAGGTATTGCGAATAAACATGCTCGTTTTGGAAGGAAGTGGCAGATCGCGACAGTCAAAGCCAAAGTGGCTAAAATTGTTACAATATTTCTAACTACGAACATCGCGCCTCCGTGTGGAGCAGCAAAGAATTGCTTACGGAGGAAGGTGAGAAAAAGCCAGTTGCTGATAAATAGGCCGTTCACAATAAGCCTTGTTCGCTTTTTCTCATTTGCTTCTATTTTTTCTGATCGCTGTTCAGTCATTCC
>JBGQLM010000283.1:0-2888 GCA_041500085.1 Geobacteraceae bacterium
CATAAGCAAGTATCAGGCAGACAGCGGCAATCGCCTGACGATGCAGCGCAGGATAGTAGTGTTGAGTGTTGAGAGGGGTAGGTGGGGCTGGCAGGCATATCAAACAGACCTGCGGTCGTGGAAGTTTTTTTTACCGATCGAAAAAATATTTTTGCCGGTCAAGTTTTCCCGACAGACTAATGCTTGACAAAAGGTTTATTACAGAACCTAACGAAGTGTCAGCTGCACCATTTATCAAGTCGTACGGGTTCCAAAGTAGACACACCTTCTTATCAAGACGTATCGGTTGAAACTGAAATAACTTGAGGATTTTTTTGGCGGTTTGGCTGGCAGGTCAGATTTCAGAATTTTACAGGTTACTATCGCAGTGAGGTGCACGTTATGGGACAAGGCAGAATTCTGGTAATAGACGACGACGATAAGTCCAGGGAGTTTCTGGGTTCCTTCCTACTCTATAAAGGGTATCAGGTATTCCAGTCCGCTGATGTCGCCGAGGCCCTCAGGGTAATCGAAGGGAATGAGATCGATCTGGTGATCACCGATCTGATGATGCCGAAGCTGAACGGGCTGGAGCTTGTCAAAAGACTGAAAGCCAATCACCCGGGGATTGTCACCATTGTCTGCAGCGCCTTCAGCAATAACGAAATGACAACAAACCTCCTCAAGGCCGGCGCATTTTTCTGTCTGGACAAGCCGTTTAACCTTTCAGAGATGGAGATCCACGTAAAACGGGGTCTGGAACATCACAGTCTCCAGAGCCGTACTTTTAAAGGCAAGCCGATGGTGAAAAACCGGTCGCTGATGAGCAATATCGTTGGAGAGAGCAACAAAATTCTCTCTCTGCTGGAACTGGTGGAGAAAGTGGCGGAGTCCGACTCTACGGTCCTTATTCAGGGGGAGTCGGGAACCGGCAAGGAGCTGTTCGCACGGGCCATCCATGATCTGAGCAATCGGAAAAATCGTAATTTTGTCCCGGTCAACAGCGCCGCAATACCGGAAGACCTGCTGGAAAGCGAGCTCTTCGGACATGTGAAGGGCGCCTTTACCGGAGCGATTGCCAACCGGATCGGCAGATTTGAAATGGCTGACAAGGGTTCCATCTTCCTCGACGAAATCGGCGACATGAAGCCGAGTCTGCAGGTCAAGCTGCTAAGGGTCCTGCAGAACAGGGAAATCGAGACGGTGGGGTCGATGCAGCTGAAGAAGATCGATACTAGGTTCATCGCCGCCACGCATCAGAACCTGGAAACACTGGTGGAAAACAAGACCTTCCGGGAAGACCTATTCTACCGCCTCTCGGTCATACCGCTCGTTATTCCGCCACTCCGGGAGCGCAAAGAGGATATCCCGCTCCTGGTGGATAGCTTCCTGAAGAGACTCAGCAGCGAAAAGAAGAAGAAGATCCAGGGCGTGGAGCGGGATGCGATGAGCGCCCTCTGCGAATACCACTGGCCCGGTAATATCCGTGAACTGGAAAATCTGATGGAACGGCTCATCATTATCAAGGGCAGCGGCATCATCACAGTTGAGGATCTTCCGAACAAATATGTTGGTAAGGTTGCGGTCGAAACCCAGGAGGAATTCCACATTCCCAGCGGAGTGATGAGTTTCAATACCGTAATCGAGGGATTCGAGAAACGGCTTATCACGGAGGCCCTGCTGAAGAGCGGTGGTAATAAAAAGGAAGCTGCGCAGATGTTAAATCTGAAGCGAACTACTTTTATCGAGAAACTGAAAAAGATGAACATGTGCCCGGAGAGTTCCCTGGCCATGTCGTGTTGAGAAGCTCATGTCCATAGGGTCCATCCAGGACATAGTTGCAGTCCGTCCCGAGACGCTGAAGAACGAGTCTGAAGCGAACAGGCCGGATGGCAACGGGCAGGTGTTCAGAGCACTACTCGCTGCATCCGCCGAAGCCAGCGGAGTGAAAAATGACAGCGGCGGGAAGGCCGCAAAGACAGCAGAAATCCTTCACCTGGAGATGATGCGGAGCGCCCTCTCTCTCGATAGCTCCCCCCCGCCATCTGCAACATTGGCTGGTGGGAGGCTGAACAGCCTGCTGGCCGCATACGGTGTCGAGGGGCAGAAGACGGGCATCACTCCTGAGAATACCGCAGTCCCTGAACCTGAAGTGGATGTCAGAACTTCTCCCCGGGTGGATGCGGCAGCGCAGGGCGTTTTAACGGGAGGCGGGGCCCAAGGCATCGCTTCCCTTATCAGCAGGGCCTCGCGAAGATATGGTGTCGATGAAGGACTCATTAAGGCAGTCATACAGGTGGAAAGCAATTTCAAGCCCACCGCCGTTTCCTCCGCGGGTGCTCAGGGATTGATGCAGCTCATGCCGGCCACCGCTGCTGGTCTTGGTGTTACCGATTCGTTCAATCCGGAACAGAATGTCATGGCCGGCACACGATTCCTCAAGGATATGCTCAATAGATACGGGGGCGATGTGGATAAGGCTCTGGCTGCTTACAACTGGGGGCCAGGTAATGTTGACCGGGGGAAGAGCCGGCTCCCGCAGGAGACTCGCGAATACCTGGTGAAGGTGAAAAAGTTGTACTCGAACTACAGTATGGCGTGATGATTACATCACCCCTTATAATGACAGGCACAAAAATAGTTATATTTACTGATGAGGTTTAGTAATAACCTACCCTCACCGCTTTTTCCATAAGCGTCCGGGATTGAATGTATTTGGTCTTTCCCGCGACGCGTCTCTGAACTGCATCGTGGCCTTCATCTCTGCAAAAAAAACATACTCTTATCGGTTCTATATCCGATAAAAACAGCAGCCGGACTATTTTTGCCCAGACCGGCGGCAATCGTTCACTCCCCTGTCCAACCTTCTCTAATCGATTCTTTAGGCAAAACCGGCGAAAATTTCATCG
>JBGQLM010000284.1:0-2648 GCA_041500085.1 Geobacteraceae bacterium
GATCAAGGAGATGCAATCTCTCTATTCGTTTTATGGTGATGCAAAGCAGACGGACATGATGATACCTGCCCTGATAAAAACCCTTGACGAACATATAGAAACTCTTGACCAAAGAGTGGCCAATCTCACGGCGCTGCGCACAGAGATCGTCGAGTACCGCCAGAGGATGGCGGACAAATTTAAACCTTGACACGTGATTGTGAAAACCATGCGCAGGCATCTGTTTATAATTGTCACAGTCGTCTTCCTTTTTTTTGCCGCACAAGGGTGTCGGAGCGACACTGGCGGGGTTGACGGAGCTAAGCTGCTGGAGGAACGCTGCTCTGTCTGCCACAAGAGCGAAATCCCTAAAAATGCCAGAAAATCCAGAGCAGAGTGGGACAAGACCGTATCCAGGATGATTAATAAAGGGGCAAAGCTCTCTCCGGAAGAAAAAAAAATCCTGGTCCGCTATCTCGCAAGAGTCTACAAACCATGAGCAGGCAGCAGAAGCAGGAGACCGGTTAAGGATCACTCCTTGAAGTTCCTCAACAGATGAAGCCTCAATTCATCCTCGAAAGCTGCATCCCTGTCCCCGCAATAGACCATTGACGACCCGATCTCGGCAGCGAGTATTGCCGAAAGATACTTCTGCGGGAGACGGCCGACCCTTCTCCGGTACGCAGGCTCTTCCCGTATGATTCGGGGAAGATGTGCGTAAATCGCTCTCCTGAAGAGCGGCTGGGCGGCAAGCTCCGGCCGCTGCTGAAAATACCTGAACAGCCTGCTGTAATAGCTGTTTATCTCCCCGCTTATTGCATCCGAGATTTCGGTACACAAGGCCCCCGATTGCTCCCGACGCCTTTTGAGAATAAGAAGAGCCTCGTCCTCGGCCCGCTTTTCAAGTATCTCCAGAACATCTCCTACATACCTCTCCTTTTCCGCCATGAACTCCTTATCCGAAAGAAGCAGGTTGGCGATTATCTCGTATGAGGATGATATCACGCCGCATTTGTTCGCAGATGCATCCCTCATAATGATAACGCCACGCTTCTGCAGAAGTATGCGCGCTTCCGGAGTGATGAAGGAGTTGGCCCCCTCGACAATTGCTTTGGCAGAAGGCGTCCCGTCAGCGAGGAAGAAGCTTTCCCAGTTGGCAGCATCGATACTCTCCGGCCTCCCCCCCGCGGGGATGAAAAGGTCGGCCTTTACCGTAAAAGGGAGCGCTCCGTACTCTTTTGAAAACTCGTCTATGGAGATCCACTCCTCGGTTGTTCCTGTCTGTCCGCAGCTGATTTTGCGATACAGCTCGCGAAGCCCCTCACGGCGGCTGCCGCTTCTGAAGAGCATGAAACCGCCCGGATGAAGGGCTTTTGGCATAAACTCTTCAAGATCATCCTTAAGCAGAATCCTGCGAAGTTCGGCGTGATCTATCCCTTCCGGATCGAAAAGAGCAGCAGTGCCGTCCAGTATAAGTTTTATCCGCACTCTCGAACAGCGTTCGAGCATGATCCTGATCGCGTTTCCCGCGACATCTCCGTTTGGCCCGCCGGTAAATTTGACCGAGAAGGAATCCCTGCGAATGTCTACGCCCAGCTCTTTCATCGTGATCTCGGCAAACTTCACGACACCTGTCGAGGTAACTCCATACTCCTTATGGTTTATGCCAACCTTTTTGCTGGATATCAGCCCTATCCCCAGCATATAACCCCTGGACCGCGAGAGCCAGGCTATTGCCTCGACCATGCTGTCGTGCATATTCTCGTCCGGGCCCAGTTCGATAGGTTCATCCTCCCGATAGTAGTCGACAACCTGGGGATGGGATGCGACCCCTTCTTTTGTCACGAAAATATCGAGAAAGGCATTGGTTATCCCGTACTGGAGCTTGAACAGGCGCCACTCTTCAAGCCCATCTTCATAGCGGCGACGGTCTGACACATCCAGAATGGTGACCAGCTTGGAACCGCCTTCATATATATCCTTGTTCTTGAAGTGCTGGGTGTGAGCAAGAACGAAGTTCTCCCTGAAGAGGCTGTTGGCATTCGTGATGAAATCATCCTGGCTGCGCGCGATCACGGTTCGCCAGCCACCGCGGGCTATATCCGAGAAACCGATGTGATAGCCGAAGCCGAAGCGGCTGAAAAAGAAGGTGATCCTGAACGGCTCCGCTGGAGGGAGATCTGCGGTCGCTTCCGTCCCCAGCTCCTTCAGATAAGCCGGATCGAGCCGGAAAGCCAGGGCCTGTTTTTCCAGTACAAAGAAATTGGTCTTCAGCGTGTGGGTAATGAAGGAGAGACAACAGCTGAAAATGGTGCGTCGTACCTCGTCCAGATGACGGTGGCCGGTATTATATTCGGCAACTGCCTGCCTGGCGGCAGCAAGAGCAGGCGTATAGGACTCTTCGCGATCAATGAGCGCCGGATCGAATCTGGCCCGGAACAGGCCGGAGAACTGCAGGGATATCTCAGGATGGGCATGGAAGGCGCTCTGGACATCATCGAAACCGAAGCGGTCCGGCTGGTTGTGGGCCAGGTTGCTGTAGCAAAAGGCGATGAAGGCATTCATAAGGACTGCATCTTCGCCCCCCATCAAGCCGGTGGTGACCAGCTCCCGATAGCTGTAGGAACCTGTCGCCAGTATCTGGGCCGTGGAGAGCTCACGCCTGAGCC
>JBGQLM010000285.1:0-2429 GCA_041500085.1 Geobacteraceae bacterium
CAGGTTGCGGCGCTGTCCCAATCGGTAACTTCGTTTTTTGTGAAGAATGTGCAGATCATGCTTCCCACACGGGTCGAGAATATCGGGTAACCGGCGTCTTTGGCAGCTTTTGCGATTCCTGCCGCAAGGTAGGCGCTCTTTTCCTCAAGCTGCTGGTAGAATCCAGGCTTTTTCAGAAGGTTCAAAGTTGCAATCCCGGCGCTCATGGCAAGAGGGTTGCCGGAAAGAGTGCCTGCCTGATAGACGCCGCCGGAAGGCGACAGGAGAGACATGATCTCCTTTTTGCCGCCGAATGCGCCGACAGGAAGACCGCCGCCGATGATTTTGCCAAGGGTCGTCATGTCAGGGGTGACGCCGTAGAGTTCCTGTGCCCCGCCGTAGGCAACCCTGAAACCTGACATGACTTCGTCGAATATAAGTACTATTCCTTCATCCGTGCAGAGTTTGCGGAGCCCTTCGAGAAAGCCCGGTTTTGGCGGAACTGTGCCCATATTTCCTGCGACCGGCTCGACAATGATGCAGGCAACCTGGCCGCTGTTTTCAGTGACCAGCTTTTTAACAGAATCAGGGCTGTTGAAGGTTGCAGTAAGGGTGTTCTTTGCAAAGTCCTGTGGAACCCCGGGAGAGTCGGGAACGCCGAATGTGGCGGCACCTGATCCTGCCTTTACGAGCAGAGCATCGGAGTGCCCGTGATAGCAGCCGGAAAACTTCAGGATCTTGTCACGGCCGGTATACCCACGTGCCAGACGGATCGCACTCATGGTCGCTTCTGTACCTGAACTGACCATTCGGACCATCTCTATAGAGGGAACCGCATCGATAACCATCTGTGCGAGAATGGTCTCCTTTTCAGTCGGGGCGCCGAAGCTAGCGCCGCTGTCTGCAGCAGATTTTACGGCAGCGACAACATCAGGATGGCAGTGCCCGAGTATCATTGGCCCCCAGGAACCGACATAATCGATGTATTCATTGCCATCGACATCGTGGACTTTGCTGCCGGAAGCACGTGATATGAAGACGGGATCGGCACCTACGGATCTGAAAGCACGGACCGGGCTGTTCACTCCTCCCGGGATGATCTCTTTTGCCAAGGCAAAGAGTTGGCTGGATTTTGTATGGTTCATTTTGCACCTCGAGGACGTAATTGATAATGGCATTATTTTCTTCGAGTTAGCATAGATACGCAATTTGTGTCAAGGCATTAATCCTGTGATAATGAAGGATTGACAGAGGATTTCACTGCTTATCTGCGAAGTGGAATTAAGGGATTTTTTCCCTTGACAAAGATGGTCAAATAACCTAAATTGCGCGGCATTGTATACTGTATACAGTAATGCAATCTAATCCCGATTGGCCTGCAGAAAAGAAAGATCGGGAGCTCGTTTACAATTCATGGGCGGACGGAGGAACAGATGTTAGGGGCATATCTCCCAATAGTTTTGCTTTTGGTAATAGCTGTATGTTTCGGTCTCGGCTCGCTCGTTTTCTCTTCCCTTATCGGGCAGAAGAAGCTGTCGGCGGTCAAGCTGCAGCCTTACGAGTGCGGATGTGATCCTGTAGGAACTGCTCAGGAGCGCTTCTCGATCAAATTTTATCTTATTGCGATGCTGTTCATCCTGTTCGATATTGAATGTGTATTCCTTTATCCCTGGGCCGTCCTTTTCAAGCGTCTCGGTGCTTTCGGTCTTATGGAGATGGGGGTTTTCATGTTGATCCTCTTCGTAGGCTATATTTACATATGGAAAAAAGGAGCCTTGGAATGGGAGTAGATAATCCGCTTGGAGATAACATTATTACTGCGTCTCTGGACGGTCTCGTCAACTGGTCACGCAAATCATCCATCTGGCCTATGACCTTCGGACTTGCCTGCTGCGCTATCGAGATGATGGCTACCGGTGCATCCCACAACGACCTTGACCGCTTCGGTATCATATTTAGAGCATCACCCCGTCAATCCGACTGCATCATCATAGCAGGTACTGTAACCAAGAAGATGCTGCCGGTAATCATGACAGTTTACGAGCAGATGCCAGAGCCTAAATGGGTTATTGCCATGGGTGCCTGTGCCTGTTCCGGCGGGATTTTCGATACATACAGTGTTGTGCAGGGTATTGATGAGGCTCTCCCGGTCGATGTATACATCCCGGGCTGCCCCCCTCGCCCTGAAGCACTTCTTTTCGGGCTTATCAAGCTTCAGGAAAAGATAATGCGGGAGCGTAATTCATTCGGTTCGACAATCGGTCTCGGCGAGCGTTACGAGCCTGCTGCATAAGCTATCAAAGCAAAGGAAGAGGTATGGCTGATATGGCTGAAAATAATCGTGCAGTTGTGAAGCTTAAAGAGCGTTTTGCCGCAGACATAGTCGATGTCAAAGAGTTCCGCGGTGAAGTCACTGTGACGGTCAAGAAAGAGAATATCGTCGAGATATG
>JBGQLM010000286.1:0-2365 GCA_041500085.1 Geobacteraceae bacterium
CGAAAAGGCTTCCGGTCGTAAAGAGGTTGGGAAGGATATAAATCCCTTTACGCATGCTTTCGGAGCGACTTGACTGATGTTCGGTCATTGGAGTATTCCCAGAACCGTTTCTCCAGCGATCGTTTTCTGGCCAAGTTTGACCTTTATATCTGACCCTTTCGGGATGTATACATCTAGTCGGGACCCGAAACGGATCAATCCGTATCTATTCCCCTGAAGGACCATCTCACCTACGATAGGATAACAGACAATACGCCTTGCAATAAGTCCGGCTACCTGAACCACCACAACTCTGACCCCGTTCAGAGTCTCTATAACCAAACCGTTTCTTTCATTCTCAAATGTTGCACGCTCATCTCTTACATCCAGAAATTTACCATGGGCATAAAAATTATCAATGATCCTGCCTGAAACCGGTACCCGGTTTATATGGACATTGAAAACAGACATGAAGATGCTGATTTTTGTCATCTGCTCACCAAGATGCTCTTCTACAGCATCTCCAAGATAAATGACTACTCCGTCAGCCGGAGAGACCACAGCACCGTCCACTGACGGGATTATTCTATGCGGGTTACGGAAAAAATACAGCGAAAACCCTGCCAGAAATAGTGCAAGAGCTGCCAACATAAGCAGAAAGACAGAGTGCCGATTCTCTGAAAGCAGATAAAGGAGAAGAGCCACCCCGGAAAAACCGGCAACAAAGGGGAGCCCTTCCATAGCAATAGGGGTATTTTGATTACGCATCAATATCAGTTCTTACTCTTGTCGACGATCTTCTGAATCCAGGGCATCATGCTGCGGAGGCGCTCGCCGACCTGCTCGATCGGATGGGCAGCGTTGAGCCGGCGGCGACCTGTCATCTCGGGATAGTTGGCCGCCCCCTCAAGGATGAAGCGCTTGGCATAATCGCCGGTCTGGATATTTGTCAGACACTCCTTCATTGCCTTGCGGCTCTGCTCGTTGATCACCTGCGGACCGGTGACGTATTCGCCGTATTCGGCGTTGTTGGAGATAGAGTAGTTCATGTTGGCAATACCACCCTCATACATCAGGTCGACGATCAACTTGAGCTCGTGCAGACATTCGAAGTAAGCCATCTCCGGGGCATAGCCCGCCTCGACCAGCGTTTCGAAACCGGCCTTGACCAGTTCCACCGCTCCGCCGCAGAGCACGGCCTGCTCGCCGAACAAGTCGGTCTCGGTTTCGTCCTTGAAGGTGGTTTCGATGATGCCGGTGCGACCGCCGCCGATAGCGCTGGCGTAAGAAAGTGCCACTTCGCGGGCTTTGCCGGAAGCGTCCTGGAAGACCGCAATCAGATCCGGAATTCCCCCACCTTTGACAAATTCGGAACGGACCGTGTGACCGGGTGCTTTCGGTGCGATCATGATCACGTCAAGATCGGCGCGCGGCACGACCTGGTTGTAGTGAATAGCGAAGCCGTGGGCAAAAGCCAGGGTGGCGCCCTTTTTCAGCTTCGGTTCGATCTCGTCGCGATAAAGACTCGACTGGAACTCGTCAGGGGTAAGAATCATCACCAGATCGGCGGCTGCCACAGCATCGGCTACGCTGGCGACTTTCAGACCGGAATTCTGCGCCTTGACCGCTGATGCCGAGCCGGCGCGAAGACCGACGGTGACGTCGACCCCGGAATCCTTGAGGTTGCAGGCATGGGCATGCCCCTGGGAACCGTAGCCGATCACTGCTACTTTCGTGCTTTTGATAATCGCGAGATCACAATCCTTGTCATAATAAACGTTCATTTACTTCCTCCATGTATATTCTGCTCAAAAAGTCTCTGGCACTGCAAATTAATTCCACCCTTTAGAGCCGCGGCCTATCGCTACCGAGCCTGTTCTGACAAGCTCCTTCAGCCCGAGGGGACGAAGCAGCTCAAGTATTGCATCAATCTTTGACGGCGAGCCGGTCGCTTCGATAGTGTAGGATTTAGGTGTCACATCAATTATCTTGGCCCTGAAAATATCCACAATACGCAGTACCTCAGCCCGGCTCTCATCTTCGGCTGCCACCTTTACCAGTACCATCTCGCGCTCGATCCCGCTGCCGTCGGTGAAATCGATAACCTTGATTACATCTATCAGCTTGTTAAGCTGCTTGGAAATCTGCTCCAGAACCTGCTCGTCACCGCTTGTCACCAGCGTGATTCTGGAGATGCACTCGTCATTGGTCGGTGCAACGGAAAGAGAATCAATGTTGAAGCCGCGCCCGGAGAACAGTGCCGCAACACGGGAAAGCACACCGAATTCGTTTTCAACCAGAACTGAAATTGTATGTTTCATGGACTTACCTCCATTTAAAACCATATGTAGGGGCGCATGGCATGCGCCCGATGGGGCGGACGCCG
>JBGQLM010000287.1:0-2208 GCA_041500085.1 Geobacteraceae bacterium
GGAAGGATGGATGCCAGACCGGCAAACAGGCCGTTAAGCAGGGCATAATCCACATCAAGGTAGTAGAGGGCCATTGCCGAGAACAGGGCTACAATGACCGATACTATCAGCTGCCCGCGCAGATACCCTCCGATGCTCGCGTTAACTTCGCGCCCGACTTCAAGCAGATGATCCTTCTGCCTGGCCGGCAACCAAATCTTTATTGCGCTTATGATCTCATGTTTGTAAAGAAGCATGAAAAATACCAGGATAGGAGACAGGATCAGGTTGAAGAGATTAAAAGCCATACTGGAAGCAGTTGTGTAGACGCCTGCCCCTGCCTTTGAAGTCATCACCTCCAGGTGTCTTGCCGAGCTGTCTATGATCCAGATCCAGTCTTTTGCAGCTTCCGCAGAGTAAAGGCGGGTTTTCATGCTGAAAACTATATCTCTTGCCTGCAGGAAATAAGTCGGCAGATTCCTGACAAAAGAGTCCCACCTCACGACCAATACAGGAACAAGATAGATTACTGAAAAAAAGGTGATCAGGGACAGAACCAGATAGAGTATCAACAGCCCGAAGGATCTCTTCAAATTGCGTCGTTCAAGCGTGACCAGAACAGGATCCAGCAGATATGCGATGACAAAGGACGAGAGAAAGCACGAGACAGTATGGCGGATTGCATACCCTCCCGCAAAAAGCATCCCCAGTACTGCCATTATCACGAAAACCCTGGTAAATCTTGAATGACTCTGATGATGAGACATCTTGACCTCAAAAAACTGCTGTCGGCGGATAGATGTCATACTCCTCCAGCCATGACCTGATCCGGTTGTGTATCATCTCGTCCTTCAATGCAAAATATGCTTCAAGTTCGTCAGGGTAGAATGAGAGAATTTCTTCGACCTTGCCGTAGGAACTCTTGCCGGCGAATGTCCGCTCAAGAAGTGCCCTCAATGAACCGCCAGGAAGGCTTTTTATGAATTCGTGCAGGAATACGCGCTCCTGCTCGTAATCCGCCCCGGGTATCTGGATGTATTTTCCGCTGGACGTTTCGATCTCCTGCCAGAATGCCTTGTCGTCATAGTCGTCTGGGACGGAAAAGATCTCCCCGGTCTCTCTGTCCAGAAAGAAGATCAGTTCAGGGTCCTCATTCAGGAAAGCATCAATCAATTCATCCCAGATTATTTCCACTTCGCGTGCTACACCCATCCATACCTCTTTATACTTTTCAACTGGCAGCTGGACCTCTTAAACTTTTTCGACTATATTTGCGCCATGCATGCAATATTCATAGCCGATGCTCACCTGAGAAAACCCGAAGACAACAACTACCGGACCATGCTCCGCTTTCTGGAAGGGCTCCCCGGCAAAACAGATCTTCTGGTAATTGCCGGTGACTTCTTCGAATTCTGGCTTGGCGACTCTCCGTCACCATTCCCGCACTACAGAAAAGTGCTGGAGACGCTCGAAACCGTCACGCGCAGCGGCATCAAGTTGATCTTCATTGAAGGAAATCACGACTTCCATCTCAAGGGGTACTTTCAGAGGGCATTCGATGCCGATGTTTTCCCCGAGTCTACGGCTTTAACTCTTGACGGAAAGCGCATTTTCATCTGTCACGGGGACAGTATAAATCAGGCAGACTTTGGCTACAGAGCTCTGAGATTCCTTTTCCGGAACCCCTTTACCCGGTTGTTTACACGTCTCATTCCCTCATCGGTACCTGCCTTGATTGCTGAAAAGCTCGGCAATCACTCCAAGGGAAAGCACGAAACTGTTGCCTCAAAATGGGACGGTAAACAGCTTGCAAGAGTTTTTGCGGCAAGCCGCTTTTCGGACGGTTATGATGTTGTTGTTACGGCACATTATCACGACCCGTTCATGGAGCAAAGGGGAGAAAAGACCCTGCTCGCGCTCGGGGACTGGATCACCCAGTTCTCCTACGGCGAGTGGATAGATGGAGAGCTCACCCTCAAGACCTATCAACCTTGAAACGGCAGTTACTCATTCAACGACACGCCGAACGCGACTAAACCCTCTAACCGTTTTAAGACATATTCAGTTGACCGACGATTTTTTGTTCTGGCAAGGCTGTCGAGGAGATGCGCGGAGGCGTAGCAGCGCTACGCCGCACAAGCAGCTCCGCTGACTTACGCCGCCAGGGCGAAAAAGCGACGGTCAAAATTATCTGAAGAAGGCTTCGAGCGCCTTCTCTCCCACATGCAC
>JBGQLM010000288.1:0-2123 GCA_041500085.1 Geobacteraceae bacterium
CAGGTAGCCCACGCCGCCGAACATCTTCTTCTTTTCCAGGTCCTTCCAGCGCTTCGCGGCAATATCGATCATTGCTTCCAATTTTTCGTTATAGGGCATATCTGGCTCCGTTGATGCAGACGAAAAACGATTAAGTACCGACAAGGATCAACGCAGAAGCGACCAGGTAACAGGTTAATACGAAAAAACCGACGAGAATCGACGCGTCAGCCTTCACGTTGGAGCCGCTTTTTGGGGAAGAATATCCTTATTGAGGGGAAAAGTAAAGTGGGTTTTTAAGAGACTGAAGAGACTGAAGAGTCTAATGAGTTCATAGAGTTCATGGAGTTTGTAGAGCCCATACAGTTTAAATCATCATGTGTTCAAGATAATCTTGCTCCGGAGACCGACTATTTGTATAATGGGAGTAAGCAGTGCGTCTCTTCATGAGAAAGCCCTGAACTATCATCCATGACCTTACGAAAGAAAATGCTCCTCTGGCTTGCGGGCAGCATGACCGCGTTTCTCGCCGCCGTGATCTTCCTGGCGCCGGTCTATCTTAATTCCAAGTCGGCGAAAGACGGGATCGAGACCGCGGTATCGAAAAGGCTCGGCGGAACCATGTCGTATGAGAGGCTCGATCTTTCACTCTTTCCCCGCCCCCATATCTCGATCACGAAGCTGAAGCTTCGCTATCCCCGGACGTTCCGAGGAACCCTTCAGGCGCTCGACATTTATCCCCAGCTGTTGCCGCTGTTCTCCGGCAAACTGCGCCTTGCGAAGATCCGGATTGCGGAGCCCGACTTCAGGGTCATTCTGCCCGCATCGGTCTCCGAATCAACGGCAGAGGCCCCCTCTCTCGAAGAGGCCAAGAAGGATATCCGCTCCGCGCTCTACTATTTGGAGGCCATCGGCCCGGGCCTTGTCATGGAGACGGACAACGGCAAATTCCTTTTCAGGAGGAGTCACAAGGATTTTCTCTTTCTGAAGGACGTGACCGTACACTTCAACGCGCCACCCGGTGATATGAAGTTCCTGGTCAAGGCCTCCACGGAGCAATGGGGGAATTTTTCCCTGAGCGGATCCTATTCCTTCACCGAGGAGAGGTCTGAGGTCAGGGACCTGGCGATATCGATGGGGCGCTCGTCTCTCACCGGATTTTCCGCGAATCTGTATTGGGACCGCATACCCTGGCTTGACATGTCCTCAGGCAGCGCCGTGGTCGATCTCGATGAGCTTTACTCCTGGCTGTCGTCCTCGGAAAGCCTGACTCCGTTTCTGCAGCACGTGCGCCTGAAGCGCGGGGTGCTGACCATCTCCTCCCTGCTCGGCGGCGGGCTGATCGATCATCCCGAGACATGGAAGGGAAAGATGACCGGCGAGGTGAAGGATGTGCTCGCGGAATCTCACTGGCTGCCGGCGCCGCTGGGCCTCAGCACCCGGTTCATGATCGATGAGAACACCCTGGAAGTCACCGGGTTGTCGGCCCGGCTTGGCTCGTCTTCCCTTGACAATTTCTCGGCACAGTTTGTTAAAAGTAAATCTCCCGACTTCTCTGTTTCAGAAGGACGGGCATCGATCGACCTTGCAGAGCTGTTTGGCTGGAGGAGCAGGTACGAAAAGGCAGGGCAGATGTTAAAAGACATTGATAACCTTGCCGGCGAGATAGCCCTCTCTTCTCTGCGCCTGGGAGGTCCGCTGCTGCAGCCGGAGAAATGGCGTCTGAACATCACAGGCGAGGTCAGGGGAATCGTGATAGGCTCTCCACTCCTCCCCGCGTCACTTGGTATAAGCGGACGGTTCTCCCTGGAGGAGAACAAGGTAGCGATCTCGGACACGACGGTCCGCCTCGGCACGTCATCCCTGTCCCGCGTCTCCGCGAGCATCATTGGCCGCGATACACCCGTGCTCGAGATCACGAACGCCAACGCGCTCATCCATGTTGCAGAGGTTTTCCAGTGGCGCAGCCGGTACCCGGCGTTGGACAGCGCGCTGAGCAGCGTGCATGACCTGAAGGGAGAACTGACCGTAACCTCGCTCGGTTTCAAGGGACCTCTGCTTCATCCCGAGAGCGGAAAGATCACTGCCGCCGGCGGTCTTGAGCATATCGTTATCGACTCATCGCTCCTGCCGGCGCCGTTCGG